>NZ_JBOHGA010000090.1:0-23880 GCF_050699915.1 Actinophytocola sp.
CTCGTGCTGCCCGCGCTCGGCACCGCGAGCGGGGTCGCGCTCGGGGCGGGCGACAAGGTGGTGACCGGCACGGTCACCGTGCGGCTGGCCGGGGTCGCCGGCTCGCTATCGCCGCTGATCCTCACGGTCGCGCTGGCCCTCGCGCTCGCCCTGGTCCTGGGCGCCGCGCGGTTGCTCGCCGGTCGCCGGGCCCGCCGCGTGGTGTCCACATGGGACGGTGGCGCCGGCCCGGCGCCGCGCCGGGCCACGACGTTCGCCGTGCCGGCGTACGGATCCGCGCGGACAGAGGGTCGCCTCTACCGGCCCGTGCTCGCCCTGCTCGACGCGTGGGGCCGGGCCGGCCGCCTGCTGGCCACCGGCAGCGTGCACCGCTACGTCGGCTACGGCTTCTACGCGGTCTGCGGGCTGCTCGCGATCCTGGTGGTGACGCGATGAGCGGAGCTTGCGGAGCGAGTCATCGAACACGCGGAGCTTGCGGAGCGAGTCATCGAACACAGGGCGACCGCGAGCGGCGGCACCGAGCCTGCGAGGGGGCGTCGTGAGTGCTCTGGGGATCGTCGCCGGTGTGACGCAGCCGATGCTGCTGCTCGCCGGCTCGCCGCTGCTGGTCGGCGTGCTGGACAAGGTGCGCGCCCGGCTCGAGGGCCGGGTCGGCGCCGGGATCTGGCAGCCCTACCGGGATCTGCGCAAGCTGTTCGGCAAGGAGTCGGTCGACCCGGGCGGCACCGGCGAGGTGTTCCGCGCGGCGCCGCTGCTGCTGCTCGCGACCACGGTCGTGGTCGCGGTGGTCGCGCCGTTCGTGGCGGCCGAGTCGGCGGTGGGCCCGGCGGCGGACCTGTTCGCGGTCGTCGCGCTGCTGACGTTGGGCGCGGTCGCGCTGGTGCTCGGCGGGCTGGACACCGGCTCCGCGTTCGGCGCGCTGGGCGCCGGCCGGCGGCTCACGATCCTCGCGCTGGCCGAGCCGACGCTGCTGGTCGCGATCCTCGCGGTGGCCGCCCGCGCGGGCTCGACCAACCTCGGCTCGATCGTGTCCGCCACGCTCGACGACCCGGTCCGGGTCGTCTCGCCGGGCAGTCTGCTCGCCGCGGCGGCCTTGCTGGTGGCGGTCGTCGCGGAGACCGGGCGGCGGCCGGTGGCCGACCCGACCACGCTCGAGGAGTCGACGATGGTCCACGGCGCCACGGTCCTCGACTACGCCGGCCCGGATCTCGCGATCGTGCGGCTGGCGTCGGCGATGCGGCTCGCGGTGCTGCTGGGCCTGCTCGCGAACCTGTTCGCGCCGTGGGGGATCGCGACCACGCTGGGCGCCGGCGCGGTGCTCGTCGGCGTGCTCGCGTTCGTGGTCAAGGTCGCCGTGCTCGGCGTGCTGGTGGCCGTCGCCGAGGTGTTCGTGGCCCGGCTGCGGCTGGTCCGGGTGCCGGGGCTGCTCGCGGGCTCGTTCGTGCTCGCCCTGCTGGCCGTGTCCGCCTCCTACTTCCTGGCCTGAGAGGGGAGGTCGCATGAATGACTCCTTGTACGCGCAGCTGCTGGACCTGGCCTGCGGTGGGCTGCTGCTGACGGCCGCGGTGGCGCTGTGGCGCCACCGGCTGCCCGTGGTGGTCCGGGTGTTCGTCCTGCAGGGCGTGGCGCTGGCCGGACTCGGCGCGGTGCTGGCCATCCACCAGGTCTCCGTGCAGCTGTGGGCGGTGGCCGCCGGCCTCCTGGTCTTGCGCGCGTGCCTGCTGCCCTACCTGCTGCGCCGCGCGCACCGGCCACCCGCCGGGCAGCCCGCGGACGACCCGCGGCCGCTGGTCGGCGGGGCGGTGTCGCTGCTCGCGGCGGCCGCGCTGACGCTGCTGGCGTTCGCCGTGTGCCGGCCGCTGGTCGAGCTCGTCCCGGGCGGGGTGACGGGTGAGGCGAGCGCGGCGATCCCGGTCGGCGTGGCCGTCGTGCTGATCGGCTTCCTGGTGCTCGTCACCCGCCGCGGCGCGCTGGCGCAGCTGGCCGGGCTGGTGCTGATGGACAACGGGATCACCGCCGTCGCGCTGCTCACCGGCGCCGGGCTGGGCCTGCTCGTGCAGGTGAGCGTGGCACTGGACGTGTTGCTGGTGCTGGTGATCCGGCAGCTGTCAGCCGTGCGTACGGCCGAGACCATCGGTGACACCGACCTGGACGAGCTTCGGGAGCTGCGGGACTCATGATGACCGTATTCATGTTCGCGCCGCTCGCCGTGCCGCTGCTCGGCGCGGTCGCGTACGCGGTGCTCGGCTGGCGGCCGCTCACGGCGTGGGTCGGCGCGGTGAGCGCGGGCCTGGTGCTGGCCGCCGCGGTCGGCGCGTCCGTGGAGGTCGCGGGGTCGGGGGAGTTCGCGGGGGAGTTCACCGCCGCGGCGGGCGTGCTGCGGGCCGACGCGCTCACCGCGTTCCTGCTCGTCGTGGTCGGTGCGGTCGCCTTGCTCGCGACCGTCGCGACGCCGGCCCATCTCGCCGCCGAGATCGAGGCCGGCCGGGCCACCGGTCGGACCGCGCGCTGGCACTGCGTGGCGGTCCAGCTGTTCCTCGCGGCGACGGTGCTCGCGGTGCTCGCCGCCGACCTCGGCCTGCTGTGGGTGGGCATCGAGGTCGCCGTGCTGGCCACCGGGTTCCTGGTGGGGCAGGGGGCGAGCCGGGCGGGCGCGGAGGCGGCCTGGAAGGTCGTGGTGGTCTGCTCGGCCGGTCTCGCGCTGGCGTTGCTGGGCGTCGTCTTCCTCGAGACTGTCGGCTCCAATGTGGACGGTGTGCGGATCGCGGTCGTGCTGCTGGTGGTGGGGTTCGGCGCGATGGCGGGCCTCGCGCCGCTGCACGCGTGGCTGCCCGACGCGCACGGCCAGGCCCCGGCACCGGTGGCCGCGCTGCTGTCGGGCGTGCTGGCGTCCGTCGCGGTGTACGCGATCCTGCGGGTCCGCGCCGTCGCCGACGTGGCGCTCGGGCCGACGTTCGGCCGGGTGCTGCTGGCCGCGCTCGCGGTCGCCTCGTTGCTCGTCGCCGCCTCGCTGCTGCTGGCCCAGCGCGACTACCAGCGGATGCTCGCCTACTCGAGCACCGGCCAGCTCGGCCTGGTCGCGCTCGGCGCGGCGATCGGCGGCCCGCTCGCGCTCGCCGCGGCGCTGCTGCACCTGCTCGGGCACGCCATCGCCAAGGCGGTGCTGCTACTCGGCGCCGGGCGGATCCGCCAGGTGACCGGCACGAACCGGACCGAGGGTGTGCGCGGGCTCGCCGCTCGGCACCCGATGCTGGCCGGCGCGTTCGGGGTCGGTGTGCTCGCGCTGCTCGGGCTGCCGCCGTTCAGCTTGTTCGCGAGCGGGCTCGGCATCGCCCGAGCCGGGTTCGCGGCCGGCCTCGGCTGGCTCGTCGCGGTCGCGCTGGTCCTCGTGCTCGCGATGGCCGTGGCGCTCGTCGCGCACACCAGCCGCATGCTGCTGGGCGAGCCGCCGGACAGTCCCGGCGCGGCCACCGCCCCCGGGGCGCTCGCCGTGTCCACCTCGGCCGCGCTGGTCGGCGGCCTGGTCGTCTGCGCGGCCCTCGGGGTGGCCGCCGAACCGCTGGCCACGCTGCTACGCCAGGCCGCCGAAACGGTTTCCACGACACCGGGGGCGCCATGACCGCCGAGATCACGCCCACGCCCGGCCCGCCCGGCGACTCCGTCGGCCGGCACCGCACGGCGCTGACCGTCAGCCCGGACGACCTGCCCGGCCGGGCGAAGTCGTTGCTGGACAAGGGGTACCGGGTGGCTCTGGTCGCCGGCCACGAGGACGCCGGCAACACCGGTCTGCGCGCGGTGTACCTGTTCACCGCCGCCGACCCGGACCGCCGGGTCGAGGTGCACGTGCCGGTGCCGCGGGACACCCCGACCGTGCCGAGCCTGGCGGGCATGTCCGTGGTGGCCGCCCGGTTCGAGCGGGAGATGCACGACCTGTTCGGCATCGTGACGCTGGGCCACCCGGCGCCCCGGCGGCTGGTCCGGCACGGGCACTGGCCGCGCGGCTGGTACCCGATGCTCGCCGCCGCGGGGGAGCCCCCGGAGTTCGCCGCCGCCGAGGTGCCGGCCCCGGTCGACGAGGCGGAGGTCGCGCTCGGCCCGGTGCACGCCGGGGTGATGGAGCCGAGCCAGTTCCGGCTCACGGTCGACGGCGAGCGGATTCGCGGCGTGGGCGGCCGGCTCTGGTATGTCCACAAAGGAATCGAGCGGATGTTCCAGGACCGCCCGCCGGCCGCCGGGATCGAGCTGGCCGAGCGGATCAGCGGCGACACCGCGATCGGGCACACGCTGGCCTTCTGCCTCGCGGTCGAGGACGCGTGCGCGCACCCGGTCTCCCCGGACGTCCAGCGGATCCGGGCGATCCTGCTGGAGCTGGAGCGGCTCTACAACCACGCGGCCGACCTGGGCGCGCTGTGCGGCGACGCGGGGCACGGCGTGCTGGCGGCGCACGCGCGGCGAGTTCGGGAGGAGCTGCTGCGCGTCAACGACGCGGTCACCGGCCACCGGCTGCTGCGCGGCGCGATCCACCCGGGCGGTGTGATGGTCCGCCGGCTGCCCGACCCCGAGCGACTGGCCGAGTTCGCCGCCGAGGTGGCCTCGATCGTGGAGCTCGCGCTCGCGAGCAGCGTGGTGGTCGACCGGTTCACCGGCACCGCGGTGCTCGCCGCGGCGGACGCGGCCGAGTACGGCGCGCTGGGCTATGTGGCCCGGGCGAGCGGCCTGACCGTCGACGCCCGGCACGACCACCCGTTCCTGCCGGGCGACCCGCCGCGCGCGTACGAGCGCACCGACGGCGACGTGCTGGCGCGGTTCCTCGCGCGAGCGGCGGAGTTCGCGGACTCGGTGCGGCTCATCACCGCGCTGTCCGAGCACGGCTTCGACCACTCCGTCGAGCCCCCGCTCGCCCGCCGCACCGTGGCGGCGACGGGGGTGGGCATCGTGGAGGGTTGGCGAGGCACGATCACCCATCGGGTCGAGCTGTCCGCCGAGGCCACGTTGACCCGGGTGAAGGTCGTCGACCCGAGCTTCGTCAACTGGGCCGCGCTGCCGCTCGCCCTGTCGGACACCGACGTGGCCGACTTCCCGCTGGCCAACCGCAGCTTCAACCTCTCCTGCGCCGGCAACGACCTGTAGCTACGAGGCTGTGGCTACGAGGCTGTAGTCATGAGGCGCTGTCGGCGGGGAACTCGGCGGTGTAGCCGAGCGACTTGAACATGCCGGACAGCATGGCGCGGGTGTTCTTCTCCGCGCGCTCGGTGAGTCCGGCGTCCTTCGCGGCGGCGGCCATCTTCTCCTCCGCCATCACGTAGAACTCCTGCTGGTCCTTGGTCTCGAACAGCGACGAGACGCGGTCGAACACGCCGCGTTCCTGCGAGTACAGGTAGGTCCGCTTCTGGTCGATGCTCGGCTTGTCCAGCTTCGCCTCCGGGAGCTGGACCGCGACCGTGCGCTTCTCGGTGTTCACCCGCAGCGCCTCGTCCGCCAGCCGGCCGAGGTCGACGTACGCGTCGACCGTGCCGGCGGACACGAACAACGTCCGGCTGCCCGCGATGACGTCCGGCACCCAGGCGACGTCGTGCTCGAGATCCACGACCACCTGGAAGTTGCCCTCCGCCGCGTGGTACTGGCTGAGGTCCTTGACCGACTGCAGCAGCGCGGGCTGGCTGCGGTCGACCTCCTGGTCATCGAACGGGTTCAGGCTCGGCAGTTTGCTGACCACGAAGAGCGCGGCGACGACGATGACGACGACGATGCCGACCGTGCGCCCCACTTTCCACATAGGACTGAGGTGCGTGACTGGCATGTCAACCTCCTCACCCCTCGATTTTTTCACGGGGGGCGGGAGGTCGCAGAGCGGCGAGCGGTCAGCCGTCGCCGTAGGTGGCGCGCAGGCTCGTCTTCAGCAGCTTTCCGGACGCGGTGCGGGGGAGCGGGGAGTCGGCGAACACGACCGACGCCGGGACCTTGTACTTCGCGATCCGCCCGGCCAGGAACTCGGTCAGCTCGGCCGGTTCCAGCTGCTCGCCGTCGCGCACCACCACGACCGCGCGGCCGACCTCGCCCCAGCGCTCGTTCTTGACCCCGATGACCGCGCAGTCGGCGACGGCCGGGTGCTTGTGGATGGCGTCCTCGACCTCGGCCGGGTAGACGTTCTCGCCGCCGGAGATGATGAGGTCCTTGATGCGGTCGCGGATGTAGAGGAAGCCCTCCTCGTCGGTGACGGCCACGTCGCCGGTGCGCAGCCAGCCGTCCTCGGAGAGCGCCTTCGCGGTCTCGGCCGGCTTCTCCCAGTACCCGGGCATGACGTTCGGCCCGTGGATGAGCACCTCGCCCGGCTCGCCCGGCGGGAGCTCGTCGCCGTCGGGCCCGACCACCTTCACGTCGGTGAAGAAGCACGGCGTGCCGGCCGAGCCGACTTTGCGCGTGCTCTCCTTGGCCCGCAGGAACAACCCGCTCGGCGCCGACTCGGTGAGGCCGTAGCCCTGCAGGAACGTCAGCCCGCGCGCCTGGTAGGTGGTGATGACCTGCTCGGGTACCGGCGCGCCGCCGCAGATCAGCGTGCGCACCGAGGACAGGTCGGCTTCCGCCCAGCCGGGCGTGGCGGCGATGGCCTGGAACATCGCGGGCACGCCGAACAGGTAGGTGGCCCGCCGCTCCTTGATGAGCTCGAGCGTGCGCACCGGGTTGAAGGCCGGCATGAGCACGACGGTGCCGCCCTTGAGCAGCGTGGGCAGGACGGTCTGGTTGAGCGCCGCGACGTGGAACATCGGCGCGTTGACCAGCGTCACCTCGTCGCCGGCGAGGTCGACGTCGATGAGCAGGTTGAAGCTGTTCCAGTGGACGTTGGCGTGGGAGAGCGCCGCGCCCTTCGGGTGTCCGGTCGTGCCGGACGTGTACATGATGACGGCGATGTCCTCCTGGTCCACCGGCTCGTCGATCGGGTCCTCGGAGGCGTCGGCCAGCAGCTCTTCGTAGGTGTCGAAGTCCACGGTCTTCGACACGACCTTGCCCAGTGCCTCGGCGGTCTCGGCGTGTGCGGGCGAGTGCACGAGGACGCTCGCACCGCTGTCGCCGAGGATGTAGGCCAGCTCCGCCGGCGCGAGCCGGGCGTTGAGCGGGATGAAGATCGCACCGAGCATCCCGGCGCCGAACAGGGTCTCCAGCAGGTTCGCGTGGTTCGGCCCGAGGTAGGCGACGCGGTCCCCGTTGCCGACGCCGAGCTTGGCGAGCGCGTGCGCCGTCCTGGTGCTGCGCCGGTGAAGCTGTTCGTATGTCCACTCGCGACCGTCGTCGACCACGGCCAGGCGGTCGGGCGACATTCGCGCTCGGCGGGCGGTCCAGGATCCGATGCCTTGGTTGCGCATGCGGTTCTTTTACCACACGGCGGACTCGGCCGAAGTGCGCCTTCACGGACCCGGGCCACGACGCGCGAATTCCTAGAAAGCGCTTGCTATGAGCGACTAGACTAGGTGGTCGACCCGACAGTGCGAGGAGGCCGGCGATGCCCGCGAAGCTGGACGACGTCGCCCGGCTCGCCGGGGTCTCGCCCGCCACCGTCTCGCGGGTGCTCAACGGGAACTACCCCGTCGCGGCGCAGACGCGGGTCAAGGTCCTCGACGCGCTGCGCGAGCTCGACTACGTGGTCAACGGCCCCGCGCGGGCGCTCGCCGCCGCCACCTCGGACGTCATCGGCGTGATCGTCAACGACGTGTCCGACCCGTTCTTCGGGATCCAGGCCCGCGGGCTGCAGCGCGAGGCCGCGGACGCCGACCTGCTCGCCATCATCTGCAACACCGCGGGCTCGCCCGCGGACGAGCTCAAGTACCTCGGCATGCTGCTGCGCCAACGGGTCCGCGGCATCGTGCTGACCGGCGGCGCCCCGGAGGACCCGCGCCACCAGACAGCCACCGCCCGCCTGCTCGCCCAGGCCACCGCGGCCGGCACGCACGTCGTGCTCTGCGGGCGCCCGGCCCCGCCGGGCGTGGACGTGCCGTCGGTCTCGTTCGACAACGAGGCCGGCGCGCGGGCGCTGGCCCGCCACGTGCTGTCGCTGGGCCACGAGCGGATCGCCTACGTGGCCGGCCCGCCCGCCAACACCACCACGACCGCGCGCCACGACGGGTTCCGCGCCGCACTCGCCGAGCACGGCCTCGATGCGGCGGCGACCGTGCACGGCGACTTCTCCCGGCACTCCGGCTTCGAGGCCGCCGTCGGCCTGCTGCGCGGCCATCCCGGCGTCACGGCGATCGTCGCGGCCAACGACCTCATGGCGCTCGGGGTGGTCGCGGCGCTGCGCCGGCACGGCGTCGACGTGCCGGGCGAGGTCTCGGTGGCCGGGTTCGACGACCTGCCGGCGTGCGTGGACGTGGTGCCCGCGCTGACCACCGTGCGCATCCCGTTCGAAAGGGGCGTGCGCGCCGCCGGCCGGGCGGCGGGCGGGCGGGACCGGCTCGCCGGCGGCTGGATCGAGGTCGAGCTGATCGTCCGCGACTCGGTCGCCCGGCCCGGCCGCGGGCTGCCCGCGCGGTGAATCGGTGACCGACCGTGTGGCGTTGACGTGGCTTGTCGACGCGGCTTAGGGTGCCATGATAGTAAGCGCTTTCTAGCCGATGCGGACGTGGCGCCCAGTCGTGATCATCTTCCTGGTCCTGCAGCGGCAGATCGTCAAGGGCGTTGCACAGACGGGGTTCAGGTAGGCACGATGAGCCGAATGGCGCAGCGAACCGTGCACCTGCTGGACGACAACGCGACAGTCCGCGACTGGCTGGTCGCCGGCGGCTGGTCGGAGCCGGTCGCCGAGCTGGCGGAGCTGCTCGAACCGGACGGCGACCCGTGGGGCGAGAACGGCCGGTGGGTGCTGACGAACGGCCCGGACGTCACGCTGCTCAAGCGCCGGCTCTACGAGCTCTGTCCGTTGTGGACGGACCAGTCGCTGCCCGAGGTGGTCGAGGGCGGCCCGGTCGCCTACCGCGGGCCGACCGGCGCCGACCACGAGGACACCTGGCGCCGGGTGCACGTCCCCGGCGACGGGCTCGTCGACTGGAGCGAGTTCTGCTTCACCCCGGCCTACCGGGTGGCGCTCTCGGGCACCGTGTTCGAGGTCGACCAGGCCGAGTGGCGGCTGCTGCGGCTCGCGTCCACCGGGCCCTGTCTGCTCTACGTCAACGGCGAGTGCGTACTGGCCACCGGGATGGTCAGCTACATGGAGCCGATCGAGCACGAGGTCCGGGTGTGGCTGCCGTCGGGGGAAAGCTCGGTCGTGGTGAGCTCGTGGCAGGTCGGCTTCCGCGAATGCCGCCAGGTGGTGCGGCTGCGGGTGGGCGGCCTGCCGGTCCGCGTCGTGGTGCCGAGTCCGGGCGCGGACGAGGAGCGCGCCGCGCTCGCGGAGCAGCTGCTCGACGCGGTCGGCACGCCGCGATGGGGGATGACCGAGCCGCGGCTGGAGCTCACCGGGCCCGACGGCGTACCGCTGCGGGTGCGGGTCGGTGACGTCGAGCGGCGGGTGCGCCTCGACGACGGCCGGGCGACGGTCTCGCTGGAACGCACGCCGGCCGAGGAGGGGCCCGGCTCGGCGTCGATGCTGGGCACCGGCGAGCTGACCGCGCGGGTGTGGCTGGACGACGACTCGTCGCCGGTGTTCCGGGACCTCGGCGTCGCCGTGCTGGGGCCGCGGTACCGGGGCGAACCGGAGGGCGACCCGGCCACCTGGCGCGAGGAGGTGCTGGCACACGCGGCGGACGGGCAGAACGGGTGCGC
This sequence comes from Actinophytocola sp., assembly GCF_050699915.1. Classification (GTDB taxonomy): domain Bacteria; phylum Actinomycetota; class Actinomycetes; order Mycobacteriales; family Pseudonocardiaceae; genus Actinophytocola. Next base: position 9,754 of record NZ_JBOHGA010000090.1, read on the forward strand.
CGCCGAGCTCGCCGCCGCGACGCGGGACCCGGCACACGCCCCGCGCGCCGACCGGCTCGAGCACGCACTGGGGATGCTCGCGAACCGGGCCGACTGTTCGGACTTCGAGGTGCTCGGCCTGCTGCACCTGTGGCACCGGGTGCCTGAGGCGTCCTGGTCGACGGAACCGGCCGACACTCGCGCGGCCGTGCGCGAGGCGCTGCTGGGCATGAAGTACTGGATCGACCAGCCCGGCCTGGACGCGATGTGCTACTTCACCGAGAACCACCAGCTGGTCTGGCACACCGCGGAGTACCTGGCCGGGGAGGCGTTCGCCGACGAGACGTTCGCGAACACCGGCTGGACCGGCAGGCGGCACGCCGAGCACGGCGCGGCGCTGGCCCGGGAGTGGCTCACCGCGCGGCTCGCCGGCGGGTTCAGCGAGTTCGACTCCAACGCCTACCTCGCGATCGACGTGCTCGCCCTGGTGTCGCTCGTGGAGTTCGGCGCGGACGGCGAGCTGGTGGAGCTCGCCGCCGGGCTCCTCGACAAGACGTTGTTCACGCTGGCGACGAACTCGTGGCGGGGCGCCCACGTGTCCGCGCACGGGCGCTCCTACGTGCGCACCCAGCGCTCGGCCCGGTTCGAGGAGACCGCGCCGATCATGTGGCTGTGCTGGGGTGTCGGCGCGCTGAACGACGCCACGTTGCCCGCGACCGCGCTCGCCACCGCCCGGCGCTACGTGCTGCCCGACGCGGTGCGCGCCGCCGGCCGGCTTTCCGGGGAGTGGTTCGGCCGCCAGCGGTACCGGGGCACCTACCGGGCCGAGCACGACCTGCTGTCCCGGCCCTACTCGTCGGACCTCGCCGTGTACCGCACGCCGCACGCGATGCTGAGCTGTGCGGAGGACTACCGCCGGGGACTGCCCGGCTTGCAGGAGCTGATCTGGACGGCGGCGCTCGGGCCGGAGACCCAGGTCTACGTCACGCACGCGCCGAACGACGCGGTCCACTCCTCGGCGCGGCCCAACGCCTGGGCGGGCAACCGGATCCTGCCGCGCGCCCGCCAGCATCGCGACACGGTGCTCGCGCTGTACCGCATCCCGACCGACGACCCGGCAGGCTACACGCACGCGTGGTTCCCGCTGTCCACGATGGACGAATGGGTTCGGTCGGGCACGTGGCTCGCCGGTCGGCGAGGCGCCGGGTACGTCGCGCTGTCCACTCAGGACGGTGCACGGGTGCTGGCGGCCGGTTCGACCGCGGGGCAGGAGCTGCGCGCGAACGGCCCGGGCCTCGCCTGGGTGTGCGTCGTGGGCGACGCCGACCGCGACGGCGGCTTCGCGGAGTTCGTCGCCGCGCTGGGCGAGCCGGGGTACGGCGACGGCACGGTGTCCTACCGCACCCGCCACGGCGTCGAGCTGGCGCTGGACTGGACCGGTCCGTTCACAGTGGACGGTCGACCGGCGGACCTCGACGCCCTCGGCGACGAGCGGCCACACCTGGACAACCCGCTGGTGCGGATCCCCTTCGGCGCGGAGCGGATGGAGCTGGACGGTCACGTCATCGACCTGCGCCGCGGCCGCCCGGTCTAGCGCAGTACCGCCCAGAGTCCCCAGCCGGCCTCCGCCGTGAGCGCGGCGAACCGGCGGCCGCCGGCGTCGTCGAGGGCGGCGTCGTCGAGGGCGGTGCGCACGGTGTCGACCGGGACGTGGTGCGGCGCGTCGGTGCCCAGCGCGTTCGACCACACCACCACACCGCCCGGCGCGAGCACCCGCACCACCTCGGCGGCGAACAGCGGCACGTCGGCGAGGACGACGGCCCGCGCGGCCCCGTCGGGCAGCGGCAGCCGGGACGCGTCGGCGATCAGGCGCCACGGGGCCCGCGAGCGGCGCATCATCTCCGGGGTGAGGTCGAGGCTGACGACGCGTGGCCACACCGCCGCGAGGTGCGGGGTGAGCAGGCCGGTCCCGGCGCCGACCTCCACGCAGAGCCCGGCGGGGAACGGCCCGCCGCGGTCGAGCGCGTCGGCGAGTGGCACCGGCCGGTAGCCGCCGCGTTCGCCGTCCCACTCGGGTGCGAGCCGGGTGTAGCGCCGGACGACCTCGCGCGCCGACTCGCCGGACCACACGCCCGGGTCCTCGGCGATCTCCCGCGATCGCCGCTGCGAGGCGACGGCCTCCGGCCTAACCGGCTTGCCCGGCGCGGCGGGCACGACGCGAGGCAGGGTGCGGATCACGAGCCGATCATCCCACCGGGCCCGGGTGCGTCGTCCGGGTCGATGGTGATCTTCCGGCCGGTGTGCGAGAGTCTCACACCGTGCGGCCCACGCTCTACGAGTTCGCCGGCGGCCGGCCCGCCTTCCTGGCGCTGGCCGAGGCACACCACGCGCGCTGCCTCGCCGATCCCGAGCTCAACCACCCCTTCTCCCACCCCGGCCTGCATCCACAGCATGCCGAGCGGCTCGCCGACTACTGGGCGGAGGTCCTCGGCGGCCCGACGCGGTTCTCCGAGACGTGCGGGGGCCACTCGGCGGTGCTGCTCATGCACAGCGGCGAAGGCGACCTCACCGACCTCGGCCGGCGGTTCTACGAGTGCTTCGTCGCCGCCATGGACGACGCCGGGCTGCCCGCCGACGCCGAGTTCCGCGAGGCGATGCGCGCGTACATGCGAGCCGCGGTGGCCGAGATGCTGCGCTACCCGGACGAGCCGCCCCCGTCCGGGCTGCCGATGCCGAACTGGTCCTGGGACGGTGCGGTCGCTAGGTGATCGACCGGACCAGCATCGGGAACGAGCGGTGCAGCGCCCTCTCCCAGTAGGGCCACGCGTGCCGCCCCGGACCGTAGAAGTCGGTGCGCACCTTCACGTGGTGGGCCCGCAGCTCGTCCGCGAGCGCCAGCGACTGTCCACCCAGGAACGCCTCCAGACCGTCCGGCTGCGCGTCCGGCGGGTCGAGCGGTCCCGGCTCCCCGTTGCCCGTGGACAGGTACACCGGGATGCCGCGCAGCCGCCGCGCCAGGTCGAACGGGTTGTGCGCGGCCCAGATGTCGGGGTGCTCGGCCGGGTCGCCCCACAGAGCGGCCGGGTCCAGGCCCCAGCCGCGCACGAGGGTCGCGACGAGGTTCTCGCCGGCCGGGCTCTGGAACCTGGTGTGCACGACTCCGCTGTAAGAGGCCGCGGCCCGGAACATGCCGGGATGGCGCGCGGCGTAGGACAGCGCGCCGAAGCCGCCCATCGACAGGCCGGCGACCGCGCGCCGGTGGCCCGACCGGTACTCGCGCTCCAACAGCCGGCGCAGCTCGGTCAGGTGGAAGGTCTCCCAGGCGGGACCGGACAGCCAGTCCGAGTAGAAGCCGGCCGGCCCGGCCTCCGGCATCACGACCAGCACGTCGGCCCGGGCGGTCAGCTGCTCGGCGTCGGTGTTGTTCGTCCACGAGCGGTAGCCGGTGTCGCCGTCGCAGCAGCCGTGCAGCAGGTAGAGCGTGGGCCAGCTCCGGTGCGGGGCCCGGTCCCAGCCGGGCGGGAGCAGCAGCCGCACGCCGACGTCGCGGCCGACGGCGTCGGAGTGGACCGTCAGCTCGAGCAGCCGGTCGCTCAGGCGCTCCTCGTGCACGACCCACGCGCCGGAGCGCGTGGGGGCGACCGAGGCCGCGGAGGTGGCGCTGGCCGGCAGCGTGACCACGAGGCTGAACAGCAGGGCAAGGGCGAGCAGGAGCGCCCGGATTCGCATGATGACCTCCGTCGGCCGTCCGTGACTCCATCGTGCTGCGCTTGGGCCTCGGGGACAAGATCCGTCCGGAGTCAGGCCTCGTGGCCGGGCCGCAGGTGCTTGACGGACTGGAAGGGCAGCTGGCCCAACCCGGTCGCCTCGCCGACCTCGGTCGGCTCGAGCAGCAGGCCCTCGTGGTCACCGGTGTCATGGCGGCTCAGCACCCGGCCGGCGAACCACTGTGGACAGTCGGCGAGGATCGGGGTGCCGGCCGGGCCGGGGCGCCACTCGCAGTGCGCGAACTTGTCGACGTCGGTGCCCGTGCGGCTGCCGAAGAGCTCGGCGAGCGCCCGGTTCCGCTCGGTCGGCAGGTGCACGACGACCACGTCGGCCCCGCGCGCGACCGTGTAGGTGTGGTTGTTCTTCGACAGCCAGACCATGAACCGCGGCGGGTCGATGCCGCACTGCGCCGCGAAGCCGACCAGACAGCCCGCCCGCCGCTCGCCGTCGGTGACCGTGACGACGAGCATCGCGTAGTCCAGCGCGCCGACGAGCTCGTTGAACCGGTCCACCGTGGACGCCATGGGGCGACGCTACCCGACGGTGAGATCACCGGGTTCGTCAAGAACTTTCGGGGTGATTTTCCGTAACGGATCGGCCAAGGCGGGCGACCCCCTCCTATTGGGAGGCAGCGAGGAGAAGCGAATGACAGGACATCAGCTCGACCCGACGTCGATCGACGCGTTGCGGGCAGGCTTCGGCGGCCGGGTCGTGACGCCGCAGGAGGCCGACTACGAGGACGTACGCTCGGTGTTCAACTCGATGATCACCGCGCGGCCGCAGGTGATCGCCCAGGTCGAGACCGCGGCGGACATCCCCATCGCCCTCGACTTCGCCCGGCTGCACCACCTCGACGTCGCCGTGCGCAGCGGCGGGCACAGCGTCGCGGGTGCGTGCCTGGCCGACGGCGGGCTCGTGATCGACATGCGGCGGCTCAACGACGTCCGGGTCGATCCCGACCAGCGGACCGCGCGCGTCGAGGGCGGCGCGGTGTGGGGCGACGTCGACCGCGCGACCCAGCGGCACGGCCTGGTCACCACCGGCGGGCGGGTGTCCACCACCGGCGTCGCGGGGCTGACCCTCGGCGGCGGCTCCGGCTGGATCGAGCGCAAGTTCGGCCTCGCCTGCGACAACCTCCTCTCGGTGGACCTCGTCACGGCCGACGGCCGCCGGCTGACCGCCAACGAGCAGGAGAACCGCGAGCTTTTCTGGGCGCTGCACGGCGGCGGCGGCAACTTCGGCATCGCCACCGCGTTCACGTTCCGGCTGCACGAGCTGCCCGAGTTCTCGATCGCGCTGCTGGTGTGGCCGGGTGAGCAGGGTCGGGCCGTCGGCGGCGCGTACCGGTCGCTGATGGCCAACGCCCCCGACGAGCTCGGCGGCGGGTACCTCTACCTCACCGGCCCGCCGGAGGAGTTCGTGCCGGCGCACCTGCAGGGCAGGCTGTGCGCCGCAGTGCTCGCGACCTACTGCGGCCCGGTGGAGAAGCTGCGCGAGTACATCGCTCCGCTGCTCGCGATGGCGCCCGAGGGCCAGGTGGTCACCGACATCCCCTACGCCGACCTGCAGTCGATGCTCGACGACCCGCCGGGATTCCGGAACTACTGGTCGGCCGAGCATCTGAAGGACATGCCCGACGAGGCGCTCGACCGGTTCTGCGAGCGGGCCGACGACATGATCGTGCCTTCGCCCTCGCAGCACCTTTTACTGCCACTGGGCGGCGCGGTGGCTCGGGGCAGGGCGTGGCCGGGCTTCAACCGCAGCGACTCCTGGGTCGTGCATCCGCTCGGCCTGTGGACCGACCCGGCCGACGACGACCGGGCTCGCGCCTGGGCGCGCAACCTCCAGGCCGACGTCCGCCAGTGGTCGACCGGCGACGTGTATCTCAACTTCATCGGGGACGAGGGCGAGGAGCGGGTCGTCGCGGGCTTCGGGCTGGAGAACTACCGGCGGCTGGCGAAGCTCAAGGCCGAGATCGACCCGGACAACGTGTTCAACCGCGGGCACAACATCCGGCCGGCGCGGGCGGGGACCGGCGTCTGAGGCGTTGCCCCGCCGCACGCACTGCTCGACGATGTCAGGGCGACCCGCCTCGGGCCGCCCTGACATCGAGGAGGGCCCGTGCCATCGCTGCCTCTGTTGCCGACGTCGCTTGTCGGCAGCTACGCCCAGCCCGAGTGGCTGATCGACCGTGCGAAGCTCGCCGGGCGCTTCCCGCCCCGGGTGCGCGCGAAGGAGCTGTGGCGGGTCGCGCCGGAGACCCTGGACCAGGCCCAGGACGACGCGACGCTGCTCGCGATCCGCGCCCAGGAGCGGGCCGGCCTGGACATCCTGACCGACGGTGAGATCCGGCGGGAGAGCTACTCGAACCACTTCGCCACTCGGCTCGAGGGCGTGGACCTGGACAACCCCGGCACGGCGCTGGACCGCAGCGGCCACCCCAACCCGGTGCCGCGCATCACCGGCGCGATCCACCGCCCGCACCCGGTCGAGGTCGGTGACCTGGAGTTCCTGCGCGCCAACACGACGCACCCGGTGAAGATGACCGTGCCGGGCCCGTTCACGATGAGCCAGCAGGCACAGAACGAGCACTACCCGGACCTCGAGGCGGCCGCGATGGCCTACGCGGCGGCGGTGAACGCGGAGATCCGCGACCTGTTCGCCGCGGGCGCGGACATCGTGCAGATCGACGAGCCCTACATGCAGGCCCGACCCGACGCCGCGCGCGCCTACGGCCTGGCCGCGCTGAACGCCGCGCTGTCCGGAGTGGACGGAACCACGGCGGTGCACATCTGCTTCGGCTACGCGGCGATCATCCACGAGCGGCCGTCGGGCTACTCCTTCCTGCCGGAGCTCGCCGACTGCCCGGCGGACCAGGTCTCGATCGAGACCGCACAGTCCGGTTTGGATCTCGGCGTGCTGTCCGACCTGACCGGCAAGACGATCATCCTCGGCGTGGTCGACCTGTCCGACCACGCCGTCGAGCCGGACGACGTGGTGGCCGCGCGCGTGCGGCGGGCCTTCGACCACGTCGCCCCGGAACGGGTCGTGATCGCCACCGACTGCGGGATGAAGTACCTGCCCCGCCAGTCCGCGGAGGGCAAGATGCGCGCGATGGCCGGGGCGGCCCGGCTGCTGCGCGCCGAGCTCGGGGGTGCCTGAGCGGACGGTCCCGGTGCTAGGCTCCGCGGTGGCGATGGCCCATCGCCGAACCTCTCTCGGGCTCACCCCAGCTGAGCCGGGCACAGGGGCAAAGGGGGACGAACTCCCGGGCCGTGGTCCATGCTGGCAATCAGTCACCGACGCCGTCGGATCGGCTGCTGGGGAGCGTTCCGTCCGGCGCCGAACCAGGAACTGAGATGCCACGCGAGAAGAACTTCAAGAAGCTCGTCCGCGCCCGCGCCGCGAAGACCGGCGAGTCCTACACCGCCGCCCGCGCGCACTTCGTCACCCCGCCGCCACGCCCGGCCATCGACCCCGACGCCGGGGCGCTCACCCGCGCCCTCGCGGCCGCCGGAGTGCTGAACCCGCACAGTGGGCAGCCGTTCACCGAGGCGCTCGCGTTCGGGCTCGGCGGCGGGATCGGGTTCCAGTACATGGTCTTCGTCTACGACGGCTGGACCTCGATCGCGCTCGACGGCAGGTGCAACACCCTGTACTTCGAGAAGCGGGGCTTCCTCGAGAACGCGTGCGCGCGGCTCGGCGTGCCGGTGCGGGTGGCGCAGCTGCCGACTCCCGAGACGGCCGAGAAGCGGCTGCGCCAGGCGCTCGCCGCGGCCCCGGAGGTCGTCCTGACCATCGACCAGACGCGGCTGTCCGGCCGCTCCGGCGACCTCCCGGACGACCCGGCCGTGCCGTACCTGCCCTGCCCCGTGACCATCGCCGAGCGGGGCGCCGAGCTCGCCGTGACCGGCCTGCCCGGCGGGCGGGTCACCATGTCGTGGCCCGAGCTGCTCGAGGCACGCTGGACACACCAGAAGAAGTACGGCGGCCTGTTCCTGTTCGGCACACCGACCGACCCGCCGGAGCTCGCCACCGAGATCCGGGCCGCGATCGCGCGCACCGCCGAGTGCCTGCTCGAGCCGAGCCGGACGAGCTACGACGGGAACTTCGGTCTCCCCGGCCTGCGCAAGTGGGCGCGCATGCTCACCGACGAGAAGGACCCCAAGGGCTGGCCGACGCTGTGCCCGGACGACGAGTCGCGCCGGGCGGGGATGCTGTCGGTGCGCCGGGGACTGGGTGAGGCCGCGTCCCGGCCGCTGTTCGCGGCGTTCCTGGCCGAGGCGGCGGCGTTGCTCGACGGTACGAAGGACGGTGCGAAGCTCGCCGACGCGGCCGCCACCTACACCGAGCTCGGCCACCGCTGGGCGAAGCTGCTCGAGAGCACGGCCGACGCCGACCCGGCGGACCTGGCCGCGCAGCTGCCCGAGCTGGCCGACGCCGAGGAGGCGGCGGCCCTGGCCCTCCCCGGCCGAGACAGCTAGGCGAACCCGCGCCCGTACACCGTGCCGGCTTCAGCGCACGGTGTACGGGCCGGTCGACACCGCGTGGTAGCCCTTCGCGCCGACCGTCCTGGCCAGCGGGCTGCGCGGGTCCTCGTCGGCCGCCAGCCGGTCCAGCACGTGCCGGAAGTCGTAGCGCGGGCGCCAGCCGAGCACGTCCCGGGCGCGCGCGTTGACGTACACCCGGTCGATCTCGCCGAACATCCGCCAGCCGCGACGGGCGTACTCGGCGGGCTGGTCGGGGAACAGCCGGGCGACCACGCTCGGCGCGTCGCGGTGCAGCTCGGGCAGGTCGGCGGGTGTGAACGGGGTCGTGGCGCTGACGATGAACCGGTCGAAGCCGAGCTCGGGCGCGCGGGCCAGCGCGAGCAGGTGCGCGTCGACCACGTCGGCGAGGTCGACCCGGCGGTACAGGTACTCGGTCGCCTTGACGTTCGCGTCGCGGTAGGCGGTTCGGACCTCGTCGCGGTCGTCGGGCTCGGGGAAGAACCGCGAGGTGCGCAGGACCAGCACCGGCAGGCCGTGATCGCGGTGGACGAGCTCGGCCAGGTTCTCCGCCGCGGTCTTCGTCACGCCGTAGACGTTGCGCGGGATGGGCACGACGTCCTCGGTGATCCAGGCGGCCGGTTCGCCGCGCCCGGGCGTCAGCGCCCGGCCGAACGTGCTCGTGGTGCTGGTGAACACGAAGCTCTCCACGCCGGCCGCGACGGACTCCTCGAGCAGGTTGAGCGTGCCGGTGACGTTCGTGTCGACGAACGCCTGCCGGTCGTGCGAGCCGACGTGCGGCTTGTGCAGCGTGGCCGGGTGCAGCACCGCCCGCACGCCGGACAGGCACGCGCGCACCACGTCCCGGTCGGCGATCGACCCGACCACGGAGGTGAACGGCGAGTCGAGCAGATCGACCCCGACGACGTCGTGACCGTCGTCACGCAGCGTTCGGGCCAACGCCTCCCCGAGGTGTCCGGCACTGCCTGTCACCAGCACTTTGTCTGCTGCCACGCGGCACAGCGTACGGACGCGTACCGATGTGGGCCGATTATTTTCCGGCGCGTGTAACGCCCGGGCGCCGGGCCACGATGACGCTATTGATCCCGCGGTGCTGTCGGACCCCCGACCCGGCAGCACCGCGGGATTCTTCTGTCCGTGCTCGACCTGCCCGGGCTCACCCCGGCTCGTGGTGCGTGTGCGGGCTCCAGTCGTAGATCACCGCCGTGCGCAGCAGCAGGTCCTGCACCGACCGCCGGCGCGCGCTGACCGCGGCCCACAGCAGGCCGATCGGCAGCACCGTGCAGCACACCGCCCGCACCAGCGCCATGCCGTGCCGCAGCCGGCGGCCCCGGTGGTCGACCACCCGCAGTCCGAGCACCCGGTCGCCGTAGGTGCGGCCGGTCACCGTCCAGCACTCGGTGAGGTAGCCGACGAGCACGACCCCGGCGACCGCCAGGACCACGCCACGCGGGGGAGCGGGAAACCGGAACGACACCGGGTCGATCACGAACAGCAGTCCGGCGAGCGCCAGGTAGCCGCTGCCGAGCATGCCGAACAGCACGACGAGGTCGATCAGCGCGGCGAGCACCCGGCTGACCACGCCGGCGCGGCCGCCCTGGTGTGCCCTCGCCTCCTCTGGAACCGACGAGAGCCACGCCGAGTCGCCCGTCACCCCACAGGCCGCGGGCGCAGCACCCGGTCGAACCAGCGCGCCACCGCCTGGTCGGCCTGGATGGCCTGGATCCGGACGTCGCGGATGCTCTCCGAGGCCACCGAGCCGGTGGACACCCGGATGATCTCCGGCAGGTCGATCTCGTCGATCACCCCGCGCGCCATCCGGGCGAGGTCGAGCCGGTCGACGACGTCGGTGACGACGGCCGGCACCACCGTCCGGTAGAGCCGCGTCGCCTCCGCGACCGCGGCCTGCCGCTGGTGGAAGCCGGTCTCGGCGAGCAGCCGCAGCCGCCGGCTCGGCCAGTTCTCCGGCCGCAGCACGACGTCGGTGACCGGGCGTGCGGTGCGAGCGACCGCGCCACCCACGCGCAGCCCGGTGCGGATCCCGAGCACCGCGAGTGCCAGCAGCGCGTCGGCGGCCTGGGGTGTCGGCCCTGGTTGTTCTGCCACGCCACCGATCTTCACCCCCGATCCGCCGGCTCCGGCTCACGCGCAGGAGGTGAGATGCCGTAACGCCGCGGCCGGCGCGAGCGAGAGTGGGTTGCGGGCGGAGGGGCGGAGTGCGGGCATGGCTGGAATCGGCACGGAGGTCAAGTTCACGCTGGCCGCCGACCAGGTATCCGCCGGGCTCGCCGCGTTCGGGCTGGCCGACCGGGTGGCCCGGCGGCACGAGGTCTACTTCGTCGACACGCTCGACGACGCCGGCGACCCCCGGCTGTACGGCCGCCACGTCGTGCTCCGGGTGCGCCGCCGCGGCGACGACTCCGGGGACGTCACCGTGCTCCTGCGCCCGGCCGACCGCGGCCGGCTGATCGGCCGGTGGCGGCCGGGCACCGAGCACCGGGCGGCCTTCCGGGTCGTGCACGACTGGGCGCACCGGAAGGTCCTCGCCGCGAGCGTCGAGGCGGCCTACGACTCAGGTGTCGGGCAGCTGCTCGCCGGACCACGCAAGGGGTTGCTCACCGCGGAGCAGCAGCATTTCGTGCGCAACTGCGCGGACACCCTCGACCAGCCGTTGCGCGACGTGCGGAACGTGGGCCCCGTCGTGTCGCTGACCTGGCCGGACCTGCCCGCCGCGCCGATGCCCGGGCTGCGGGCGCAGCGGTGGAGCTGGGGCGCCCATGCCTACCTCGAGCTGTCGCTGCGGTGCGCCACCGACGCCGAGGCGACCGCGCGGCGCGCCCTGTTCGCCGCCGAGCTGGAGCGCCACGGCCTCAAGCCGGACGACTCCGTCACCACGAAGACGGAGACCGTCCTGCGCGACCTGCTCTGAGCCACGTCCTCTGAGCCACGTCGGCCGTTCAGTCGCCTTCGCAGGTCAGCTCCGGCTCGGTCCGGTCCTGGTTCGTCGCGTCGACGACCATGCCGAACGTCGTCGACCCGCCCGCCGGCACGGTGGCGTTGTACTCCTCGTTCGTGACGGTCACCGCCGCGCCGTCCTGCGAGTCCACGCCGTTCCACAGGTTGTTGATCTCGTGGCCGTCCGGCAGTGTCCAGCGGACCCGCCAGCCGGCGAGTGCCTCGGCGCTCTCGTTGTCGAGGGTCACCTCCGCCTGGTAGCCGGCGTCCCACGAGTTCGTGATCTCGAGCCGGGCCGTGCAGGCCGGCTCGGGCGGAGTCGACGCGGTGGTCGACGAGGCCGGGCCGGGCGTGCCGGTCGACCCGGTCGACTCCGTGTTGCCGATGAGCACGCCGACCGCCACGCCGGCGGCCGCCAGCCCGGCGGCGGCGACCCCGGTCAGGACCGTGCGGCGAGAGACGCGGCGGGCGGGCAGCATCAGCGTCGGCGGGGGCCGGTGGTACTCCGGCAGCGGCTGGCCCTTCGCGGCGGCGCTCAACGCGTCGTGCACGCCACGCATGGACGGCCGCTCCCCGGGTTCGCGGCGCAGCAGCCACATCACCAGCCCGGTCAGCTCCTCGGCCCGCTCCGGCGGCCGGACCTCGCCGGAGGCGACCTTGTGCAGCATCGCGATCGGGTTGTCGTCCACGCCGAACGGCGGCGCGCCCTCGAGCGCGGCGTAGAGCGTGGCGCCGAAGGAGAACACGTCCGACCGCGAGTCCCCCTCGTGGCCGAGCGCGACCTCGGGGGCGAGGAAGGCCGGCGTGCCGGCCATGAACCCGGTCGCGGTCACCGTCGCGTCGCCGGCCGCGCGCGAGATCCCGAAGTCGGTGATCTTCGCGGTGCCGTCCTTGGTGATCAGGATGTTGTCCGGCTTCACGTCCCGGTGCACGATGTCGGCCGCGTGCGCCTCGGCCAGCGCGTCGGCGACCTGCAGGCCGATCGCGGCGACCTCGTCCGGCGGCAGTGTCCCGCGCGCCTCGATCGCCGCGCCGAGGCTCTGCGACGGCAGGTACTCCATGACCAGGCACGGCCGGCCTTCGTGTTCGACGACGTCGTGCACGGCGATCGCGTTCGGGTGCCGCAGCCGCCCGGCGATGCGGCCCTCCCGCGTCGCACGGGCGGTGGCCTCCGCGGTCTGCTCGTCGTCGGACGCCGGGTCGAGGAGCAGCTCCTTGACCGCGACGACCCGGTCGAGCCGCTCGTCACCCGCGCGCCACACGATCCCCATCGCGCCACGGCCGATGAGGGCGAGCAGGCGGTATCGCTCGGCGAGCAGGTCACCCGGTTCCATCGCCGACCACGCTAGCGCGCACGGGCGTCCGACATCGCCGCAACGACCGATCCCCTGGCGAGCCGGCGTCACGCCTTGCGGCCCACCGCGCCGATGACGCACTGCGCCGCCTTGCTCGGCGGCGCCAGCCGCGGGCGTCCGGCCACCACTCGTCGCACGGGGCCGGGCCCGGCTCGGCGAGCGCGTTGGGCTTGATCAGCTCGAGGACGTGCGCGAGGACCACCGGGTCGTTGTCGACGTACACGACGCGGGCCTCGTCGTTGGTGCGCTGCACGATCTCGTGGGTGTTCTCCGCGGTCGACCTAGTCGGGGTGTTCATCTACTCACCGCATGCCGCGCCCGCTGGAGCTACCTCCATACCGACCGCACCCGTTCGATGACGGACGCGGACTGGGCCAGCCCCGCCCGCGCGGCGGCGGCCCGCTTCGCTGGGTCCAAGACGTTGCGCCCGAACGCCTTCAGCGCGTCCCGGTCGGGCGTCACCAGCTCCGCCCGTGCTGACGCCCGCAGCGCCTCGACCTGCGCGGCCGCGCCGGTGCCGACGCCGCGGGGGAGCGGCGCGAGCACGACGACCCGGTCGTAGCCGGCGGCCAGGTCGGCGTTCGCGCCGGAGCGGACGCCGCCGTCCATGTAGCGCCGCCCGTCGATGGTGACCGGCGGCCACACGCCGGGCACCGCGCAGCTCGCCGCGACCGCGAGGACGAGCGACACCCCCGCGGCGCGGTCGAAGGCGCGGAACTCGCCGGTCTCGACGTCGACCGCGGTGATCCGCAGCTCCCGCTCGGGCCACTCGTGCACCGGCAGCCGCGACTCGATCACCGCCACCCGCTCGGCCTCGGGCACCGTGCTGGCACGCTCGGCGAGCTTGCCGATCCGGACGCGCACCTTGCGCGGTGCCCGCGGGCCGCTGACGATCGCGAGCCCGTAGCGCAGCAGCAGGCCGGGCCCGAGCACGCCGGCGATCTCCCCGTCCGGCGGCACGAGCTGCGCCTCGTAGCGGTCGGCGAAGTCCAACCCGGTGGCGACCTGCGCCCCGACCACCGAGCCGGCCGACGTGCCCACGACGAGGTCGGCGTCGCCGAGGTCGACCCCGGCGGCCTTCAGTCCGGACAGGATTCCCCACTCCCAGGCGATCCCGGTGATCCCACCGCCGCCGAGGACGAGTGCGCGCCGCGTCATGGTCACATCATGACGCCTCCGCCCCCAATCTCACGAACCGCCGCGCTCGGGCGTCTACCGGGTGGAAGGGGTGTGACACACATGAACACGCACACGGTCATCGACTCGCCCGTCGGCGAGCTCACCCTCGTCGCCGACGACGGTGTGCTCGCCGGCGTCTACTTCCGGCACCACTGGTACCGGCCCGACCCCGCCACGTTCGGGCCGCGCGACGACCGCGGGTTCGCCGAGGCGACCCGGCAGCTGGGCGAGTACTTCGCCGGCCGGCGACAGGCGTTCGACCTGCCCGTGCGGACCGGCGGGGACTCCTTCCAGCGCGCCGTGTGGCGGCGGATCGGCGAGATCCCTTACGGGGAGACCAGAACCTACGGCGAGCTCGCCGCGGACCTGGGCGACCGGTCGCG
>NZ_JBOHGA010000091.1:0-23794 GCF_050699915.1 Actinophytocola sp.
GGTGCGCGGCGTACGGGCCCTGCGCGGGATCGGCGCGCGGGCGAGCGCGGCGGACGCCTACCGGGCGTCGAGCCGCACGGCGCTGCGCGCGTCGCTGCGCGCGGCCACCACGGGCGGCGCGTACGAGGGCCTCACCGCGGCGGTGAGCGGGCTGTTCCTGGCCGCGGTCGCGGGGCTCGCCGGCTGGTTCGCGCTGGACGGGCGGATCTCGATCGGCGAGCTGATCACCGTGGTCGGCCTCGCCCAGTTCATCGCGGAACCGGTGCGGCTGCTGGGCATCGCCGGGCAGATCGTCGCGCAGGCGCGGGCGTCGGCCGAGCGGCTGGGGCGGATCCTGACCGCGGCTCCGGTGCTCGCGCCGGGCTCGCGCACCGACGTGCCGGGCGCGGGCGTGGCGCTGTCGGACGTGTCGTACCGGACGCTCGACCGCCTGACGCTGCGGGTCGGCCCGGCGGAGACGGTTGGCGTGGTCTGTCACGACCAGCGCGACTGCGACGCGCTGCTCGTGCTGCTGGCCGGCACGGTCCCGGCCGGCGAGTACCGGGGTTCGCTGGTCGTCGGCGGCGTGCCGGCCGCGGAGCTGGCGCTGCCGGTGCTGCGCGGCACGGTGCTGGTCGAGCAGCACGACGTCGCGCTGTTCGAGGGGACGCTGCGCGACAACCTGAACGCCGGCGCCGCCCACGGACAGCTCCGGCTCGAGGCGGCCGTGCGGGCGGCGGCGGCCGAGGACATCGTGGCCGCGCATCCGGCCGGGCTCGGCCGTCCGGTCACCGACCGCGGCACGACGCTCTCCGGTGGGCAGCGGCAGCGGATCGGCCTGGCGCGGGCCCTCGCCGCGGACCCGCCGGTACTGGTCCTGCACGACCCGACGACCGCGGTGGACGCGGTCACCGAGGAGCGGATCGCGCAGGGCATCGCGGCGCTGCGTGCCGGCGCCGGCACGCTGCTGGTGACGACGAGCCCGGCGCTGCTCGCGATCACCGACCGGGTCCTCGTGCTCGACGCCGGCCGCGTCGTCGCGGAGGGCACGCACGAGGACCTGGCCGATTCGGTCGAGCGATACCGAAGTGAGGTGCTTCGGTGAGCGGAGCCTGCGGAGCGAACCAGAAAACACAGGGCGGAGCTTGCGGAGCGAACCCTCAGACACAGGGCGACCGTGAGCGGCGGCACCGAGCCTGCGAGGGGGCGTCGTGAGCGGAGCTTGCGGAGCGAACCAGAAAACACAGGGCGACCGCGAGCGGCGGCACCGAGCCTGCGAGGGGGCGTCGTGAGTGCCAACCAGATGTTGCCCGTCGCCTCGCCGCGGCGGACCTGGGCGATGCTCTGGGCCGACGTGCGGCGGCTGCCCTGGCTCGGGCTCGCCACCGCTGTCACCGCCGTCGGGGCCAGTGCGGGCGGGCTCGTCGCGCCCTGGGTCCTCGGGAACATGGTCGACGACATCATCGCCTCGGGCGCCGCGCGGGCCGGCGTGCTGTGGGCGGCCGGGGTCATCGCGGTCGCGGCGCTCGCGACCGGCGTGCTGACCGGGGTCTCCGCCGCGCTGCTGGCCCGCCTCGGCGAGACCGTGCTCGCGCGGCTGCGCGAGCGCGTCCTCGACCGCACCCTGCACCTGCCGGCCGCCACGCTCGACAAGGTCGGCGCGGGCGATCTGCTCTCCCGGGTCGGCGACGACGTCTCGGTGGTCACCAAGGCGCTCGTCACGACCGGACCCGTGCTCGCCTCGGCGCTGCTCACGATCGGGCTGACCGGCGCCGGCATGTTCGCCCTCGACTGGCGGCTCGGGCTCGCGGGCCTGGCCGCCGCGCCGATGTACGTGCTCGCGGTGCGCTGGTACCTGCCCCGCTCCGGGCCGTTCTACGCCAACGAGCGGGTGGCGATCGGCGAGCGCGCGCAGGCGATGGTGAGCTCGCTGCAGAGCGGCGCCACGCTGCGCGCCTACCGCCTCGAGGCCGTGCACACCGCCGAGATCAACGAGCGCTCGCGGGCCGCGATGGACCTGTCGATCGGCGTGTTCCGGCTGTTCACCCGGCTCGTCGGGCGGATGAACCGGGCCGAGCTCGTCGGGCTCTCGGCGATCCTCGTGACCGGCTTCCTGCTCGTCCGGGCGGACCTCGTCACGGTCGGCGCGACCACCGCCGCGGCGCTGTACTTCCACCGGCTGTTCAACCCGATCGGCGCGGTGATCATCGAGTTCGACGAGATCCAGGCGGCCGGCGCGAGCCTCGCCCGGCTCGTCGGCGTCGCCTCGCTGGACCGGCCGCCACCGCCGGCGCGGTTCACCGAGCCGGCCGACGCGTCGCTGGAGCTGCGCCACGTCTGCCACCGCTACGACGACGGTCCGCTGGTGCTGTCCGACGTGTCGGTGCGCATCGAGCCGGGCGAGCGGCTCGCGGTGGTCGGCGCGACCGGGGCCGGAAAGTCGACGCTCGCCGGCATCGCGGCCGGGCTGCTGGAGCCGGCGGGCGGCACGGTCCGGCTCGGCGGGGTGCCGGTCGGCGCGTTCGACCGCCGGCACGTCGCGATGTTGAGCCAGGAGGTGCACGTGTTCTCCGGGCCGCTGGTGGCCGACCTGCGGCTCGCCCGGCCGGACGCGTCCGTCACCGAGGTGGCCGACGCGCTGGGCCTGGTCGGCGCCCTGGCCTGGGTCCGCGCGCTGCCCGCCGGGCTGGACACCGTGGTCGGCGAGAGCGCGCACCGGCTGACCGCGGCCCAGGCCCAGCAGGTGGCGCTCGCCCGGCTCGTGCTGGCCGACCCGACGGTCGCGATCCTCGACGAGGCCACCGCGGAGGCCGGCAGCGCGGGCGCCCGCCTGCTGGAGCGTTCCGCGCGCGCCGCGACCGCGGGTCGCACCACGCTGATCGTCGCGCACCGGCTGACCCAGGCCGAGCTCGCCGACCGGGTGCTCGTGCTCGACGGCGGCCGGGTCGTCGAGACCGGGTCGCACGACGAGCTCGCGCGGGCCGGCGGCCGCTATGCGGAGTTGTGGCGAAGCTGGACCAGAGCCGGTACTGCGAGTTAACTCGTTGCCGCTGCCCGACACGCCGGGTAGCGTTGACGTTTTGAATGCGCTTACATGAGGGACGGTTTCTGGGTGAGTGCCCCCACGGTGTACGACGTCGCCGAACGCGCGCAGGTGTCCATCGCTACCGTGTCCCGCGTCTACCGCAACCCGGACACGGTGCGCGCGACGACCCGGGAGCGCGTGCTCGCGGTGGCGCGCGAGCTCGGGTACGTGCCGAGCGGCAACGCGCGCGGGCTGGCCAGCCGCACGACCGGGGTGCTCGGGCTGTGCTTCCCCGACTACGCCGACCCGGAGGTCGACAACCCCGAAGACAGCTCCGACGACGCCGCCGACGATCCCGAGCACATGCTCTACGCCGACGAGATCACCCGCGGCATGGAGCGCGCCGCCCGTCGGCACGGCTACGCGCTGCTGATCGCGGCCTCGCTCGCCGGCGGCCCGGAGAGTCTGGTGGCCAAGGTGGCCGGCCGGGTGGACGGGTTCGCGGTGCTGGCCCGCACGGTGCCGACCGAGGACCTGGAGATCATCTCCCGCCGGCTGCCGATCGTGATGATCGCCGGCCCGCGGGAGATCGACCACCTCGACCACCTGCAGGTCGCGAACGACGACGGCGAGTACGAGCTGACCCGGCACCTGATCGCCGACCACGGGCTGACCCGGCTCGCGTACATCAGCGGCGGCGAGGACTCCCCGGACGCGACGGCCCGGTTCGCCGGCTTCCAGCGCGCGCTCGCCGACTCCGGTCTACCGGTGCCCGGCGAGCCGGACATCCGCGGCAACTTCACCCAGGCCGACGGCCGGGCCGCGGCGCAGCGGCTGCTCGACGCCGCCGGGGCGGTGCCGCAGGCTCTGGTGTGCGCGAACGACCAGATGGCCGTCGGCGCGCTGCAGACGATGGAGCGGCGCGGCATCCGCGTACCGCAGGACGTGGCGGTGGTCGGGTTCGACGGCATCCCGCTGGGCCGGGTCGTGCGGCCGAGCCTGACCACGGTCAGCCAGCCGATGCGCCGACTCGGCGAGACCGCGGTGGACCTGCTGGTCGAGCGGCTGCGCGACCCGGACCGCGAGCCGCGCTCGGTGCTGCTGCCGGTCTCCCAGACGCGCCGGCACAGCTGCGGCTGCCCCTAGCCGGCTGCTCCAGCCGGCTGCCTTGGTCGGCCAGGTCTGGACCTAAGTCCCTTGCGAGGGCTCTCTCGGCCACCTAGTGTATGCGCTTACAGGAAGCGCTTTCAGACGACAGGCTAGGGGGCCACGCGGTGACCGAGACCAGCGCGCGCGAGGACTGGGAGCAGCGCATCGGGCAGCCGAGCGACGAGCGCCTCACCGGGACCGGCGAGCTGCCGCCGCCCGACGGGCTCGTCGCCGAGGCCGGCACCGGGCTGGTGCGGTTGGACTGGCCACCGGTCGAGGGCGCGCTCGGCTACCTGGTGCACCGGGCCGGCTCACCGGAGGGCCTGTTCGAGCCGCTCGACCACCTCGGCGGCGACGTGCTCGCGGTGCCCCATCCGCCCTACGCCGACACACTCGTCGAGCCGGGCGCGACCTACTACTACCGGGTGGCCACGTGGAGCCAGGACGGCGCGGGCGCGCTGTCGGCTACCGCATCGGCCGCACCTCAGCCAGCGGGACCGGCGCCGGCGCGGGTGGTCGTGTCCGTGGACACGACCGCGGCGCCGGCCCCGCTACCGGACGTGTGGCGCCGGATGATCGGCGCCGAGCACTACTCGCTGCTGATCTGGGACCAGCCCGGTCCCGGCGGCTCCGACGTGGCCGCCGAGTACGCCGAGGCGCTGCGGATCATGCGCGACGAGGTCGGCGTGCGGGCCGTGCGCGCGCACGGCACGTTCCTGCCCGAGACGGTCTCCGTGCGCGAGGACGGCTCGTTCGACTTCACCGGCCTGGACGAGGTGTACGACCGGTTCCTGGAGACCGGGCTGAAGCCGGTGGTCGAGCTGTCGTTCATGCCGGCCGCGCTGTGCGAGGACCCGGACTACACGGTCTTCGAGTACAAGGCGACCGTGTCCGTGCCCAAGGACTGGTCCCGCTGGGGCGACCTTGTCCGCGACCTGACGGTCCACCTGCGCGAGCGCTACGGCGCCGACGAGGTGGCCACCTGGGAGTTCGAGGTCTGGAACGAGGCCAACCTCGAGGTGTTCTGGAACGGCACCCGCGAGGACTACTTCCGGCTCTACGAGATCGCGGCACGCGCGGTGAAGAGCGTCGACGGGCGGATCCCGGTCGGCGGGCCGTCCTCGGCCGCGGCCGGCTGGGTGGGCGGACTGCTGGAGTTCTGCCTGGCGAACGACGTGCCGATCGACTTCGTGTCCACACACACCTACGGCAACGCGCCGCTGGACATGCGGCCGCTGACCCGCTCGTACGCCAAGGCGACCGGCAAGGCCGAGCCGGAGATCCTGTGGACCGAGTGGGGTGTCACGCCGACGCACTTCCACCGGGTCAACGACAGCGTGTTCGCCGCGCCGTTCGTGCTGCGCGGGATGAAGAGCGCGCTCGCCACGACCGACTGCCTGGCCTACTGGGTGTGCTCGGACCAGTTCGAGGAGCTGGGCTGGCCGCCGCGGTTGCTGCACGGCGGGTTCGGCCTGCTCACCGTCGGAAACCTGCGCAAGCCGCGGTTCTGGGCGCTCGCCATGCTCTCCGCGCTCGCCGGCGGGCGCGTCCCCGCGTCGGTGACCGGTGACGGTGCCGAGGCGATGGTCGAGGCGCTCGCCACGAAGACGGCGGCGACCGTGGACGTGCTGGTGTGGAACGGCACGCTCGACCAGTCCAAAATCGACGGTGCGGCGATCCTCGACCGGACGGTCGCGGTGGAGCTCTCGGGACTGACGCCGGGCCGCTACGCGGTGGTGTCGTCGCGGGTGGACGAGAAGCACGCGAACGTCAAGCGGACCTGGGAGCACCTCGGCGGTGGCGACTGGCCGACCGACGACCAGTGGGACTCGCTGCGCGACGCGGACACGCTGCCGGTCGAGTACCTTGCGGACGTGACGGCCGGCGCGGACGGCACCGCGTCGGTCACCGTCGAGGTACCCATGCCGGGCATCCGCTCGCTGCGGCTGACCCGGCGGTGACGCGGACCGACGAGCGAGGAGCGTTCATGCCCGACTGGTTGACGGATGCCGTCCTGTACCAGATCTACCCGCAGAGCTTCGCGGACAGCAACGGCGACGGCATCGGCGACCTGAACGGTGTCGAGTCCAAACTGGACTATCTGGCCTGGCTCGGCGTCAACACGGTGTGGCTCAACCCGTGCTTCGCCTCGCCGATGCGCGACGCCGGCTACGACGTGGCTGACTACCTCGCGATCGACTCGCGCTACGGGACGCGTGACGACCTCACGAAGCTGGTCGACGCCGCCGGCCGGCGCGGCATCCGAGTGCTGCTGGACCTGGTCGCCGGGCACACGTCCGACCAGCACCCGTGGTTCCAGCACTCGATGAACGACCCGGACGACCACCGCTACGTCTGGTCGGACCGCCAGGCGAGCGGCTTCCAGCCCTCGCCCGGCTCGCGGCCCGGGTTCTACCTGCCGAACTTCTTCCCGGTGCAGCCGGCGCTGAACTTCGGCTACGGGCGGATGGACCCGGACGAGCCGTGGCGCCAGCCGGTCGACGCGGACGGCCCGCGGGAGAACCGCCAGGCGCTGCGCGACATCATGGACCACTGGCTGCGCCTCGGTATCTCGGGCTTCCGGGTGGACATGGCCTCGTCGCTGGTGAAGGACGACGCCGGCAAGGCGGAGACGGCCAAGCTGTGGCGCGAGATGCGCGCGTGGATCGACTCCGCGCACCCGGAGGCGGTGCTGCTGAGCGAGTGGGCGCAGCCGCACGTGTCGGTGCCGGCGGGCTTCCACGCGGACTTCTTCCTGCACTTCGGGTCGAGCCAGGCGTTCCGCTCGCTGTGGCACAACGGCGCGGTCTACGACGACACGTGGCGCCCGCCGCGGCCGTGCTACTTCGACGCGTCCGGCGCGGGCTCGATCTCGGAGTTCTTGGCCGAGTGGGCCACCGCGACGTCGGTCATCGGCACCGACGGCCACATCATCCTGCCGACGTCGAACCACGACTTCCCCCGGCTCGTCGCCGGCCGGCGCACCGCGGACCAGGCGCGGGCGGCGTTCGTGTTCGTGCTGACCTGGCCGACGCTGCCGGCGATCTACTTCGGCGACGAGATCGGCATGCAGTACCAGCCCGGGCTGCCGGACCTGGAGGGCGCCACGCTGGGCCCGCCCCGCGCCGGCTACAACCGGGCGGGCTCGCGCACGCCGATGCAGTGGGACGCGAACGACCCGGACGTGACCTACCTGCCGCCCCACCCGTCCCCCGAGCGCCCGAACGTGGCCGACTCGCGGTCGGACCCGGACTCGCTGCTGAACCTGGTGCACGAGCTGATCGCGTTGCGCAAGGCGAACCCGTCCCTTGGCGCCACGGGCGGCGTGGAGATCCTCTACCCGGGCTACCCGTTCGTCTACCGCCGCGGCGAGTTCACGATCGCGGTGAACCCGTCGTTCACCCCGCGGACCGCAGACATCGCGACACCCGGTGAGCTGGTGCTGGGCCGGGACGCGGGCCACGAGGCCGGCAGGCTGCACATGGACCGGTTCTCCTACGCCGTCTTCCGGACAAGCTGAGTCAGCCATCCTCCGGGACCTGGTCCCCCACCACGTCGGCGCGCAGCTGCTCGGCCGCCGCCTGGTTCGCTCGTGCGTAGCTGATGAAGACCGTCATCCCGCGCCTCCGCCGAACAAGAGTGAGGCGCGCGACGGTTGTAACTCAGGACGTCACTGAGCGCTCCCATGGGTTCGGCAGCGCGTCGAGCAGCAGCTTCGTGTACTCGGCGGTCGAGGAGCGGATCACCGACAGCGTCGGGCCCTGCTCGACCACCGAGCCGTCCTTGAGCACCAGCACCTCGTCGGCCAGCAGCCGGGCCGACAGCAGGTCGTGGGTGATGTAGAGCATCGCCAGGTCCCGGGTGTACACCAGCTCGTCGAGCAGCTCGACGATCTCCGCCCGGATGGACACGTCCAGCATCGAGATCGGCTCGTCGGCCACCAGCACCGACGGCTCCGGCGCCAGGGCCCGCGCCACGACCACCCGCTGGCGCTGCCCGCCCGACATCTGGTGCGGGTACCGGTCCAGGAACCCCACCGGCAGGCCGACCGTCGACAGCAGCGACGCCGCCCGCGCGCGGGCGTCCGCCGTGGACAGTCCCAGGTGGTTGCGCAGCGGCCGGGACAGTGTCTGCCCCACCGTCTTCACCGGGTTCAGCGCCGAGAACGGGTCCTGGAAAACCAGCTGCACGTGCTTGCGGTAGCCCCGCAGCGCCCGCCCGCGCAACCCGTGCACGGCCGTGTCGCCGAAGCGCACCGAGCCGGAGTCCGGCCGCTCGATGCCCGTGATCAGCTTCGCGATCGTCGACTTGCCGCTGCCACTCTGCCCCACCAGCGCCGTGACTCGCCCGCGCCGCAACGAGAACGACACGTCGGCCACCGCGGCGACGTGCCCGTGCCGCCGGGTCGCGTACGTCTTGCTCACGTTCTCCACGGCCAGCACGGTCTCCGACTCCTCGGCCGACCGCTCGTGGCGGCTGAACCGGCTGTCCAGGTCCACCCGGGACTCCGGCGACCCGGCCGCGACGTGGCACGCGACCTGTGCCGGGCCGACCGGGACCA
Organism: Actinophytocola sp.; assembly: GCF_050699915.1. Lineage (GTDB taxonomy): Bacteria > Actinomycetota > Actinomycetes > Mycobacteriales > Pseudonocardiaceae > Actinophytocola. Next base: position 8,715 of record NZ_JBOHGA010000091.1, read on the forward strand.
GCACCGGCGCCTCGACCGAACAGCGCTCGATCGCCTCGGGGCAGCGGTCCACGAACAGGCAACCCTCGTGCGTCTTCGACAGGTCCGGCGGCCGGCCCGGGATGAACGTGACGTCCACCTGCTCGTCGCGCGGGTCGGCGTAGCTGCCCAGCAGCCCGCGCGTGTACGGATGCCGCGGCGTGCGCAGCATGTCCGCCGAGCGCTGTTCCTCCACCAGCTCGCCGGCGTACATCACCAGCACCCGGTCCGCGACCTCCAGCACGGTGCCCAGGTCGTGGCTGATCAGCAGCACCGCGAAGCCCTTCTCGCGCTGCAGCGACCGCACGCTGTCCAAGATGGACCGCTGCACGACGACGTCCAGCCCGGTCGTCGGCTCGTCCAGCACGACGAGCCGCGGGTCCAGCGCGAGCGCGAGGGCCAGCGCCACCCGCTGCTTCATCCCGCCGGAGAGCTCGTGCGGGTAGAACCGCAGGAACGACGGGTCGATCAGGACCATCTCCAGCAGCTCCGCGCTGCGCCGGCGGATCTCGGCCGGCGACAGGTCGGTGTGCGTGGTGAACACGTCCCGGAACTGGGTCTCGACCGTGAGGACCGGGTTCAGCGAGTTCATCGAGGACTGGAACACCGTCGACATCCGGCGCCACCGCAGCGGTCGCAGCCCCGCCTCGCCGAGCGTGGTGATGTCGGTGTCGTCGAAGACGACCGTGCCGCCGGTGATCCGCGCCGGCGGGTCCAGCAGCCGCAGCAACGCGTTGCCCAGGGTGGACTTGCCGCAGCCGGACTCGCCGAGCAGGCCGACGCACTCGCCCGCCCCGATCGAGAAGCTCACGCCGCGCACCGCGTGCGTCGGCGGTTGGCGCTTGGTGTCGTAGGTGACCGAGAGATCCGTGACGTCCAAAAGGGACACGACTCCCGACGACCCCTCGCGGGCTCGGTGTCGCCGCTCGCGGTCGCCCGGTGTTGAATGGTTCGCTCGCAAGCTCGCTCACTCCTCCCGCAGGGCCGGGTTGCTCAGCGCGTCGACGCCGAAGTTGATCAGTGTCATCGCGGTGACGAGCATGGTGAGCGCGAGCCCCGGCGCGATCAGCCACGGCCACTGGCCGGTGAGCAGCGCGCCGCCGTTGTCGGCCCAGTAGAGCATCGTGCCCCAGCTGACCGTGGCCGGGTCGCCGAGCCCGAGGAACTCCAGCCCCGCCTCGGCGCCGACCGCGGCGGTGGCCGCACCCATGAAGCCGACCACGACGAGCGAGGTCATGTTCGGCATGATCTCCCGGAAGACGATTCGCATCGTGCCGTCGCCGGCGAGCTTCGCGGCGGTGACGTAGTCCCTGGTGCGCAACGTGATAACCTGCGCGCGCTTGATCTTCGCGCCGAACGCCCAGCCGGTCACGCTGATCACGAAGATGATCAGCCAGACGCCCCGCACCGGCGAGTACGCGGCGAGCGTGATCATCAGCGGCAGCACGGGGATCACCAGCGCGAGGTTGGTCAGCCCGGAGAGGAACTCGTCGACCCAGCCACGCAGGTAGCCGGCGGTCAGCCCGATCAGCAGGGCGATGATCGTCGAGAACGTGCCCGCCACGAAGCCGACCAGCAGCGAAGTCCGGGCGCCGAAGACGAGCTGGGAGAACACGTCCTGGCCCTGGGTGGTCGTGCCCATCCAGTGCTCGCCGCTGGTCGGCAGGCCCGCCGCGAACTCGGTCGACTCCGGGTCGTGCGGCGCGACCAGCGGGGCGAACGCGGCGACGAGCACGAAGACCGCGAGCAGCCCCAGGCCGACCCGGCTCTTCCCGTTGGCCCACAGGATCCGCACCCACTGCGGCACGCGACCGCGACGGACGAGGATCGGCTCGTCGACCGGCATCGGCTGCACGGCAGGCGTCGTAATGGTCATCGGACACTCGCCTCCTTCCGCACCCGCGGATCGAGCACGCCGAGCAGGAAGTCGGCCAGCAGGTTCGCGATCAGCACACCCGTGGTGATGAACAGGAACAGTGCCTGCATCAGCGGGTAGTCGCGCGAGGTGACCGCCTCGATCATCAGCCGACCCAGCCCCGGGTAGTCGAAGATCGTCTCCACCAGCACGGTGCCGCCGAGGATCGCGCCGAGAGCGAGGGCGAGTCCGGTGATGTTGGGCAGGATCGCCACCCGCGCGCCGTACATCAGCGCGATCCGGCGCACCCGCAGCCCCTTGGCCCGCGCGAGCCGCGTGTAGTCCTCGCCGAGCGACTGCACCATGTTGTTGCGCATCCCGATGATCCACCCGGCCGGCGCGGTGATCAGAATGGACAGTGCGGGCAGGATGCCGTGGTAGGCGGCGTCCCCGACGAACTCCCACGACCACCCCGGCTCGACGCCGGTGGAGAAGCCGCCCGCGTTCGGGAACCAGTTCGCCACGAACGCCAGGAAGTACAGCAGCAGCAACGCGATCCAGAAGAACGGCAGCGAGCCGATGAACTGGGAGCCAAGCGTCACCACCGAGTCGAACCGCGAGTTGCGCCGCCACGCCGCGAACGCACCCAGCACCGTGCCGATCAGGAAGCCGAGGATCTGCGTGACACCCACTAGCACCAGCGTCCACGGCAGCGCCTCGCCGATCATGTGCGTCACCGAGTACGGGAAGTACGTGTAGCTCACGCCGAAGTCGCCCCGCACGAGCTGGCCCAGATAGTCCCAGTACTGCTGGAGCACCGACTCGTCCTTCAGGCCCAGCATCAGCCGCACCGCGCGGATCTGGTCCGGGTCGACCGCCGCGCCCTGGCCGGACAGCTGCGAGACGATCGACTCGGCCGGGTCCCCCGGCTGCAGCCGCGGGATCAGGAAGTTCAGCGTGACCGCGCCCCACAGGGTGACGACGAAGAACGCGGTCCGCCGCAGGAAGTACCTCACTGTCCCGCGGGACGCACGCGCGTGATCATCAGCAGCACGTCCGAGACCGAGGCGTACGGGTTCTTCTCGTCCGGCCAGCCCGTCACCCGTGCGGTCCGGTACTGGAACCACTTCGCGCCGTACCACAGCGGGATGTTGGGCACCTCGTCCATCATGATCCGCTGCAGCCCGTACGCGGCCTCCTGCTGGGACTTCTCGTCGCCGGCCGCGGCGAGCTCGTCGAGCAGGTCGTCGGTCGCCGGGTCGCGCCAGCGGGTGAAGTTCGAGACGGCCTTCTCGCCGATGTCGGCCGACTGCACCGACGACAGCGGGTCGGCGAAGTTCTTGTGGATGTTGCAGTCGGTGTTGTAGACGCCGAAGAGCATGTCGAACCGGCCGGTCTCGCGGTCGGCGTTGTAGACGGTCTCCTGCGGGCTCGCGACGTCGACGCCGATGCCGAGCTCCTCCAGGTTGCGCTTCACGATCTGGGCCGCGGAGATCCAGTCGCTCCATCCGGAGGGCACCTTCAGCTCCAGGGCGAGCGGCTTGCCGTCCTTGCCGAACCGCTTGCCGTCGCGCTCGGCGTACCCGGCGTCGTCCAGCGCCTGCTTCGCCTTGTCCGCGTCGAAGTCGATCCGGCCCGCGTCCGGGATGTCCGGGTCGAGCCACTTCTCCTGGTTGGGCAGGATCAGGCTGGACTGGCTCGCGGTCTCGACGTAGCCGAACTGCGCCTTGTCCGCGATCTCCTGCCGGTCGATCGCACCGGTCAGCGCACGGCGGAACTCGACGTCGTCGAACGGCGCCTTGGTCAGGTTCATGTACAGGCTGATCACGCCGCCGGGCGCGAACCAGTACTTGTTGTGCTCCGGATCCTTGGCGACGTAGCCCTGGTCGATGTTCGGCACGAACATCGCGTTCATGTCGTACTCACCGCGCTCGAGGCGCAGCTGGTCGGTCTGGCCCTGCTGGGTCTTGCTGAACCGCAGCTCCTTGACCTTGACCTTGTCCGCCTGCCAGTAGTCCGGATCGCGCTCGAGGACCATCTGCCGGCTGTTGAACGTCTTCACCTTGAACGGCCCGGTGCCCACGGCCTCGGCGTTGGTGAAGGCGACCGGGTCCTTCTCCTTCTCCCAGACGTGCTTGGGCACGATCTCGATCATCGCGATCTTGGAGAACAGCAGCACGGCCGGGCTGGTGAACTGCATGACGACCTGGTTGCCCTGCGCGGTGACCGAGTCCAGCACCGGGCCGATGCCCTTCAGGTCCAGCGCCGGGTTCCGCTTGATCATCTCGTAGGTGAACGCCACGTCGTCGGCGGTGAGCGGCTTGCCGTCGTGCCACTTCACGCCGTCGCGCAGGGTGAAGGTGAGCTTCTGGGTGCCCTCCCACTGGTAGTCGGTGGCGAGCCACGGGTTCTCGGTGCACCCGTTCTGGTCCACCTGGTACAGCGTCTCGAACGTGTACCCGATGACGGCCTTGTTCGGCGAGAACGGGTTGAAGTTGCGCTGCGGCGAGGTGCCGGGCGCGTAGCCGCCGAGGTTGAGGAAGGGGACCAGGCCGTCGGCGGTCAGCCCTTCGGGTTCCGCTCCGCCCGCCGAGCACGCCGTGGTCAGCCCCACGGCTGCCGCGATCGTCACCGCCAGATAGCGCCAGCTGCGAGCACTGTTCAAAGGTCCGGCCGACCTCCGTTGGCAACGCCCCACACCAACGCCGCGCTCGGTCCGTCGGCCTGCTTCGAATAGTGCTCGCCGTGCCACTCCGCACCTCCCGCTCGCCTGGGTCCGGCCCGCGTCGGCCGTCCCATCGAGAAATGTAAGCGCATCCTGTATGCGCTTCCATTTTGTGGGAGACTAACCCTCACCAGCGTCCACTGGCAACTGGCGGGCAGCAGATCCGGGGCGAGCGGAGGAGTCGCGTAGATGGCCGACACCGTGCGGTACGAGCGGAAGCGAATCGTGGTCGACGGCCGCGCGGAGCTGCTGCTCTGCGGCGAGATCCACTACTTCCGGCTGCGCCGCGACGAGTGGCAGGACCGGCTGGAGAAGGCGAAACGAGCCGGGCTGAACACGATCGCGACCTACATCCCGTGGCTGTGACACGAGCTTCCGGACGGGACGGTCGATGTGGACGGTCGCACCCGGCCGGAACGGGACCTGGGCGGCTTCCTGGACCTGTGCCACGCCAACGGGTTCCACGTGATCGCCCGGCCGGGCCCGTTCGTGATGGCCGAGCTGAAGAACGAGGGCCTGCCCTACCGGGTCTACACCGAGCACCCGGAGATCGTGCCGACCGGCTGGGACGGAGCCCCCGCGACGACGCGGACGGTCGACTACCTCGCGCCGGCGTTCCTCGCCGCGGCACGCGGGTGGTACCGGGAGGTCATCCCGGTGATCGCGGCCAGGCTGAGCGGCAACGGCGGCCCGGTGGTCGCGGTGCAGCTGGACAACGAGGTCGGCATGCTCGCGTGGGTCAGCAACACCCCAGACCTCACCGACCACCTGCTCGCCGACTTCAACGGCTGGCTGGGCGAGAAGGGCCTCGCCGGGCACTACCCCGGGCCGGTGTCGCGCTCGGTCAAGGAGGAGCACGCGGCGCGGCTCATGCGCGACCTCGGCACGTTCATGCGCGGCCGGTTCGCCCGCTACCTCACCGAGCTGCGGGCCTACGCGGAGGAGTTCGGCATCTGCGGCGTGCCGTTCGTGGTCAACATCCACGGCACCGACGGCGGCATGACGGAGACGTTCCCGATCGGCATCAGCCAGCTGATGGACAGCTACTCCGGCGTGCCCGGGATGCTGTCCGGCACGGACCTCTACCTGGGCGAGCTGACCGTCACCAACGCCGCGGGCCTGTACCTGGTCAACGCGTACTGCGAGGCGGTGCACGACGCCGACCAGCCGCTGACCTCGATGGAGTTCGAGGCGGGCACGGGCGACTACGGCTGCGACCTGTCCCGCCAGTTCGACCCGTCCGCGGTGGACCTGAAGACGCGGATGTGCCTGGCGCAGGGCAACAAGCTGCTCAACTACTACCTGTTCGCCGGCGGGGTCAACCCGCCGCTGGACGAGCCGGTCGGGGACGGCAACGACCGGATCGCGTTCACCGGCGAGCGGCACGGGTTCGCCGCGCCGATCGACCCCGAGGGCCGGCTCAGCCCGGTGTACGCGCCGACGGCGCGGGTGCTGAAGGCGGCCGGGGCGCTCGCGCCGCAGCTCGCCGAGATGACCGAGGAGCACGACAAGGTGGCGATCGGCTTCGTGCCCGACCACTACCTGACCGAGTACCACTACCCCGGCTCCGAGTCGGTCGGCGAGGTGCTCGACGACGTGGTGGGCTCCCGCGGCACCGGTCCGCGCGGCATCCTGGCGCGGGCCATGCTGCTCGGCGGGTTCCGGTTCGGAGCGGTGAACCTGCAGGCCGGGGTACCGGACACCCGGTCCGTGCCGGTGCTGGCGCTGGCCGGCACCACGCACCTGCCGGCCGGCGTCCAGGCGACGCTGGTCGAGTACCTGCGCGCCGGCGGCCGGCTGCTGCTCGCCGGGCGGGTACCGGAGCGGGACATGACCGGCGAGCCGTGCACGGTGCTGCGCGACGCGCTCGGCCTGAGCCCGCTGGGGTCGCTGCGCGGCACGCCGGAGTTCTTCACCTCGGTGACCGCGCACGGCTGGGCAGCGCCCCGGCCGGAGACCCGTACCGGCTTCGCCGAGCTGTACGAGCCGGCCACGGGCGAGGTCGTGCTGCGCGAGCTGTCCACCGGGCACGGGTGCGGGTTCGACATCCCCGTCGGCGGTCACGAAGGCACTGGCCGCGCGGTCGTGTTCAGCACCGACTACGAGTGCGACCTCGACCTGTGGCGGGCCGCGTTCGCCGCGCTGGGCACCAAGCCTGGACTGACCCACACCGCGGCCATCCCCGGCGTGGTGCTGCTGACCAGCACCGACGGGGCCGGCGGGCGGATCCTGCACGCGCTGAACCTGTCCGGCTACGACCAGGAGCTGACCATCGTCGAGCGCGGCTGGCCGCTGCTGGGCGGCGCGACGCTGCGGCTGCCGGGCCGGCGGGCGCTGATGCTGCCGCTGGACCTGTCGCTGGGCGGGCTGGCGGTGGCCCACGCGACGGCGGAGCCGGTGGCGGTCGCGGCAGGCGCGGTCACGTTCCGGGCGCTCACGCAGGGGGCGTTCGTGGCCGTCCGCGGCCCGGTGACCTGCACGGATCCTCGCGTGACGGTCCACGAGCGGGAGGGGCTGACCGTGGTGGCGGCGGGCGGCCCCGGCGAGTTCACCGTGTCCCGGTCCCCCGGCCGATGACCACCGCCGGCTCCGTTAGCGTTGCCGCCATGTTCCAGACCGACACGGCGGCCTTCGTGCGCCGCTTCGCCGAGGCGTGGGCCGAGCCGACCGTCGACGGGATCGTCGCGCTCACGCACCCGGACGTGACGTTCGTCCAGCCGCTGACCGCGACCGTGCGCGGACACGCGGCGGTGGCGAACATGCTGGACGAGCTGCTGTCGACGTTCCCCGACCTGCGGGCCGAGCTGGTCTCGTGGGCGCCGGTGGACGACGACACGGTGTTCGTCGAGCTGCGCCTGCGCGGCACGTTCGGCCGCCGGCTCGTCGAGTGGGTGACCGTGGACAAGATCGAGCTTCGGGACGGGCTGATCGTCTCCCGCACGGCCCACTTCGACGGTGTGCGGCTGCTGGGCTCGCTCGCGCGCCGGCCGCGCGGCTGGCCGACCTGGCTGCGCGCCAAGCTCGATCGCTGAGGAGGAACGCGATGCACCGATCGGCCGATCTCGCTGGTGCATCCGGGGGTTTCGCGTATCTCCGGCTACCCCTGGTACTCGTTATTGGTAACACTCCGTTAAGAATTTCGATGAAACCACACGGGGTCAGTGTTCATCCAACAAATGTCAGTGGCGAGTGTTAGAACATACTCGCAAAGGGATCCGAAACAGGCACACGAGGAATCGACGACATGTCCACCGCCCGAACCGCGGAAACGACCACCGACGAACTCAACCACCGAGCCATCTCGATGCTCCGCGCGGTTGTGGCCGGACGCGCGCAGATCAGCTGCAGCAGCGAGCCCGACCTCTTCATCGACAACGTTCCCTGCTGTGACCAGTACACAGCGCACATGCTCGCGCACGCCGGGTTGATAGAACCCGCCGCACGCGGTGTGGTCGGCGATGTCGTGCCGGCGCAGCTGACCGCCGCCGGCGAAGCGGCGATCCCCCCGGCCACGGCCGCCGCCTAATTTCGGCGGTCCTTTCGGATCGGGTGTTCCGAGGGTATTTCCACGAACACGATCCGTAACCCGTCCGGGTCGGCGATCCACATTTCGAGCAGACCCCACGGTTCTTCTCGCGCCTCGCGCACAATAGGCACGTTCCGTCGCGCCAACTCACTCGCCGTGGCCGCGATATCGCGAACCTGCAGCCACAACACCACATCGGATCCCGGGCCGTCGGCACCCTGTCCGGACACCTCCAGCAGCCCGTTGCCGGTGAAGAACACCGTGCCGCCGGGGAACTCCCGGAACACCGCGAGACCCAACACGTCCCGGTAGAACACGAGCGAGCGCTCCGGCTCCCGCGGCCGGATGATCAGGCGGCTACTCAAGTACTCCATGCCCCGAGCATCCCGCACGGCCGCCTCGGTCGCGTGCTCTTCAAGCGACGAACAGGTGCTCCGCGTCCTGGGGCGAACCGGCGGTACCGGTGAAGTCGCCCTGGACGATTTCCGCGCCGACCGCGCGCCACCACTCGTACTGGGCCTCGCTCGCGATGTCGCCCACCATGACCGGGATGCCGGCATCGCGGACCAGCGGGACGAGCTGGCGCACGGAGCGGGTGAACAGCGCGTCCTCGCCCATGCGGTCCACCCGCGAGACCGCGACGGGCGACATCTTCACCGCGCGGACCGGCAGGTCCTCCAGGCACGCGAGGTCCCCGCGGGTGGTGCCGAACTCGTACAGCACCACCGCGATGCCGAGGTCCACCAGCACGTCCATGTTCTCCTCGGCCAGCCCGTCGGTCACGCGCAGCGCCGACACCGGCATGCCGAACTGCAGCTGTCCCGGGTCGAGCGCGGCGTCGGCCAGCGCCGTGCGCACGGTCGCCACCAGGTCCGGGTCGCCGGCGAGCTCGGGCGAGAGCTCCAGGTAGAGCTTCGGCAGCTCACCGTTGAACCGGTCGGTCCACGTGCGCAGCTGCGTGCACGCCCGGCTGAGCAGCCACTTCCCGATCGGCAGCGACAGCCCGGTGTCGGCGAGCACGGTCAGGCAGCGCCCGTGGTCGAGCGTGCCCTGCACGGCGTGGTCCCAGCACAGCAGCGCCTGCACCGCGACGATGCTCTTGTCCCGCACCGACACGAGCGGCTGGTACTCGATCCGGATCTCGCCGCTCTCCCACGCGCCGGGCAGCGACCCAGCGAGCTGGAACCGGGTTTGGTCCCGCTCGTTCGCGTCCAGGTCGACCATCCCCCACTGCCGCCGGCCGGTCGACTTGAGCCGCTGCAGCGTGGTGTCGGTGGCCCGCAGCAGGTCCTCCGGCGAGGTGTCCGAGTGCGGACGGTGCACGACGGCGATGGTCGCGGTCGCGGCGATGCCCTCGTCGCCGAGGTAGATCGGCTCGGCGAGCTCGTCGTTGATGTGCGCGGCGATGCTGCCGATGCTCGGCGTGCCAAGCGTGTTCACCAGCAGCACGCCGAACTCGTCGCCGTCGAACCGGGCGATGGTGGCGGTCTCGCCGTCGAACACCTGCCGCAGCTTGGTCGCGACCGACTGCAGCAGCCGGTCGCCGGCCTGCCGGCCCATCCCGTTGTTGATCGCCCGGAAGCCGTCCAGGTCCAGATGGAAGACGGTCACCCCGTCGACCCGCTCCTTGCCGTTCAGCGACTCCTCGAGCAGGCCGAGGAACCGGTGCCGGTTCACCAGGCCGGTGAGCGCGTCGTGGATCGCCTGGAACTGCAGCTGTCCTTCGAGGAAGTGCTTGTCCGACACGTCCTCCGCGGACGTCACGTAGTAACGGGGCGTGCCGTCGGGGTCGCGCAGCACCGACGCGGACAGGAAGACCAGCGCCTCCTCACCGTCCGCACGCAGCAGCCGGCGCCGCTCGCGGAAGGGCAGCGAGTCCTCCTCCAGCAGCACCTGATAGCGCAGCCGCAGGTACTCCGCGTCCTCCGGGTGGAACAGCTCCTCCAGCCGCTCGGCGGCCAGCCGTCCGCGGCGGTGGTCCAGGATGTCGGCCAGCGCCCGGTTGAAGCGCACCAGCGCGCCGTCCAGGGTGCTGATCGCCATGCCCACCGAGGACGACGAGAAGATCTCCTCGAACCGCGCCTCGCTGTCCTCCAGCGCGCGCTCCGCGTTCTCCCGCGCGCGGATCAGCGCCCGCGTCAGGTCCTCCTGCTGGTCGAACAGCCGCCGCCGCATGCCCTCGCCGAAACCGCGCGCCATCGCGCTGAACAGCTGCACGAGCCGGTCAGCCGAATCGCCGATCGCGGCGCGTTCGCGTAGCCGAGGCATGCCCCTACCCAGTTCGTTGACCGAGGACTCGAGACACTCGGGGTTCGACAAACCCAGTTCCACCAACCGTTGCGCGATCCGCGCGCCCGGTTCCGCGCTGAACGGCTTCGCGCGCCAGGCATCCACGAGACCGTCGAGCGCGTTCGCCAGCTCGCGCTCGATCTCGTCTCGGGACCGTGCTATGTAGATGACCTGAGCCAGCGCTCCCGCCCACTCGCTGACCAGCTCAGATCGATCCACCGGAGCCATCCATTGGCCAAGTCCTCGAGTCGTCCTTCTCCGGTGACGCCGCTGGCAGACGCTACCAGCGACGTTGGAGACCACTCTGCGCCCAACCGGGCACCGATTGCCGTTGTCGCAACCACCCTAGGTGCTGGACGCTCGGCCAAACGGGTGAACTATTGCCGCGTCAACAAGCTATGCGCCGACGATGTGCTCCGGCCGCACGGGCACGCGGGCAAGCGCGATCCCGGTAGCCGCGCGGATCGCGGCGACGATCGCCGGCGTCGAGGACAGGGTCGGCGGCTCGCCGACGCCACGCAGTCCGTACGGGGCATGCGGGTCCGCGCGCTCCAGCACGTCGATCGGCATCGGCGGCATGTCCAGCACCGTGGGGATCAGGTAGTCGGTGAACGACGGGTTGCGCACCACGCCGTCGACGACCTGGATCTCCTCCATCACCGCGAGGCCGAGGCCCTGCGCGGAGCCGCCCTGGATCTGGCCGACCACCGCGTCCGGGTTGATCGCGCGGCCGACATCCTGCGCGCACGCCAGCTCCACCACCCGCACGAGGCCGAGCTCGACGTCCACGTCGACAACCGCCCGGTGCGCGGCGAACGCGTACTGCACGTGCGCGAAACCCTGCCCCGTCAACGGATCCACCGGCATGGTCGGCCGGTGCCGCCACTCCACGGTCCGCTCGACGGACTTGCCGCCGAGCACCTCGACGAGGTCGGCGACCACCTCCTGGTCGCCGGACACGACCTTGCCGCCGGCGAGCCCGACCGCCGCGATGCCCAGCCGGGTGGCCGCGAGCGCCAGCACGGCCTCGCGCACCGCCTCGCACGCGGCCTTCACCGCGCCGCCCGTCACGTAGCTCTGCCGCGACGCCGAGCTCGACCCCGCGCTGCCGACGTCGGTGTCCGCCGGCTGGATCACCACCCGCTGCACGCCGAGCTCGGTGCGGGCGATCTGCGCCTGCAGCGTGACCAGTCCCTGGCCGACCTCCGCCGCCGCGGTGTGCACCGCCACCACCGGCTCGCCGCCGATCACCTCGAGGCGCACGCGGGCGGTGGAGTAGTCGTCGAAGCCTTCGGAGAAGCCGACGTTCTTGACGCCCACGCCGTACCCGACACCGCGCACCACGCCCTCGCCGTGGGTCGTGTTGGACACGCCGCCGGGCAGCTCGCGCAGGTCCCGCGGCGCGACCGGCTCGGCCGGCATCGGCTTGTCCCGCACCAACGTGAGCAGCTCGGCGACCGGCGCGGCCGAGTCCACGACCTGGCCGGTCGGCATGACCGAGCCCTCCCGCACCGCGTTGCGGATCCGGACGTCGACCGGGTGCATGCCCAGCGCCTCGGCGAGCTTGTCCAACTGGGACTCGTAGGCGAAGCAGGCCTGTACCGCGCCGAAGCCGCGCATCGCGCCGCACGGCGGGTTGTTGGTGTAGACGCCGTAGCAGTCGATGTGCACGTTCGGCACGTCGTAGGGGCCAGCGCCGAGCGTGGCCGCGTTGCCCGCGACCGCCGCGGTGGTCGACGCGTACGCGCCGCCGTCGAGGATCATCTCGGCCCGCACGTAGACGAGGTCACCGGCGCGGGTGGCGCCGTGCTCGTAGCGCAGCACCGCCGGATGCCGGTGCACGTGCCCGAAGAAGGACTCCTCGCGGCCGTAGACGATCTTGATCGGCTTGCCCGTGCGCAGCGCCAGCAGGCAGGCGTGCACCTGCATCGACAGGTCCTCCCGCGCGCCGAACGCGCCGCCGACGCCGGCGAGGTGCAGCCGCACCTTGTCCGCGGGCAGCCCGAGCGCCCGGGCCACCTGCCGCTGGTCGGCGTGCAGCCACTGGGTGGCGACGAACAGGTCGACCCCGCCGTCCTCGGCGGGCACCGCCATGCCCGACTCCGGCCCCAGGAACGCCTGGTCCTGCATGCCGACCGTGTACTCACCGCGGACCACCACGTCCGCGGCGGGCGCGGGGTCGCCGTGCCGGATCCGCACGTGCCGCACGACGTTGCCGCCCTCGTGCGTCGGGTGCAGCACCGGCGCGTCCGCCCGCATGGCCGCCTCGGCGTCGGTGACCGGCGCGAGCACCTCGTAGTCGACCCGTACCCGCGCGGCCGCCCGCCGCGCGGTCTCCGGGTGGTCGGCGGCCACGATCGCGACCGACTCCCCTTGGTAGCGAACGACGTTCTCGGCGAGCACCGGCTGGTCGGCGTGCTCTAGGCCGTAGATGTTCTCGCCGGTGACGTCCTCGTGCGTGAGCACGGCGAAGACGCCCGGCGTCGCGAGCGCCGGGCCGATGTCGATGCCGCGGATGCGGGCGTGCGGGTGGGGACTGCGCAACGTGGCGCCCCAGAGCATGTCGTCGGACCACATGTCCGAGGAGTAGGCGAACTCGCCCTTCACCTTGAGCGTGCCGTCCGGGCGCGGCGGGCTGTCGCCGACCGCGCCGGCGACGGTGGCGGTGAGCGTCTCGGTGTTCGTCTCGGTGTTCGTCATCGCTTCTCCAGCAGTGCCAGGCTCGCCGCCCGCAGCGCGGTCGCGACGTCCACTTCGGACACCGTGCGACAGGCGCCGTCCTCGACCACCGGCCGGCCGCCCGCGAGCAGCAGCGCGAGCGGGGGCAACGAGCCAAGCACCAGCGCGGCCACCGGGTCGTCGATGCCGGCGTGCTCGACGCCGTCCAGCCGCCACACCGCGAGGTCGGCGAGCTTGCCCGGCTCGAGGGAGCCCAGCTCGTCCTGGCGGCCGAGGCAGCGCGCGCCGCCCATCGTGGCCAGCCGAAGCGAGTCGCGGGCGGACAACGCGGCCGGCCCGCCGCGCAGCCGCGCCAGGTAGGTGGCCGTTCGCAGCTCGACGCCGAGCCCACCGTCCTCATTGGACGCGGCACCGTCCACCCCGAGACCCACCGGCGCGCCCGCGGCGACCAGGTCCGCGACCCGCGCGAAACCGGCACCCAGCCGGGCGTTGGACGTCGGGCAGTGCGCCACGCCCGTGCCGGTGGCGCCGAGCCGCGCGACCGCGCCGTCGGAGAAGTGGATCCCGTGCGCCAGCCACACGTCCTCGCCGAGCCAGCCGGTCCGGTCGGCGTACTCCATCGGCGTGCAACCGAGCTCGGCGAGGCACTGCTGCTCCTCGTCCACGGTCTCGGCGAGGTGGGTGTGCAGCCGGACTCCCTTGTCCCGCGCCAGGTCCGCGGCCTGCGACATCAGCTCGGTCGACACGGTGAACGGCGAGCACGGGCCGACCGCGACGCGCACGAACGCCTCGGGCGCCGGGTCGTGGTAGCGGTCGATCGCCTCGGCGGTGGCGACGAGCGCCTCGTCCCGGTTCTCCACGACGGAGTCGGGCGGCAGCCCGCCGTTCGACTCGCCGCGGTCCATCGAGCCGCGCACCGCGTGCAGCCGCAGGCCGACCTGGCCGGCCGCCTCGACGATCGGGGCGATCAGGTCACCGGCGCCGCGCGGGAAGACGTAGTGGTGGTCGGCCGCGGTCGTGCAGCCGGTCTTCGCGAGGCGCACCAGCCCGGCGGCCGCGGCCGCGTGGGTGATCTTGTCGTCGATGCCGACCCACACCGGGTACAGCTCGGTGAGCCATTCGAAGAGCGTCGCCTGCTGGGCGAACCCGCGGGTGGCCCACTGGTAGAGGTGGTGGTGGGTGTTGACGAGGCCGGGGGTGACCAGGCAGCCGGTCGCGTCGATCCGCCGGTCCGCCGGGCCGTCCGGCGCGGGGCCGGCGCCGACCGCCTCGATCCGGCCGTCGGCCACCACGACGTGGCCGGTGGCGTGCTCGGTGCCGGCCGCGTCCACGGTGGCGATCGCGGCGCCGTCGATGACGATCCTCATGCCCGCTCCCCCACCTGACTCGCGGCGAGCCGCACCGCGTCCAGGATCTTCTCGTACCCGGTGCAGCGGCACAGGTTCCCGGCGAGCGCCTCGCGGATCTCCGCGTCGCTCGCGTCCGGCTTGCGGCGCACCAGGTCGTGCGCGGCGACGATCAGCCCGGGCGTGCAGAACCCGCACTGCACGGCCCCTGTCCGGACGAACGCCTCCTGCACCGGGTCCAGCTCGTCGCCCTCGGCCAGCCCCTCGACCGTGCGCACCGAGCGGCCCTCGACCTGGCCGGCCGCGACGAGGCACGCGCACACCGGGGTGCCGTCGAGGTACACCGTGCAGGAGCCGCACTCGCCCTGCTCGCAGGCGTTCTTCGAGCCGGGCAGGCCGAGCCGCTCGCGCAGCACGTACAGCAGGCTCTCCCCGGGCCACACATCGTCGGCGGTCATCGCCTCGCCGTTGACCTCCACGTTCACCCGCATCACGTCCACCTCTCCCGGTCCTGCCAGGTCCAGCGCAGCGTCCGGCCCGCCAGCACGGCGAGCGCGTGGCGCCGGTAGGCCGCGCTGCCGCGCACGTCGTCGATCGGGCGCGCGGCGGCCGCGACCAGCTCGCCGAACTCCCGGGTCACCT
>NZ_JBOHGA010000092.1:0-23594 GCF_050699915.1 Actinophytocola sp.
CCGCCGGAACGCGGTGCGGCGCCGCCCCAGTCGAGCCGGGTGGCGCCCCACAGCGCGGCCGCAGCCCCGGCCAGGAGCACCGCGACCATCCACAGTGGAGCGTTGGACCGGGCCACGGGTTACCCGGCCGCCGGGCGCATGGTCTGCGCGGTCGCGATGGCGGCGAGCACCGCGCCGGCCTTGTTGACGCACTCGGTGTCCTCGGCGACCGGGTCCGAGTCGGCCACGATTCCCGCGCCGGCCTGCACGTATGCGGTGCCGTCGCGCATCAGGGCGGTGCGGATGGCGATCGCGGTGTCGGCGTCGCCGGCGAAGTCGAGGTAGCCGACGACCCCGCCGTAGACCCCGCGGCGGGTCGGCTCGAGCTCCTCGATGAGCTCCATCGCCCGTGGCTTGGGCGCGCCGGACAGCGTGCCGGCGGGGAAGCAGGCCGCCACGGCGTCGAACGCGGTCTTCCCCTCGGCCAGCGTGCCGGTGACCGTGGAGACGATGTGCATGACGTGGCTGTAGCGCTCGACCCGGAAGAAGTCGACGACGTGCACGGTGCCCGGGCGGCAGACCCGGCCGAGGTCGTTGCGGCCGAGGTCGACGAGCATGACGTGCTCGGCGCGCTCCTTGTCGTCGTTCAGCATGTCCTTCTCGAGGACCGCGTCCTCGTCGGGGTCGGCGCCGCGCCAGCGGGTGCCGGCGATCGGGTGCGTGGTCGCCACGCCGTCGCGGACGGTCACGAGCGACTCCGGGCTGGAGCCGACGATGTCGAAGCCGTCCAACCGCAGCAGGTACATGTACGGGCTGGGGTTGGTGGTGCGCAGGATGCGGTAGACGTCGAGCGGGTCCGCGTCGGTCGTCATCTCGAAGCGCTGGGAGAGGACGACCTGGAAGCCCTCGCCGGCGCGGATGGCCTCCTTCGCGGTGCGCACGGCGGCGGTGTACTCCTCGGTGCTGCGACGCCTGCGGTACTCCGGGCGCGGCCGGTCGAAGACGGCGACCGTGGCGGCGGCGTTGGTGTGCAGGTCGGCGGCCATCGCCGCCAGCCGCGCGACGGCGGCGTCGTAGGCCGCGTCGACCCGCTCGCCGCTGTCGTCCCAGTTCACCGCGTTGGCGATGAGCGTGATGGTGCCCTCGTGGTGGTCCAGCGCGGCGAGGTCGGTGGCGAACAGCATGGCCAGCTCGGGCAGCTGCAGGTCGTCGGTGGTCAGGTCCGGCAGGCGCTCCAGGCGACGGACCGCGTCGTAGCCGATGAAGCCGACCATGCCGCCGGTGAGCGGGGGCAGGCCGGGCAGCGGGTCGGTGTGCAGGAGCCGGACGGTCTCGCTGAGCACCTCGAGCGGGTCGCCCTCGGCGGGCAGCCCGACCGGCCGGGTGCCGGTCCAGTGGGCGACGCCGTCCCGTTCGGTGAGCACGGCGGGGCTGTTGACGCCGACGAAGGACCAGCGCGACCAGGACCGGCCGTTCTCCGCGGACTCGAGCAGGAACGTGTTCGGCCGGCCCTGCGCGAGCTTGCGGTAGACCCCGACCGGAGTCTCGGCGTCGGCGAGCACGCGCCGGACGACGGGGATGACCCGGCGCTCCGCCGCCAACTGGTGGAACTCCTCGCGCGTCGGAGTCACCACACCCAACCCGGACACGGCCGCGGCCGTGTCGATCAGACTGACCATGGACACATTGTCCCGACCGGCGGTCGACCCCGACCGCAGCCCCACTTGCACGCTAAATTCACTGGTCGTTGAAAAACCGGCCGGCGTGCCGCATGATGATGAGGTGAGCAAGGCCGTGAAGCAAGAGCCGACCCGCCGCCGGGGCCGCCGACCGGGTGGCGCCGACACGCGAGCCGCGCTGGTGGAGGCGGCCCGCACGGTGTTCATCGAGCAGGGCTACGACGGCGCGACGGTGCGCTCGATCGCCGCCCTGGCCGGGGTCGACGCGGCGATGGTGAACCACTGGTTCGGCGGCAAGGAGGGCCTGTTCGCCGAGGCGGTCCTCAAGCTGCCGTTCAACCCCAAGGACATCGCCGACCAGCTGCTCGACGGCGACGTCGACGACCTCGGCGAGCGGATCGTGCGCACCTTCCTCACCACCTGGGACAACACCGGCGGCGGCGTGTTCACCGCGCTGATGCGCAGCATCACCAGCCACGAGCAGGCCGCGCACGTGCTGCGCGACCTGCTCGTCAAGCACATCTTCGAGCGGATGCTGCGCCGGGTCGGCCCCGACGACCACCTCTTCCGGGCCACGCTCGTCGCGTCGCAGCTGGTCGGGATGGGCATGGTCCGCTACGTCGCGCAGTTCGAGCCGCTGGCCTCCTCCGACATCGACGTGATGGTCCCCGCGGTGGCGCCGACGATCCAGCGCTACCTCACCGGGGAGATCACCTGAGCGGAGTTCAGCCCAGCAGGACGTCGTCGTCGAAGCAGGTCGCCGCGCCGGTGTGGCACGCCGGACCCTCCTGGTCGACGACGAGCAGGACAGTGTCGCCGTCGCAGTCCAGCCGGACCTCGTGCACGCGCTGGGTGTGCCCGGAGGTCTCGCCCTTCTCCCACAGGCGCCCGCGGCTGCGGGAGAAGTACGTCGCGCGGCGGGTGGTCAGCGTGCGGTGCAGGGCCTCGTCGTCCATCCACGCGACCATGAGCACCTCGCCGGTCCCCCTGCGCTGGGCGACCGCACAGACGAGCCCGTCGGCGTTGCGTTTGAGCCGGGCAGCAATCTTAGGGTCCAAAGTAGTCACTGTCCGCCTCCCCGGATTTCAAAGTTGTGGTCGCGTTGGCACGGAAGGAGCCTGTTTGGCCACGTGCTCGTGGTCGGCTTGCGTCACGTTCCCCTTAGGTGCGGTTGCGTAGGTCCGGGCTTTGTCACCGGACCTCGACCCCGGCCCGCCGCAAGGCATCCTTGACCTCGCCGATACGCAGCTGTCCGAAGTGGAACACGCTGGCGGCGAGCACCGCGTCCGCCCCGGCCTCCACGGCGGGCGGGAAGTGGTCCACCGCGCCCGCGCCGCCGCTGGCGATCAGCGGCACGTCCACGGCGGCACGCACCAGCTTGATCAGCTCGAGGTCGAAGCCGGCCCTCGTGCCGTCGGCGTCCATCGAGTTCAGCAGGATCTCCCCCACGCCGAGCTCCTGGCCGCGGGCGGCCCACTCGACGGCGTCGATGCCGGTGCCGGTGCGCCCACCATGCGTGGTGACCTCGAACCCGGACGGCGTGTCGGCGCGGCGGGCATCCACGGACAGGACGACGCACTGGGCGCCGAAGCGCCGCGAGCACTCCGCCAGCAGCTCCGGGCGCAGGATCGCCGCGGTGTTGACGCTGACCTTGTCCGCGCCCGCCCGCAGCAGGCGGTCCACATCGGACGCGGCACGCACGCCTCCGCCCACGGTCAGCGGGATGAACACCTGCTCGGCGGTGCGCCGCACGACGTCGAACGTGGTCTCCCGGTCCGAAGAGGACGCCGTGACGTCCAGGAAGGTCAACTCGTCCGCGCCCTCGGCGTCGTAGGCGGCCGCGAGCTCGACGGGATCGCCGGCGTCGACCAGGTTGGTGAAGTTGACGCCCTTCACGACCCGGCCGGCGTCGACGTCCAGACAGGGGATCACCCGGACCGCGACCGACATGCGATCGAGGATACTGGCGGTGAGCGAGAGGAGCCGAGGTGGCGCGAACCGGCCGGCGTCCGGGGCAGACCCAGACCCGGGACGACATCCTGGTCGCCGCGCGCAACCAGTTCGCCGCCCACGGCTTCCGCGGCGCGACGATCCGCGGCATCGCGGCCGAGGCCGGCGTCAACCCGGCGCTCGTGCACCACTTCTTCGGCTCGAAGGACCAGGTCTTCGTCGAGGTGCTGAACCTGCCGTTCAACCCGGCGCTGCTGGTGGACACGCTGCTGTCGGGGCCGCGCGAGCAGATCGGCGAGCGGATCCTGCGGCTGTTCCTCGGGCTGTGGGAGAGCCCCGACACTCAGCTGCCGTTCTTCGCGCTCGTCCGCTCGGTGACCACCAGCCCCGAGGTGGCCGACCAGATGCGCCAGTTCCTGGAGACCGCCGTGCTGGGCAAGGTCGCGGCGGCGCTGGACCTGCCGCCGCTGCGGCTCACCGGTGCCGCCGCGCAGATGATGGGCCTGGCGATCGTCCGCTACGTGGTCAAGGCGGAGCCCATGGCCTCGGCCACCGAGGACGAGGTCGTGGCCCTGGTCGCGCCGGTCGTCCAGTACTACTTCGACGGCTGACGGCGTAGGTTCGGGCCGCGGCATTCCCTCGGGAGGCGTCATGGCAGACCAACGCACCTGGCTCCCCCTCGGTGGTTCGTTCGGCTCGCCTGGAAGGTGCACCGCCGCGTGTACCGGACCAGCGGTGGCCGGCGGGGTCTGTGGCGGCCGAAGGGCACCAAGTGGGGTGCCATGCGGCTGACGACCACCGGGCGGCGCACCGGCCAGGAGCGCAGCGTGATCGTCGGCTACTTCGAGGACGGGTCCGACCTGGTCACGCTTGCCATGAACGGCTGGGCCGACCCGGAGCCCGCGTGGTGGCTCAACCTGCAGGCCCATCCCGAGGCCGGCGTCACCACGGCTGACGGCCCACGCACGGTCCGGGCCCGCGCGGCGCGGGGCGACGAGCGGGAGCGGCTGTGGGCCCGGTGGCGCGAGTACGACCGCAAGCTCGACGCGTACGCGGCGCGCCGGCCCGGCGAGACCGCCGTGGTGATCCTCGAGCCCCGCTGATCCCCTACCGCCCCTGAGGTTCCCCGAAATCTCGTCTTGACTGCGGAACTCAACACGCGCAGAATTAAACGTATGACTAATTTTGCTGTGGTGGCCGAGGGGCTGCGCGTGCGCCGCGGCTCCCGAGAGGTCCTGCACAACGTGAGCTTCGCCGTCGAGCGCGGCTCCATCACGGGCCTGCTCGGCCCGAGCGGGTGTGGCAAGACGACCCTGATGCGCTCCGTCGTCGGGGTGCAGATCGTCGCCGGAGGCACGGTCACCGTGCTCGGCGAGCCGGCCGGCAGCGCGAGCCTGCGCGACAAGATCGGCTACGCCACCCAGAACCCGTCGGTCTACGCCGACCTGACGGTGACCGAGAGCCTTCGTTACTTCGCCGCGATCCTGCGGGCGCCCAGTGGCGACGTCCAGCGCGTGATCGAGGAGGTCGGCCTCAGCACCCATGCCGACCACGTGATCGGCGAGCTGTCCGGCGGGCAGCTCAACCGGGCGAGCCTGGCGGTCGCCCTGCTCGGCCGCCCCGAGCTGCTGGTACTCGACGAGCCGACGGTCGGCCTCGACCCGGTGCTCCGCGAGGAACTGTGGGCGCTGTTCCACAAGCTCGCCGACCGCGGCGTCACGCTGATGGTGTCGAGCCACGTCATGGACGAGGCCGCGCGATGCGGGCGGCTGCTGTTGATGCGCGACGGTTACATCCTGGCGGACGACACGCCGGACGCGTTGCGCACGAAGACCGAGACCCCGGACCTCGAGCAGGCGTTCCTGCGGCTGGTCCGCGAGCAGGAGGCAGTCGCATGAACGCGACCCTGACGCTGGCCACCGCCCGGCGCATCCTGACCCAGCTGCGCCACGACCACCGCACCGTCGCGATGATGGTGCTGGTCCCGTCGCTGCTGATGATCCTGCTGCGGTACGTGTTCAACTCCGAGCAGGCGTTCAGCGCGGCCGCGCCGGCGCTGCTGGCGGTGTTCCCGTTCGCGATCATGTTCATCGTCACGTCGATCACCACCCTTCGCGAGCGTACGACGGCCACCCTCGAACGCCTGATGACCATGCCGATCGCCAAGCTGGACCTGCTCTTCGGCTACGCGATCGCGTTCGGCGTGGTCGCGGTGCTGCAGGTGCTCGTGGCGACCGGCATCTCGCTCACCTGGCTGGGCCTGGAGATCGACGGCTCGGTGTGGCTGCTGGTGCTGATCGCGGTGCTCGACGCGCTGCTCGGCACCGCGCTCGGCCTGCTCGCGAGCGCGTTCGCGCGCACCGAGTTCCAGGCGGTGCAGTTCATGCCGGCGATCGTGATGCCGCAGGTGTTGCTGTGCGGCCTGTTCGCGCCGCGAGACTCGATGACGCCCGTGTTGGAGTGGCTGTCGAACGTGATGCCACTGTCCTATGCGGTCGACGCGCTCGCGCAGGTCACCCAGACGTCCGATGTGGACGGAACGCTCCTCCGCAACCTGGTGATCGTGGCCGGCTGCGGGCTGCTCGCGCTGGTCCTGGGCGCCGCGACGCTGCGCCGTCGCACGCCGTGACTGGCTGAGAGCACTCACAGCAACCAATCACTAGCGTTGCGGACATGGAGACCTCCGAACTGCACCGCCTGACCAAAGGCAACTACGTACTCCTCACCACGTTCCGCCGCGACGGCACCCCGGTGCCGACCCCGGTCTGGGTTGGCCGGGACGGCGACGAGCTGATCGTGTGGACGAGCACGAACACCGGCAAGGTCAAACGGATACGCAACAGCGGCGAGGTCGAACTGTCCGAATGCGACATTCGAGGCAGGCCGCGCGGTCCCGTCGTGCAGGGGACCGCGCGGATCCTCGACGCCGAAGGCTCCGAGCGCGGACGCAGGCTGCTCAGGCGCAAGTACGGCCTCACCGGCCGGCTCGTCATCGGCTCGAGCGTGCGCTTCCGCGGCCGGGAGAAGTCCTTGTGCGTGGCGATCAGCCTCGACGGGTGAGAGCGAGCGCCTCGGGCAATGTGAACGCCCTGGCGTACAAGGCCTTGCCGATGATCGTCCCCTCCACGCCGAAATCGGCCAGACCGGCCAACGCCGTCAGGTCCGCCAGGCTCGACACCCCACCGGAGGCCACCACCGGAGCCTTCGAGCGCGCGCACACGTCCCGCAGCAGCTCGAGGTTCGGTCCCTGCAGCGTGCCGTCCTTGGTCACGTCGGTGACCACGTAGCGGGAACAGCCGTCGCGCTCCAGGCGGTCGAGCACGTCCCAGAGGAGGCCGCCGTCCTCGGTCCACCCACGAGCGGCGAGCCGGTGCGCCCCGTCGTCGATCCGGACGTCCAGGCCGACGGCGACGCGGTCCCCGAACTCGCCGATGACCTTGGCGCACCACACCGGGTGCTCGAGGGCCGCGGTGCCGAGGTTCACCCGCGCGCAGCCGGTGGCGAGGGCCGCGGCGAGGGAGTCGTCGTCGCGGATGCCGCCGGAGAGCTCCACCTCGACGTCCAGCCGCCCCACGATGTCGGCCAACCGCTCCCGGTTGTCCCCGGTGCCGAACGCCGCGTCGAGGTCCACGAGGTGGATCCACTCGGCCCCGTCGTCCTGCCAGGCGAGCGCGGCGTCGAGCGGGTCGCCGTAGCCGGTCTCGGTCCCGGACCGCCCCTGCAACAACCGAACAGCCCGCCCACCACGAACATCGACAGCGGGCAACAACGTGAACGTCACCAGCGCAGCGTATCGAGCCCAACCTCGAGCCCCACTCGAAGCCGCCCGCGAGTCGCGCCCGGCGTGGCGGGGGTGGTCAGCTCAGGGACTTGAGCCAGTTCGTCAGCAGATGCGCTCCGGCGTCACCGGACTTCTCCGGGTGGAACTGGGTCGCGCTCAGCGGGCCGTTCTCCGCCGCGGCGACGAAGTCGCCGCCGTGGTTGGCCCAGGTCACGAGCGGCGCGGGCATCGGGCCGCCGGGGACGAGCTGCCACTCGCGGGCGGCGTAGGAGTGCACGAAGTAGAACCGGGTGTCCGCGTCGAGGCCGTCGAACAGCATCGACCCCGACGGGGCTCGCACGGTGTTCCACCCCATGTGCGGCACGACGTCCGCCTCCAGCCGGGACACCGTGCCCGGCCACTGACCGCACCCCTCGGTCTCGACACCGTGCTCGATGCCCCGGTCGAACAGGACCTGCATGCCGACACACACCCCGAGTACCGGGCGCCCGCCGGCGAGCCGCTTGTCGATGAGCTGCTCGCCGCGCACCTCCCGCAGTCCGGCCATGACCGCCGCGAACGCGCCGACGCCGGGCACGACCAGCCCGTCGCAGTCGAGCGCGGCCTCGCGGTCGGCCGTCACCTCGACGTCCGCGCCGACCCGCCGCAACGCCCGCTCGGCCGACCTCAGGTTGCCGGACCCGTAGTCCAGCACGACGACTCGTGCCACTCCCCCAGGCTACGAGATCGCCCGCCGGACCACCTCGGCGATGCCCGGCGCGTCGAGGCCGTGCACCGCGTCGTGCTCGGGGGCCGTGCCGTACGCGCGCACCTCGATGTCCCGGCGCACGCCGACCGTGCGCAGCCGGTGCGGGACGTCGGCCAGCGCGGTCGCCACCTCGTGCGCGGACGTGCCGGCCAGGTACGGCTCGACCAGCACCACGTTCGCCGCGGCGGCGTCGACCGCGGCTCGCAGGCCGGCGTGGTCGAACGGGCGCACGGTGTTCGCGTACAAGACCGTCACGTCCAGTGTGGACGTCGCCGCGAGCACCGCGTCCAGCGTCGGGCCCACCGCGAGCACGACCCCCGCACCGCCCCGGCGCAGCACCGAGAACGTGCCGTCCACCGGGTACGCCGCCGCGTTCTCCCGCACCGACAGGCGCAGGTAGACCCGGCCGTCGCCGGCGAGGGCGTCCCGCAGGAGCGGCTCCACCTCGTCCGGGTGACCCGGCACGTGCACGGTCCAGCCGGGGAGCGTGTCGAGCAGCGCGACGTCGCCCGGGGCCTGGTGGGTGCGGCCCGTCCCCGGGTCGTCGTAGGACCCGCCGATGCTGACCAGCACGGCGCCGACGTCCTGGTGGCCGAGGTCGAGCTTGATCTGCTCGAACGGCCGCTCGATGAGGAACGGCGTGTAGCTGTGCACGACCGGGCGCATGCCGGTGAGCGCGAGTCCGCCGGCCACGCCGATCATCGCCTGCTCGCGGATGCCGAGGTTGATCACCCGATCCGGGTGTCGCGCTCTGGCCTGTTGGAACGCGGCGGCGGAGATGTCGGCGGTGACCACGGCGAGCCGCGGGTCGCGGTCCAGCGCGTCGGTCACGGTGTCGGTGAACACCGTGCGCATGAGCTTGATGGTGCTGGTCACTTCAGGACTCCTTGTCGATCCTGGCCACCACGACCGACGGCCGGCCGGGGTGTTCGGTGGTGAACGCGCGGTACAGCGCGTCGTGGTCGCGGCCGTCGACCGTGTGCGCGGCCCAGCCCTCGATCTCGAACCGGCGGGCGATGCCGCCCGGCCAGCCGTGGCTGGACGAGCCGTTGTCGATGGCCACCGCGGTCAACCGGTCGAGCCCGAGCCGGCCGGCGGCGGCGATCGCCTCGTGGTTGCTGCCCTCGTCGAGCTCTCCGTCGCCGACGAGGACGACCGTGCGCGCGGTGCGGCCCTGCGCCCGCAGCCCGAGCGCGGTGCCGACGCCGAGCCCGAGCCCGTGGCCGAGCGAGCCGGCACCGATCTCGACGCCGGGCACGAGCACGCGGTCGGGGTGCAGGCCGAGCGCCGAGCCGAACGCGGTCCAGTCGTCGAGCGCGTCGGCGGCGAGGAAGCCCTTCGCGGCGAGCACGGCGTAGTACGCCATCGGGCCGTGGCCCTTCGACAGCAGGAACCGGTCCCGGTCGGGGTCGTCGATGTTTGTCGGGGCTGATGTTCAGCACCCGGTCGTAGAGGACCCAGAGGGCGTCCACTGTGGACGCCGCGGCCCATTCGTGCTTCTCGTCGCCGGTCAGCTGCTCGAACAGGCCGGCGAGGTCCTGATGAGTTCGTGTCATGGACCGAGCGTGCAACTTCGAGTCCGGTAGAGGTCAAGGCCGGTTAGCTCCACCTAGGTCGAGGGGTGGCGGTAGGGTCGGTGACGTGCCGAAACTGCCGGATGTACTGACGATCGGTGAGGTGGCCAAGCGCAGTGGAGTCCCGCACACCGCGCTACGGTTCTACGAGGAGCGGGGCCTGATCGCCGCCGAGCGAACCGCCGGCAACCAGCGGAAATACGCCCGCGCGGTGCTCCGGCGGCTCGCGTTCATCCGCACCGCGCAGCGGGTGGGCCTCTCGCTCGAGGACATCCATGAGGCGCTGGCCACACTCCCCGAGGGCCGGACGCCGACCAAGGCCGACTGGGCGCGCCTGTCGAACGTATGGCGCGGCGAGCTGGACGCCCGCATCGACTCGATGCAGCGCCTACGCGACCGGCTGACCGCCTGCATCGGCTGCGGCTGCCTGTCCTTGAAGGCCTGCCACCTGATGAACCACGACGACGTCCTCGCCGGCCTCGGCACGGGCGCGCCGCGCCTGAAGGCCGCCTCGGAGGGTGGCATCAGCTAGCGCGGCCCTCCCGCCACCGCACGACGGCCGCCTCGACGTCCACCGGGCGGACCAGCAGCGGCGGTCCGCCGCTCGGGATGAGGATCTCCCGCTTGATCCGGGCGTTGAGGTCGGTCACGATCGCGCGGACCTTCGCCTCCGAACGCACGCCGGCGAGCCGCTCGGGCAGGTCCTCGAGCTCCTTGCGCAACACCAGGGACGGTGGCAGCAGCGCCTTCGTGTCGGTGTTCTCCGCGCGCAGCTTCTCCGCGACCCACTCCATCACGTCGCCGGTTCGCCTGGGCAGCGGCTTGCCGCGGCCGGGCAGGTCGTCGAACTCGCCCCGCTCCTCGGCCGCGCGGATCTGCCGGTCGACCCAGTCGCCGAACGGCATCTTCACGGGCTTGCGCTCGGTCACATCTCCATTGTCCCACGCCACATTCCCCGGCCGGCTCGTGTGAGCGAGGATCACACCGTGATCGAGCCACCGAAGGAAGACGACGTGCCGGCGCTGGTCGGACTGATGGAAGACATGATGCGGCACTACGGCAGAACCGAGTTCGAGCCGGCCGCCGTGCGCGCCCAGCAGATCCGCGCGGCGTTGTTCGGCACGCCGCCCACCGCGCACGCGCTGGTCGCCCGGGACGGTGCGGAGCTGGTCGGCATCGCGACCTACTCGTTCCAATGGCCGAGCGACGATCTGCGCCCGGCGGTGTCCATGAAGGACCTGTACGTCGCCGGGCCCCATCGCGGGCGCGGCGTCGGCGAGAAGCTGGTCCGGGCGCTCCGAGCGATCGCCGCCGAGCGCGGCAGCGGCCGGCTCGAATGGATGGTCAACACCTGGAACGACGGCGCGCGGCGCTTCTACGACCGGCTGGGCGCCCGTCCCCACGACAGCGTCGTCTACCGGATGTACTAGGAAACCAGCCAGAGGATCGCGCCGCCGACGGCGACCGCGGCGGCCAGGGCGAGCACGATCGCGACGACGCGGGCGGTCTTCCACGTGGAGTAGACGCCGCCGACCAGGAAACCGGCCACCGCGATCAGGCCGATGACGGCGAGCTCCTTGGACACGAGGCCGAAGCCTAGAGCACACCCTTGGTGCTCGGGACGCCGGACGAGCGCGGGTCGGCCTCGGCCGCAGCGCGCAGCGCCCGCGCCACGGCCTTGTACTGCGCCTCGGTGATGTGGTGCGGGTCGCGGCCGTGCAGGACCCGCAGGTGCAGCGCGATCCGCGCGTGGAAGGCAAGCGACTCGAACACGTGCCGGTTCAGCACCGTCGGGTAGTTGCCGCCGATGGTGAACCCGACCATCACCTCGGGCTCACCCGTGTGCACGCAGTACGGCCGGCCGGACACGTCGACCGCCGCGTGCGCGAGTGTCTCGTCCATCGGGATCCACGCGTCGCCGAACCGGCGGATGCCGTGCTTGTCCCCCAACGCCTTGCCGATCGCCTCGCCGAGCACGATCGCCACGTCCTCGACCGTGTGGTGCGCGTCGACCTCGACGTCGCCGGTCGCGCGGACGGCGAGGTCGAACGCCCCGTGCACGCCGAACGAGGTGAGCATGTGGTCGTAGAAGGGCACGCCGGTGGACACGTCCACCTTGCCGGCGCCGTCGAGGTCGATCTCGACGACGACTGACGACTCCTTCGTGGTCCGCTCGACCCGGCCGATGCGGTTCACCTGACGATCTCCTTACTGGCGGCGAGGAACGCGTCGTTCTCCGCCGGTGTGCCGATGGTAACCCGCAGGTGGCCGGGGATGCCGACGTCCCGGACGAGCACTCCCTGCTCCAGATAGGACCGCCAGGTGGCGGCGGCCTCCGCGAACTGACCGAACAGGACGAAGTTGGCGTCGCTGGGCACGACCGCGAAGCCCAGGTCGCCCAACGACTCCACGACCCGGTCGCGCTCCGCCGCGAGCGCGTGCACCGAGCGCAACGTCTCGTCGGCATGCCGCAGCGCCGCCCGCGCGGCCGCCTGCGTCAGCGACGACAGGTGGTAGGGCAGCCTGACGAGCTGCAGCGCGTCCACGACCGCGGGCGCCGCGGCGAGGTAGCCGAGCCGGCCGCCGGCGAACGCGAACGCCTTGCTCATCGTCCGGGACACGATGAGCTTCGCCGGGAACTCGTCGATCAGCCGCACCGCGCTCGGCCGTGCCGAGAACTCCGCGTACGCCTCGTCGACCACGACGAGCCCGGGCGCGGCGAGCAGGAGTGCGCGCAGCTCGTCGAGCGGGATCGAGCCGCCGGTGGGGTTGTTCGGGCTGGTCACGAATGCGACGTCGGGCGTGCGGGCGGTGAGCACCGCGGCCGCGGCGGCGGCGTCGAGGGTGAAGTCCGGGCGGCGCGGGGTCGGCGCCCACTCGGTCCGGGTCCCGGCCGCGATGATCGGGTGCATCGAGTACGACGGCTCGAAGCCGAGCGCCGTGCGGCCGGGCCCGCCGAACGCCTGCAGGATCTGCTGCAGCACCTCGTTGGACCCGTTGGCCGCCCACACGTTCGCCACCGACAGCGCCACGCCGGTCGACGCGGACAGGTAGGTCGCGAGGTCCCCGCGCAGCGCCACCGCGTCCCGGTCCGGGTAGCGGTGCAGCCCCGCGGCCGCCTCGGCCACCGCCGCGGTCACGTCGGCGACCAGCGCGGGCGGCGGCGGGTACGGGTTCTCGTTGGTGTTGAGCCGAACCCGGACGTCCAGCTGCGGCGCGCCGTACGGGCTGGCGCCGCGCAGGTCCTCCCGCAACGGCAGGTCGTCGATCTTGACGGCGTCCCCGAGGGTCACGCGCCGCTCCCGAACCGGGCGGTGACGGCTTGGCCGTGTGCGGGCAGGTCCTCGGCGTTCGCGAGCGCCACGACCTGCCCGGAGACCTCGCGCAGCGCCTCGCGGGAGTAGTCGACCACGTGGATGCCGCGCAGGAACGTCTGCACGGACAGCCCCGACGAGTGGCGCGCGCAGCCGCCGGTGGGCAGGACGTGGTTGGAGCCCGCGCAGTAGTCGCCGAGCGAGACCGGGCTGTGCGGCCCGACGAAGACGGCGCCCGCGGCCCGCACTCGGGCGGCGACCGTGGCGGCGTCGGCGGTCTGGATCTCGAGGTGCTCGGCCGCGTAGGCGTCCACGACGGACAGTCCATCCTCCACAGTGGACACGAGGACGCAACCGGACTGCCTGCCCTGCAAGGCGCTCGTGATGCGGTCGGTGTGCTTGGTGGCCTTCACCTGCCGGGCGAGCTCCACGTCGACGGCGTCGGCGAGCTCGGCCGAGTCGGTGACCAGCACGCTCGCGGCCAGCGTGTCGTGCTCGGCCTGGCTGATCAGGTCGGCGGCGACGTGCACCGGGTCGGCGGTGGCGTCGGCGAGGACGGCGATCTCGGTCGGGCCGGCCTCCGAGTCGATGCCGATGAGCCCGCGCAGCAGGCGCTTGGCGGCGGTCAGGTAGACGTTGCCGGGACCGGTGACCAGGTCGACCGGGTCGAGGGGCGTGCCGTCGGTGTCGGTGCCGCCGTAGGCGAGCAGCGCGACCGCCTGCGCGCCGCCGACCGCCCACACCTCGTGGACGCCGAGCAGCTCGGCGGCGGCGAGGACCGTCGGGTGCGGCAGCCCGCCGAACTCGGCCTGCGGCGGCGAGCACACGACCAGCGACTCGACCCCCGCCACCTGGGCGGGGACGACGTTCATGATCACGCTCGACGGGTACACCGCGAGGCCGCCCGGTGCGTAGAGGCCGACGCGGCCCACCGGCACCCAGCGCTCGGTGACCGTGCCGCCCGGGACGACCTGGGTGGTCACGTCCTGGCGGCGCTGGTCGGCGTGCACGCGGCGGGCGCGGTCGATGGACTCCTCGAGCGCCTCGCGGACGGCCGCGTCGAGGAAGCCAAGGCCCGCGGTCAGCTCTCGGGCCGGCACGCGGACGGCCGCCGGGCGGACGCCGTCGAAGCGCTCGGCGGCGTCGAGGACGGCCTCGACGCCGCGTGCGCGCACGTCGTCGACGATGGGCCGGACCTGATGCAGCACCGCGTCCACGTCGGTCTCGGCGCGCGGCAGGACGGCGCGCAGCTCCGCCGGGGACGGGACTCGACCACGCAGGTCGGTGCGGCTCAGCATCGGGTTCCTTCGACTCGTTCGGCTGGGTATGCCCAGGGTAGGCCGTCCGGCAGCGGGGCCGAACGGCCCACTACGTTCGTCTGGTGATCGTCCACCGCGTGGGATTCCCCGACCAATGACGGGTTGTCGCCGGTCGAACACGCCGAGCAGGCTCGGTCGATCACTCTCGTACCCGTTCGGAGGGGACATGTTCACCAAACGTCGCGCGATCGGCGTGGTTACGGCCGCCGCGGCCGCCGCTTTGCTGGTGGTCACCGCGTGGTCGGCCGGCGCGCAGGAGCCCACCGCCGCACCGGCCGCCCCGGATCGGGGCTACTACACACTGACCGGCGCGGACACCGTCGCGAAGCGCACGCAGGTCATCAGCTCCGCCGACGTACTCCAGGAGGGTCACGACGGCGGCCCGATGGAGCTCGTGGCGAGCCCCGAGCAGGTCGAGAAGCTGCGGGCGCAGGGCTTCACGCTCGAGCTCACCGGCGACGTCGACGCCATTCTGGCGAAGCGCAGCGGCGGACCGTCCACGAACGACGTCGGGGCGGCCGACTTCCCGGCGGGCGACGAGGGCTTCCACACCTACGACGAGCTGGTCGCCGAGGTCACGGCGGCGGCGACCGACCACGCGGCGATCGCGCAGAAGGGCAGCATCGGCAGCTCCTTCGAGGGCCGTGACCTGCCGGTCGTCAAGATCAGCGACAACGTCGCGACCGACGAGGACGAGCCCGAGGTGCTGTTCACCTGCAACATGCACGCGCGGGAGCACCTGACCACGGAGATGTGCCTGCACATCATCCAGCGGTTCACCGACGGCTACGGCACCGACCAGACCGTCACCGGTTTCGTGGACAGCCGCGAGATCTACGTGATCCCCACCCAGAACCCGGACGGCTCGGAGTTCGACATCTCCGGCGGTGAGTACCAGGGTTGGCGCAAGAACCGGCAGCCGAACTCGGACGGCTCGGTCGGCACCGACATCAACCGGAACTTCGCGTACAAGTGGGGCTGCTGCGGCGGTTCGGACGACAACCCGTCCGGGGAGACCTACCGCGGCGCATCGGCCGCGTCGGCTCCCGAGACCGCGGCGGTGCAGGCGTTCGCGGACGGCCGGCAGTTCAAGGCGCACATCGACTTCCACACGTTCTCCGAGCTGGTGCTGTGGCCGTTCGGCTTCACCGAGGACGACGTCACCGAGGGGATGACCCAGGAGCAGCGCGACCGCTTCGCGAACATCGGTGAGCAGATGGCGGCCACGAACGGCTACACGCCGGAGCAGGCGAGCGACCTCTACATCACCGACGGCTCCATCGACGACTGGATGTGGGGCACGCACGGGGCCCTCTCGTACACGTTCGAGATGTTCCCGAGCAGCGGCGGCATCGACGGCTTCTACCCGCCCGACGAGGAGATCGGCCCGCAGACGACCCGCAACGACGCGGCGGTGGACATCCTGCTCACCAACGCCGGCTGACCTCTCGAATCTCGAACGGCGCCTCCACGTGCGGGTG
This sequence comes from Actinophytocola sp., assembly GCF_050699915.1. Lineage (GTDB taxonomy): Bacteria > Actinomycetota > Actinomycetes > Mycobacteriales > Pseudonocardiaceae > Actinophytocola. The sequence continues at coordinate 15,826 of NZ_JBOHGA010000092.1, forward strand.
GGGGCGCCGTTCGACTGTTCAGGACCAGCCAGGACCAGTTCAGGACCAGTCAGGACCGCAGCGCGGCGGCCACCTCGTCGAGCTGGGACTCGGTGAGGAAGTAGTGCGGGGAGGCGCGGACGACCTCCGGCAGGGCGCGGCGCGTCATGTCGTACTGGGTCGACGTCACGCCGGTGACCGTCACCGTCACGTGGTGCTCCGCCAGGCGGGCCCTGACCTCGCGCGGCGTGGCGCCCTCGACGGTGAAGCTGACGATCCCGCAGCGCTGCGGTCCGAGGTCGTGCACCGTCACGCCCGGCACCGACGACAGGCTCGCCCGCAGGTACTCCGCCCGCGACCGGACCGCCGCCGCGATCTCCTCGACGCCCAGCGACAGCGCGTACCGCGCCGCGGCGAGCAGGCCCAGCCGGTCCGCGATGCTCGACTCCCACAGCTCGAAGACCTTCGCGTCGGGCCGCAGCTCGTAGGAGTCCGGCGTCGACCAGGTGCCCGACCGCAGGTCGACCTGCCGGGGCCGCAGCCGCGGCAGCACGTCCCGGCGCACCACCAGGAACCCGCTGCCCCGCGGTCCGCGCAGCCACTTGCGGCCCGTGCCCGACACCATGTCCACGCCTAGCGCGGCGGCGTCGATCGGCACCTGGCCGACCGACTGGCACGCGTCCAACAACACCAGCGCGCCGACCTCGTGCGCGGCCTCGACGACCGGCGTGACCGGGTTGACCAGGCCGCCGTTCGTCGGCACGTGGACCAGCGACACCAGCCGGACACGCTCGTCCAGCATCGAGCGCAGCGCGGCCACGTCGATCTCGCCCGCCGGCGTCGACGGCACCGGCGACACGGTCGCGCCGACCTCGGCGGCGCGGCGCAGCAGCGGGATCGCGTTGCCCGCGTACTCGACCTCGGTGACCAGAACCCGGTCCCCTGCCGAGAGCGGCACCGCGTCGAAGGCCGCCAGCCACGCTCGCGTGGCGCTGTCGAAGAACGCCACCTCGTCCGCCTCGCACCCCAGCAGCGCGCCCATCAGCTCGTAGCCGGCGCGCAGGTCCGCGAGCCGCTCGTCGAACGCCCGGTACCCGCCGACCTCGGCTTCGCGGTGCAGGTGGCCGATCACCTCGTCGAGCACCTGCACGGGCGGCAGGGACGACCCGGCGCTGTCCAGGAACACACCCCGGTGACACCCGGGCGTGTCCGCCCGGACGGTGGTCATGTCGATCATCGCGGCGTCCACTTCTCCAGGTTCCACCAGGCACCCCAGCTCATGCTCGGCCCGGCCGCGTCCACCACCGGCTCGTAGCCGTCCCAGCTCTCGCGGATCACGTAGGTGTGGTTCGGGTCGGCCAGCACCACGAGCCCCGGCGCGGTCACGAACGCCCGCTGCAGCCGCCGGTAGGCGGTCGCCCGCTGGGCCGGGTCCGTCGCCGAGCGGCCGATGTCCAGCGCCGCGTCGACGGTCTTGTTGACGTACCCGCCGAGCGAGCCCCGGCCCGACCGGAGCAACTCGTAGAGCGCGAGGTCGGGGTCGAACGGGTTGCCGAAGCCGACCACGGTGGCCCCGGTCAGCGCCGTCGCGCTCACCGGCTCCAGGTCGACCTGGATGCCGATCGACCGCGCGTTGGTCGCGAACGCCTCCGCCAGGCCCGCCGAGACCGTGTCGCCGGACAGGTGGCGCAGGGTGAACTTGGCGACCTTGCCGCCCTTAGCGCGGATGCCGTCCGGGCCGGTCACCCAGCCGCTGGACTCGAGCTGGTCGAGCGCGCGGGTGATGTCGTGGTCGAAGGCCGCGCCCGGCTCGACGAACTCCGCGAGCACGTCCGGCATCGGGGTGTGGGCCGGCGATCCCTGGCCGGCGAGGACGTCCTCGACCAACTGCTCGCGGTTGACCGCGTTGTTGAGCGCGAGCCGCACGGCCGGGTCGCCGGTCACCGGGTCGTCGGTGGGCAGCACGACCGCACGCACGTCGGCCGCACTGTGCGAGACCACGCGCATGCCGTCGGCGTTGTCGAACTCGGCGGCGAACGGCGGCGGCAGCGCCGCGCCGTCGAGCTTGCCGTCGCGCAGCCGCTTCGCGCGGGTCTCGTCGTCCCGGATGAACTCGACGGTGACCTTCTTGATCGCGGGCGGGCCGTCCCAGTAGTCCTTGTTGGCAGCCAGCTCCAGGTGCATGCCGCGGCGCCACTCGGTCAGCTCGTACGGCCCGGTGCCGACCGGCTCCGACGAGCCAGGGCCGCTCAACGACTCGCCGGGCAAGATGCCCAGCACGAGCAGATCGGGGAACGGCGCGTACGGCGCGGTGAGCGTGAACTCGACGGTCGACGGGTCGAGCGCCGTCACCGCCTTGAGCATCCCGAACCGTTGCCGCACGGGCGAATGCCGGGCCGGGTCGAGCATCCCGCGGTAGGTGGCGACGACGTCCTGCGCCTCGAGCGGGGTGCCGTCGGTGAACCGGACGCCGGGCCGGAGCTTGACCGTCCACGTGCGACCGTCAGGCGACGGCTCGGGCAGGTCGACGGCGAGCGCGGGCCGCAGCGAGGAGTCCGCGTCGTGCTCCACCAGGCCCTCGAAGATCTTCGCGGCGCCGTGCTCGGCGTACCCGTCGAGTGGGTTCAGCTCGGCCGGCTCGTCGGCGACCGCGATCACGAGCGAGGTGCCGTCCGGGTTGCCGGACGCCGGGGGCGCGGGGTCCTCAGTGCACGCGGTCGCCAGCAGCGCGACGGCGACGAGCGCCGGCGCGAGGCGGCGGTGACACGTGGTGAGCACGAGGCCCGACACTAGCCGGGCGACATATCCTCGCGTAGGTGGATTAGGTATTAGCGGTCAAGGGAGGTCTCGTGCGGGTCGCGCTCTGCCAGATCACGTCGACGGCCGTGCCGTCGGAAAACCTTTCGCTGGTCCGGGACGCGGTGGCCCGGGCCGCGGCCGACGGCGCGTCGGTCGCGGTGTTCCCGGAGGCGACGATGGCCTGCTTCGGCACGTCGCTCGGGCCGCTGGCGGAGCCGCTCGACGGCCCGTGGGCGTCGGCGGTGGCGTCTGTCGCCGAGGAGCACGGCGTGCTCGTGGTGGCCGGGATGTTCACGCCGGCGCCGGACGGGCGGGTGCACAACACGCTGCTCGCGACGGGCCGGGGCCAGCACCTCGGGTACGACAAGATCCACCTGTTCGACGCGTTCAGGTTCGCCGAGTCCAAGACCGTCGCGCCCGGGTCCGACCTCGCGATCGTGTCCGTCGACGACGTCACCCTGGGCCTCGCGAACTGCTACGACGTGCGGTTCCCGGAGCTGTTCACCCGGCTCGCCGACCGCGGCGCCACGGTGGTGCTGATGGGCGCGTCATGGGGTGTGGGGCCGGGCAAGCGGGAGCAGTGGGAGCTGCTCGTTCGGGCGCGGGCGCTGGACTCCACGTCGTGGCTGGTCGCCGCAGGGCAGGCCGACCCGACGACCTCGGGCCGCTCGGCGCACCCGAAGGCGCCTACGGGGATCGGCTACAGCATGGTTGCCTCGCCGTCTGGTGAGGCGGTGGCTTCGCTTGGCGCGGGGCCGGACGTGCTCGTCGTCGAGCTCGACTTGTCACTCGTCGAGAAGGTTCGCGAGTCGATTCCGGTGCTCGCGAACCGGCGTCTTTGAACTCGTCCGCCGGACATCGCCGGGGTCCGGGGCCGGACCGTTCTTCCTCGTGCTGGCGCGGGGTTCGCTCTCGCTCTAGCGCGGTGTCGCGATGATTCGGGCGCCCCGGGAGGGGGTCAGGGTGATGTTGCGGGGCTTGGGGAACTCCGGCTTCGCACGCTCGGGACGGATGTCGTAGCGGACCAGGACCGCTCGCAGGACCTTGGCCGCCTCCTGCAGCGAGAAGCCCGCGCCGATGCAGCGCCTGACGCCGCCGCCGAACGGGATCCACGTGCCGGCCTCGGGCTGCTTGCCTTCGAACCTGGCCGGGCGGAAGTCCTCGGGATCGTCATGCAGGGTGGCGTCCTCGTGGACCAGGGAGATGCTCGGGCCGACGACCGTGCCGGCCGGCAGGCGGTAGCCGGCCACCTCGGTCGGTTCGGTCAGCATGCGGGCCACGTTCTGGATCACCGGGCGCTTGCGCATGGCCTCCTTCGCTACGGCCTGCAGGTAGTCCTCGTCGCCCTCGTCGGCGGCCCGCTGCGCGCGCCGCTGGATGTCCGGGCGCCGCGCCAGCTCGTGGAACGACCAGGCCAGCGCGGTCGCCGTCGTCTCGTGGCCGGCCAGCAGCAGGGTGATCATCTGGTCGCGGAGCTCCTTGTCGGACAGCTCGCCAGACTGTTCGGCCCGGCCCGCGGCGACCAGCCGGGACAGCACGTCGCCGCGGTCGGCCAGGTCGGCCACCTTCTTGCGGTCCGCGATCTCCTCGTACAGCAGGTGGTTGACCCGCGCGAGGTTCTCGAAGTTGTGCCGCCACCGGCCGACCGTGCGCAGCCGCGGGTAGGTCCAGCCGAGCACGGTCAGCGGCCCGATGTCGGAGATCCGGCGCAGCCGCGGGCGCAGCTCGGCCAGCCGCGGGCCCTCGCCCATGCCGAACACGACGCGCAGGATGATCTCCAGGGTGACCGCGTTCATCCGCGGATGCACCGCGAACGGCCGGCCGACCGGCCACCGAGCCGCGTCCGCCTCGGCGAGCTCGGTCATCAGGCCGCCGTAGCCGCGCAGCGCCGCGCCGTTGAACGCGGGCATCAGCAGCTTGCGCGCGCGGAGGTGCTCGTCCTCGTCGGTGATCAGCAGCGAGTGCTCGCCCATCACCGGCCGCAGGATCGCGTTGCCGTCGCCGGCGTGGAAGATCGTGGGCGAGCCGGCGAACACCTCGCGGATGTGGTCGGGCCGGGTCAGCGTCACGACCAGCCGGTCGCCGGCGATCCGCGTCGTGAACGTCTCGCCGTAGCGGCGCCGCAGGTGCCGGTGCGTCTGGCGACGGACCGCCAGGAACAGGAACGTCTGCACCAGCGCCGGCAACCGCGGGCCGGGCGGCAGCGTCGTCGTCCGGGCGTCGAGGGTCGCCATGTCCCCGTTTATACGCGCGTATAGATGCTCGCACAAGGTACGGTCACCGCGTGGGCCATCGCGAACAGCTGCTCGCCGCGGCGCGACAGTTGTTGGAGGACAAGGGATACGCGCACATCACCGCGCGCGACCTGGTCGCCGCCTCTGGCACGAACCTGGCGTCGATCGGCTACCACTTCGGTTCGAAGGCGGGCCTGCTCAACGCGGCGCTCGGCGTCGTGTTCGAGGAGTGGACCACCCAGCTGACGACCGCCGCGCTGGCCGAGCCGGACGCGTCGCCGATCGAGCGCGCGCACCTGGCGTGGGCCGCGCTGCTGGACTCGCTGACCGGCCGCCGCGCGCTGCTGGTGTCCTTCATGGAGGCACTCGCCCAGGCCGACCGGGACCCGGCGCTGCGCGACCAGCTGGCGCAGATGTACCGGCGCACCCGCCGCCGGGTGGCCGAGCTGGTGGCGGCCGCGCTGGAGGTGCCGCCGGAGGACCCGCGCTGCACGGCGGTCGCGAGCTGGGTGATGGCGGTGTGCGACGGCCTGTCGATGCAGTGGCTCCTCGACCCGGCCTCCACTCCGGCGGGCGAGCACCTCCTCGCCGGCCTGGCCGACCTCCGCACGGTCTCCGAACAGCGCTAGCGCAGGTCCATGCCCAGGTCCAGCGCCGGCGCGGAGTGGGTCAGCGCGCCCACCGAGAGGTAGTCCACGCCCGTCACCGCGTAGGCGCGGGCCTCGATGAGCCGCAGGCCGCCCGAGACCTCCAGCTTCGTGGGGGTCGGCGCGGCGCGGCGGACGGCCTCGGCGCACTCGGGCGGGGTGAAGTTGTCCAGCAGGACGAGCTCGGCGCCGAACGCCAGCGCCTCGTCCAGCTGGTCCAGCGTGTCGACCTCCACCTCGCACGGCAGGTCCGGCGCATGCTCCCGGGCGGCCCGCAGCGCGGCGGTCACCGAGCCCGCGGCGTGCACGTGGTTGTCCTTGATCAGCACGGCGTCGCCCAGGCCCAGGCGGTGGTTCTCGCCGCCGCCGCAACGCACCGCGTACTTCTCCAGCAGGCGCAGGCCCGGCAGCGTCTTGCGGGAGTCACGCACCACCGCGCCCGTGCCGGCGATCGCGTCCACCCACGCCGCCGTCGCGGTGGCCACGCCGGACAGGTGGCACAGCAGGTTCAGCGCGGTCCGCTCGGCGGTCAGCAGGCTCCGCACCGAGCCGCGCAGCACCAGGGCCGGCTCTCCCGGCGCGAGCCGCTCGCCGTCCTTGCGCTCGGCCAGCACCTCGACCGAGTCGAGCACGGCGCCGAACACCTCGAGCGCCACCGGGACCCCGGCCAGCGTGCCGGGCGCCCGCGGGGTCAGCTCCGCCACCGCGACGGCGTCCGCGGGCACGGTGGCCGCGGTGGTCGCGTCCGGGCCGTACCGAAGGTCCTCCTCCAGCGCGGTCGCGACCACACGCCGCACGTCGTCCAGGTCCAGGTCAGTCATGCCGCACCCGCCACGAGGTCGGCCGGCCGGTCCAGCATCGGCTGGCCGGACGGGGTGAGCCGGACGGTGAGCGAGCGTGCCCACTCCGGCGAGACGCCAGGGAAGTCGTCGCGGACGTGGCAGCCGCGCGACTCCGTGCGCGAGGCAGCGGCGGCGATCAGCGCGCGGGCGGCCAGCGTCAGGGCGGCGTCCTCCACCCGCTCCCGCGTGTCGAGTGGACGGTCCACAGCGGACACGTCGAGCACCGAACCGACCACCGCCAGTCCCTCGGCGTCCCGGCCGATCCCCGCGTAGCGGCTCATCACCCGCTGCAGCGTGTCCCGGTCGGCCACCGGCGCGGTCGGCACCGGCTGGCACACCGCCAGCCGCGGCTCGGCCAGCAGCCCGAGCGCCAGGTCGGCCGCCACCGCCTCGGCCGCCCGGGTGCCGACCACCAGCCCCTCGAGCAAGCTGTTGGACGCCAACCGGTTCGCGCCGTGCAGGCCCGTACGCGCCACCTCGCCGGCCGCGTACAGCCCGGGCACCGCGGTCCGTCCGTCCACAGTGGTCACAACGCCGCCGCAGGAGAAGTGTGCCGCCGGCGAGACCGGGATCGGCGCGACCGACGGATCGACGCCGACCGCCCGGCATGCTGCCAGCACGGTCGGGAACCGGCGCCGGAACTCCGCGCCCGACAGGTGCGTGGCGTCGAGGAACACGTGGTCCTCGCCCAGCTCCGCCAGCCGACGGGTGATCGCGGCCGACACCACGTCGCGCGGCGCCAGGTCACCCAGTGGGTGCACGCCGGCCATCACCCGGGTGCCGGTCGAGTCCACCAGGAACGCGCCCTCGCCGCGCACCGCCTCGGTGACCAGCGGGCACCGCCCGCGCGCGCCCTCGCCGGTGTAGAGCACGGTCGGGTGGAACTGCACGAACTCCAGGTCGGCCACCGCCGCGCCGGCGCGCAGCGCGATCGCCACGCCGTCGGCCGTCGCCACCGCGGGGTTCGACGTCGCCTGGTAGAGCTGGCCCAGCCCGCCGGTCGCCAGCAGCACGGCCGGCGCGGTCAGCACTCCCGGCACGCCGGAGCCGTCGAGTACCAGCAGGCCCGCGACCTCGCCGGCCGGCGTGCGCAGCGTGTCGACCGCGACGTGGTGCTCGAGCATCGGCACGCGCCCGTCCCGGGAGGCCGCGAGCAACGCGCGCTCGACCTCCGCGCCGGTCGCGTCGCCGCCCGCGTGCACCACGCGGAACGCCGTGTGCCCGCCCTCCCGGGTGCGCGCGAGCCGGTCGCCCTCGGCATCGAAGAC
>NZ_JBOHGA010000093.1:0-23566 GCF_050699915.1 Actinophytocola sp.
CCCCTGCGGGACGTGCTGGCCGCGGCCGACGCGACCGCGATCTCGCGGCTGCTGGTGGTCGGCGTCGTGGTCGGGTGCGGGTTCGCCCTCCTCGGGGTGCTGCGCGGGCTGCGGGCACCCGGCGTTCCCCGGCTCCGGCTGGCGGTCGCGGCCGGCCTGGTGACCGCGCTCGGTGCCCTCTACGTGCCGCCCACCGTCGCGCTCGCCGGCGCCGCCGTCCTCCTGCTGTGCACCGCCGCCCTTCGGGCCATCGCCGTCCGGCGGTGAGCCAGCTAACGTGCTCCCATGACGTCCACATTCACCAGGACTCCCAATCCGTCACCGGCGACCCCGGAGCGGATCGCGGAGGTATTGGCCAATCCTGGGTTCGGGCTGCACTTCACCGATCACATGGTGACGATTCGCTACGACCGGACGCAGGGCTGGCACGACGCGAGGATCGAGCCGTACCGGCCGATCACACTGGACCCGGCGGCCATGGTGCTGCACTACGGGCAGGCGATCTTCGAGGGCCTCAAGGCCTACCGGCAGCCGAGCGGCACGATCGCGAGCTTCCGGCCCGAGCAGAACGCGGCGCGCTTCCGCCGCTCGGCACAGCGGCTGGCCATGCCGGAGCTGCCGGACGAGCTGTTCCTCGGCTCGCTGCGCGAGCTCGTGGCGGTCGACGGCCACTGGGTGCCCGAGGAGGACGAGGAGTCCCTCTACCTGCGGCCCTTCATGATCTCCACGGAGGTCGGCCTCGGCGTGCGGCCCGCGTCGAAGTACCTCTACCTGCTGATCGGTTCGCCGGCCGGGTCGTACTTCGCGAGCGGCGTCAAGCCGGTGAGCGTGTGGCTGTCGACCGAGTACGTGCGCGCGGCGCCCGGCGGGACCGGCGCGGCGAAGTTCGCCGGCAACTACGCCGCGTCGCTGGTGGCGCAGGCGCAGGCCGCCGAGCAGGGCTGTGACCAGGTGGTGTGGCTGGACGCCGTCGAGCGCCGGTGGGTCGAGGAGATGGGCGGGATGAACCTGTTCTTCGTCTTCGGCTCGGGCGCGGACGCGCGGGTGGTCACGCCGGAGCTGTCCGGCTCGCTGCTTGCCGGCATCACGCGCGACTCGCTCCTGGAGCTGGCGTCGTCGCTCGGCTACGCCGTCGAGGAGCGGCGCATCTCCACCGAGGAGTGGGAGAAGAAGGCCGAGTCCGGCGAGCTGACCGAGGTCTTCGCGTGCGGCACGGCGGCCGTGATCACCCCGGTCGGCTCGGTGAAGCACGCCGACGGCGAGTTCATGGTCAACGGCGGCGCGTCGGGCGAGGTGTCGATGCGGCTGCGCGCGGCGCTGACCGCGATCCAGCGCGGGACGGCGCCGGATCCGCACGGCTGGATGGTTCCGCTGAGCTAGGCCGTCGAGCAGGTCGTCGAACTAAGCCATGGTGCAGGTGGCCGCCACGATCGTGGTGGCCACCTCGCATGTCGCGCCGAGGACGTCGCCGGTGATGCCGCCGAGGCGCCGGCGGACGTGTGCCACGAAGCCGACGGCGGCCAGGGCAGCGACGACGACGGCGACCGGACCGAGCCACGGCTCGTCGCGGTCGACGGCCACGCCCGCCACGACCAGCCCGGCGAGCCAGGCGATCGGCACCGCGACGTGCTGGGTGCCGGCCACGAGCGCGCCGAGCCCGTCCGCCCGCGCGGCCGGGATGCCGTGCACGCAGCACGCCGCGAACGCGACCCGTCCGGCGACGATCGCGAGCACGATCGCCCACCACCGCTCGCCGGCGAGCGCACCGAAGGCGGCCGCCTGCGCCCCGAGCACGACCACGAGCGAGACGACGCCGAACGGCCCGGCGCCGCCCGCACGCATGATGTCGAGCGCTTTCGCGGGTGGGCCGTAGCTGCCGAGCCCGTCCGCGGTGTCGGCGAGGCCATCGAGGTGCATCGCGCGGGTGGCGAGGGCCAGCAGTCCGACGGTCACCAGCCCGGCCAGCAGGCCCGGCATGCCGGCCAGGTCCAGCAGGGAGACGAGGGCGGCGGCCGGCAGTCCGAGCAGCAGCCCGATGAGCGGTGCGACCGCGATGGCCCGCCCGGCGAGGACCCGGTCGACGTGGTGCTGTCCGGCCGGGACGACGGTGAGCCAGGAGAGGGCGAGCCGGAGTGCGGCGCCCATCAGCGGCGGGCCGGTTCCGTGTTCATCAGGTGGCGTCGGTGTCGATGCCGGTCGATCGCTCGCTGTCCGGGCTGGTGATCCCCGCGTCCGCGAAGGTGGCCATGTCGGACAGGATCGCGGCCGCCATCGTCAGCAGCGGGATCGCGGCCACGGCGCCGGTTCCCTCGCCGAGGCGCATCCGCAGGTCCAGCAGCGGTTCGAGGTCCAGCTGCTCCAGCACGAGTGCGTGCGCGGGCTCCGGCGACCGGTGGCCGGCCACCCACCAGCCGCGCGCGCCGGGTGCCAGCTCCTCGGCGACCAGGGCGGCGGCGCCGCTCACCACGCCGTCGAGAACCACCGGCGTGCGGCGAACCGCGGCCTGCGCCAGGAAGCCCGCCATCGCGGCGATGTCGGCGCCGGCGACCGTGCGCAGCAGTGCCACGGGGTCGGCGGTCACCGGCTTGGCGCGGCGCAGCGCGTCGCGGATGGCGGCGGTCTTGCGCATCCAGGCCCGGTCGTCGATGCCGGTGCCGCGGCCCACGACAGCCACCGGCTCGGTGCCGGTGAGGGCGGCGACGAGGACGGCCGCGGCGGTCGTGTTGCCGATGCCCATGTCGCCGGCCACCAGGAGGTCCGCGCCCGCGTCGACCTCTTCGTCCACAATGGACTTCCCGGCGGCGAGCGCGGCGTCGACCTCGTCCTCGGTCAGCGCGTCCTCGGCGTCGATGGCGGCGGACGAGCGGCGGACCTTGTGGCCGGAGACGTCCTCGGGCGTGTCCGCGTCGACGGCCATGTCGACCACCCGCACGTCGGCGCCGGCGGCTGCCGCGAGCACGTTGATGGCCGCGCCGCCGGCGGCGAAGTTGGCCACCATCTGCGCGGTGACCTCGCTCGGGTAGGCGGAGACGCCGCGCGCGGCCACGCCGTGGTCGCCGGCGAAGACCACGATCCTGGGGCGGCGCAACGGTTTCGGCGGAGACTGGCCCTGGCATGCCGCGAGCCAGGCGCCGAGCTCCTCGAGCCGGCCGAGCGAGCCGGTCGGCTTGGTGAGCCGGGCGTGCCGGGCCAGCGCGGCCAGCCGGGACGCCTCGTCCGGCGGGCTGACGGTGTCGAACTGGACCGGGTCGCTCATCCGTTGCCTCCAGGTCAGCGCAGTCGCAGCGGGATGCCGGCGACCAGCAGCACCACGTCGGTGCACCGGTCGGCGAGTGCCGCGTTGAGCGCACCCAGCTGATCGCGGAAGAGCCTGCCAGAACGGGTCGCGGGCACGACGCCGAGGCCGACCTCAGCGGAGACCAGCACGATGTCCGCCTGGCTCGCGCCGACCCCGTCGACCAGCTCGTCACAAACTCGTCGAACGGTCTTTTTCTCCCACACGCCGTCCTCCCACGCGCCGGTGTCGTCGAGCAGGGTGGTCAGCCAGGTGCCGATGTCGTCGACGATCACCCGCCCCGTGGCTGTCCTCAGGTATGGCCCGAGCTTTTCCGGATCGGCTAGCTCCACGGTCTGCCAAGCCGCCGGCCGCCGCTCGACGTGCGCGGCGATCCGCGCGGTCCACTCGGCGTCGGCGGGGTCGACCCGCCCGGTGGCGACGTAGGTGGCCGGCGCGTCGGTGAGCAGGCCTTCCGCGTGCGCGGACTTGCCCGACCGCGCGCCGCCGAGCACCAGGGTTCGTCGCACGCGGGCACGCTATCTCCCGCGGCTGTCATCTTCAGCGGCCGTATCGTGTGGCGCCGTGGAGTACTGGTGGCGCTACGGCAGCGGGCCGGCGGGGTCGGCCACCTTCGCCGACCAGCCCGAGGCGGAGGAGTGGCTCGGGTCCGCGTGGTCGCAGCTGCGCGCGAACGGCGTCGAGGAGGTAACCCTCCTCGCCGGCGAGAACGAGATCTACGGCCCGATGAGCCTCCACCCACCCGCCTGACACCGACCTCGTCACGACCGCTCGTGGGAAGTCGGAGCCAACACCCGAGTCGCCCGACCCGCTCGGTCTCCACGTCCAGCGACAGCTCGCGCCAGCCGTCCTCGTCCGCCGGGCCAGCCGCCGCCAGCGCCTCCGCGGCCGCCTCGCGGTCGGTCACGTCCAGCAGGGACCGCTGCGTGGGCTCAGCCGCAGCCGCGCGCGGCCGACGGTGGCCTAACCCGGAGTGGTTGTCGGTGTGGTTGGCCGCGGGATGGTCAGGCGGTGTCCTTTGACGGGACAGCGTGTTCGGCCAGTCGGCATGCTTCGCCCGGCGGGTGATTCGGCTGGCTTGGCCGGCTGGCGTTGGGGTGGGCCGGCCAGCACCAGGTGCCTGATGCTGGCCGGGCCCTCCGCTAGCCGGTGAAGGACGGGTCTGTCTGGACCACCCCGTCCAGTGCCTTGTCGATTCGGGTGAGGATCTCCTGGTCCAGGGTCACGCCCGTGGCCTTGACGTTCTCCGTCACCTGCTCGGGCCGGGTGGCGCCGATGATCGCCGAGGCGACGTTCTTGTTCTGTAGCACCCAGGCGACCGCCAGCTGCGCCATCGAGAGGCCGACGTCCTCCGCGATCGGCTTCAGCTGCTGGACCTTCTCCAGCACCTCGTCGCGCAGGAGGCGGCTGATGAAGTTCTTGCCGGACTCGTCGGTGGCCCGGGAGCCGGCGGGCACCGGCTGGCCGGGCAGGTACTTGCCGGTGAGCACGCCCTGCGCGATCGGCGACCAGACGATCTGGCTGAGGCCCGCGCGCTCGCTCGCCGGCACCACCTCGGCCTCGATGACGCGCCACAACATCGAGTACTGCGGCTGGTTGGAGATGAACGGGACCTTCAGCTCACGGGCGAGCTCGGCACCACGAGCGATCTGGTCGGCGTTCCACTCGGACACCCCGACGTAGAGCACCTTGCCCGCCCGCACGAGGTCCGCGAACGCCAGGAACGTCTCCTCCAGCGGCACGCTCTCGTCGAACCGGTGTGCCTGGTACAGGTCGACGTAGTCCGTCTGCAGTCGCTGCAGCGAGGCGTTCGCGGACTCGATGATGTGCTTGCGGCCAAGGCCTCGGTCGTTGGGTCCGCCGGGACCGGTCGGCCAGAAGACCTTGGTGAAGATCTCCAGGCTCTCGCGGCGCTGTCCGGCCAGTGCTCGGCCCAGCACCGACTCCGCGCGTGTGTTCGCGTACACGTCGGCCGTGTCGAACGTCGAGATTCCCGACTCCAACGCCGCGCGAACGCACGAGACGGCCTGTTCCTCCTCGACCTGCGAGCCGTGGGTGATCCAGTTGCCGTACGAGATCTCACTGACTGACAGGCCACTGCGGCCTAGACGACGAAACTCCATGACCCCAAACCTATCCGTGGAGTTGCTCCAGGTTCGGGGTCGGTCGCGGAACTGTGGACGAACGGGCGGGTTGTGGACAACTCAGATCTTGTCGCCCGGGCGCACCCGCGGCTTGGGAACCCGCAGCTTGCGGATCTGCGACGCCCGGATGAAGGCATACCAGCCGACCGACAGCCCGCGGATCGGCTCCTTCGGGAACTTCTCCCGGACCAGTTTCGTGATCCGCATCCCGGACAGCACACCCTCGAAGACCATCGCCACCAGCATCAGCAGGCACGCCAGCGTGGTGAGGCTCTGTACGCGCGGGTCGGGCACCAGCAACGCCACGAAGATGAGGACCGCGAGCGGCATGAACAGGCCCAGCAGGTTGCGCCGCGAGTCGACCAGGTCCCGGATGTAGGCCTTGACCGGGCCGCGGTCGCGGGGCATCAGGTACTGCTCGTCGCCCGCCATCATGCGTTCGCGCTGCTTCGTCCGGATCTCCCGGCGCTTCGCCGCGAGCTCCTTGCGCTCCGCCTTGTCGCCCCGGGCCCGCCGCATCGCCTCCCGCGTGGTGCGCGGCGGGGGCGCGACCGGGCCGCGCCGGCGCTGCTCCGCGTCGCGGCGCTTGGGAGTCGGGCGGCCCTTGGCCGGGGTGTGCGACTTCCGCGGGCCATCCTCCACAACGGCGTCCTCGCCGGTCTCGGGCTCGGCGACGGACTCTGCATCTTTGCGGCGAAGGAACCTCACAGACCAAAGAGTAAGGGAGGCACAACTACTCTTTGACCATGCGGGTCCTGATCGCTCCTGACTGCTTCGGCGGCACGTTGACCGCGCCGGAGGCCGCGGAGGCCATCGCCGCCGGGTGGCGGGGCGGCGCGCCCGACGACGACCTCACGCTGTGTCCGCTCGCCGACGGCGGCCCCGGCTTCGTCGACGTCCTGCACGCCGCGCTCGGCGGGGACCTGCGGCACCGCTCCGTGGCCGGTCCGCTCGGGTCCTCCGTGGACGCCGTCTGGCTCGAGCACGAGGGCACCGCCTATGTCGAATGCGCCCAGGCCTGCGGGCTCACCCTGGTGCCCAAGGGCGAGCGGGACGCGCTGGCCGCCGACACCACGGGCGTCGGCGAGCTGATCGCCCACGCGATCGAGGCGAAGGTGCACACGATCGTCGTCGGTCTGGGCGGGTCGGCCACCACCGACGGCGGCGCCGGCATGCTCCGCGAGCTGGGCGCCGTGCCGGTCGGGGCGGACGGCGAGCCGCTCCCGCTCGGTGGCGGCTCGCTCGTCGACGCGGTGCGCGTCGAGGGCCGGGTCGACCTCGGCGACGTCACGCTGGTGGCCGCTTCGGACGTGGAGAACCCGCTGCTCGGCAAGGACGGCGCCGCCCGCGTCTTCGGCCCGCAGAAGGGCGCCGACGACCTCGCCGTGCGCCGCCTGGAGCGGTCGCTGACCCGCTGGGCGGACCTGCTCGCCGAGGTCGCCGGCCGGGACGTCCGCGACGAGCCGGGCGCCGGCGCCGCGGGCGGGCTCGGTGCGGCGCTCGTCGCGCTGGGCGCCCGGGTCGAGTCGGGCGCGGGCATCGTGCGCCGGTTGACCGGGCTGGACGCCGGGCTCGCCGAGGCCCAGCTGGTGGTCACGGGGGAGGGCAGTTTCGACTTCCAGTCGCTGCGCGGCAAGCTCGTCACCCGGGTCGCCGGCGCGGCGGCCGAGCGGGGCACGCCATGTGTGGTGCTCGCCGGGCAGGTGAGCGTGGGACGGCGGCGCGCGGCCGCGGCCGGCGTCGACCACGCCTACTCGGTCGCCGAGCACGTCGGCTCCGCCGAGGCGTCCCTCG
Organism: Actinophytocola sp.; assembly: GCF_050699915.1. Classification (GTDB taxonomy): domain Bacteria; phylum Actinomycetota; class Actinomycetes; order Mycobacteriales; family Pseudonocardiaceae; genus Actinophytocola. Next base: position 7,234 of record NZ_JBOHGA010000093.1, read on the forward strand.
CCGACCCCGCGGGCACCCTGACCGACCTGGCCAAACACGTTTCGACGCAGTGGAGCCGGTAGCGCAGTGGCGCTGGTAACACGTCGGCTCCAGAGACGTATGCAACGATGGAGGGGAAGAAAACGCGGACGATCCCGGTTGTCCACAGGTAGTTGGAGTCGAAGGGTCGAGGGAGAACCATGACGACCGCCGAGAACACCACGGAGACGGCCACGCACGGGGTGGCGCTGTCGGACGCCGCCGCCGTCAAGGCCAAGGCCCTGCTCGACCAGGAAGGTCGAGACGACATGCACCTGCGCATCGCCGTCCAGCCGGGTGGCTGCGCCGGCCTGCGCTACCAGCTGTTCTTCGACGAGCGCACGCTCGACGGCGACCTGTTCCGTGACTTCAACGGCCTCAAGGTGGCCGTGGACCGGATGAGCGCGCCGTACGTCCAGGGCGCCACCATCGACTTCGTCGACACCATCGAGAAGCAGGGCTTCACGATCGACAACCCCAACGCCGGCGGCTCCTGCGCCTGCGGCGACTCGTTCCACTGATCGGTTCTCGAGCGAGCCGCGACCACTCGGTCGCGGCTCGTTTTCTTGCGCACGTCGTGACGGTTGGTACGGCGATGACCACGCATGCCGTAGGCTCGAAGTCTTCCGTTCACTCCAATTGACGACCACCAGACAGGGGAAGCCCTCGTGCCCGTAGCCGTCTCCGGAAGCATCGCCACCGACCATCTCATGCACTTTCCCGGCAGGTTCGCCGAGCAGCTCGTCGCGGAGCAGCTGCACCGGATCTCCCTGAGCTTCCTCGTCGACGACCTGGTCGTCCGCCGGGGCGGGATCGGCGCCAACATCGCGTTCGGCATGGGGGTGCTCGGTGCCTCTCCGGTGCTGGTCGGCTCGGTCGGCGACGACTTCGCCGACTACCGGTCCTGGTTGGAGCGGCACGGAGTGAACTGCGCCGGCGTACGGGTCTCGGAGACCGCGCACACCGCCCGGTTCGTGTGCACCACCGACGACGACATGTGCCAGATCGCCTCGTTCTACGCCGGCGCGATGGCCGAGGCGCGGCTGATCGAGCTGCGGCCCGTCGCGGACCAGCTCGGCGGTCTCGACCTGGTGCTGATCAGCCCGGACGACCCGGACGCGATGCTGCGGCACGCCGACGAGTGCCGCCAGCGCGGGTACACGTTCGCGGCGGACCCCTCCCAGCAGCTGGCCCGGATGGACGGGGCACAGATCCGCGCGTTCATCGAGGGTGCGAAGTACCTGTTCAGCAACGACTACGAGTGGGAGCTGCTGCGCCGCAAGACCGGCTGGACCGAGCGCGAGGTGCTCGACCGGGTCGGCACCCGGATCACCACGCTGGGTGAGAAGGGCGTCGAGATCGTCCACCGGGACGGCACCGAGATCAACGTCAGCGCCGTGCCGGAGACCGTGAAGGCCGACCCCACGGGCGTCGGCGACGCGTTCCGCGCGGGCCTGCTCTCGGGACTCGAGAAGGGACTCGGCCTGGAGCGCGCCGCGCAGCTCGGGTCCTACATCGCGGTGCTGGTGCTGGAGACCGTCGGCCCGCAGGAGTGGAGCTTCGACAAGGCGCAGGCGCTGTTGCGCATCGGCGCCGCATACGGCCCCGAGGCCGCCGAGGAGATCGCTCCCATCCTCCCGTAGGTACCGCTCGCGGTGACCGGCTGCTAACACTGGGTGCATGCGTGCGCTCGCGGTCGCCACTGCGCTGTTGCTGTTCTTCGCCGGGATCGCGTCGGCGGCCACCGGACCGTGGCAGCCGGTCGGCTCCGACGTGGCCCGGCCGCTCGACGAGAGCCAGGGCCTGGCCGTGGTCGAGCGACCCGGCGGGACGTCCGTGCGGTACACCGGCATCGCGACCATCCCCGCGGACGTGGCCGCGCGCGGCTGGAACCACGTGGGCGACCCGGGTGCGGGGCACGGTTACTACGTCGAGCCCTACCAGCGCGACGACCGCGGGGTGAAGCTGTTCCGCGTCGAGGCGCCGGATGGCTCGTGGGCGGAGTACACCCACGAGCTCGAGTCCTGGGAGGCGACCAACAACTCGTTCGCAGCGGTGTCGCCGGACGGCCGCTGGCTGGTGGCCGGCGAGTGGGGCACGACGGACCGGCTGCTGGTGCACCCGATGCCGGGGTCGGTGCACCAGGACCCGGCGGTGAACCTGCCGTACGCGTCGGCGATCCGCCTGGACCGGCCCGCGCGAGACATCCAGGGCTGCGACTTCGTGACCGAGACGCAGCTGCTGTGCTCGTCCAACGATCCGGCCGGCGACCTGTTCGGCGTCACCAAGCCGTTGCTGCAGCTGGATCTCGCGGCGCCGGTGGGCGGCGAGGACGTGTCCGCGGCGGTGACCGCGCTGGGTCAGCTACCGCTGGAGAGCGCGTGCGACGGCGAGTTCGAGACCGAGGGCATCGACTACGACGAGCGCGACGGCACGTTGCGGGTGGTCGTGCTGTCGCCGGGCGTGTGCGTGGCCTTCGACAGCAAGACCTGGCGATTCCAGCGAAACTGATTCCACGACGAAGGCGAAGCCGAGCCCGAATGCGCCAGCACGAAGGCGAAGCCGAGCCAGGGCGCGAGCTACGAAGACGAAGCCGAGCCAAGCGCGCCAGCTCGAGGACGAAGAGGGGCCGGCCCCGACCTCCACCGAGCGAACAGTCGGACGAACCCCGCGGGTCAACCCAGAAGTTTCAAGATCACCATTGGCCTCCGGCCCCCGAAATCCACGATACCGACGCCCACTGACGGAAACGGGCGACGGTGCGGGGGCCTGTGGACAGGGCTAGAGCTTCACGGGGTACTGCGGCTCGGGGATCCGTGGCTGGATGCGCCGCTCGATGAAGATGCCGTGCCACAGCATGAAGACCAGCAGCGCCCAGATCCGCCGGCTGTGGTCCAGCGTGCCCGCCCGGTGCTCCTCCAACAGCTTGAGCACCGCGTTCTTGTCGATCTCCTCGTCGGTCTGGGACTTCAGCACGATCTGGCGGGCCCAGTCGTACATCTCCTCGCGCAGCCACAGCCGGATCGGCACCGGGAAGCCCAGCTTGCGGCGGTTGAGCACGTGCGCCGGCACGATCTGGCGCAGCGCCTGACGCAGTGCGTACTTCGTCGTCTCCTTGGTGACCTTCTGGTCCAGCGGGATCTTCGCCGCCACCTTGAACACCTCCGTGTCCAGGAACGGCACCCGCAGCTCCAGCGAGTTCGCCATGGTGACCTTGTCGGCCTTGACCAGGATGTCGCCGCGCAGCCAGGTGAACAGGTCCACGTGCTGCATACGGGTCACCGGGTCCCAGCCCGCCGACTCGCGGTACGGGCCGGCCGTCACGTCCATGTGCCCGACCCGCTCGTCGAACGTGCGCAGCACCGTGCTCAGCTGGTCGTCGCGGAAGATGCGGGCGTTGCCGTAGTAGCGCTGCTCCAGGTCCAGCGCCCCGCGGCGGAGCAGGTCCTTGCCGCGCGTGCCCTCGGGGATCTTGGTCGAGATCGAGCCCATCGCCCGCCGCAGCGCGCCCGGCACCTTCTCGAACGCCGCGAGCGACAGCGGCTCCCGGTAGATCGTGTAGCCGCCGAACAGCTCGTCCGCGCCCTCGCCCGACAGCACGACCTTCACGTGCCGGCGCGCCTCTCGCGCGATGAACCACAGCGGCACCAGCGCGGGGTCCGCCACCGGGTCGTCGAGGTACCAGACGATCAGCGGCAGCGTCTCCATCATCTCCTCGGCGCTGACCGTGCGGACCACGTGCTTGACGCCGATCGCGGCCGCGGACTCCGCCGCCACGTCCACCTCTGAGTAGCCCTCGCGCTCGAACCCGGTGGTGAACGTGACCAGGTTCGGGTTGTGCTGCTTGGCGAGCGCGGCGATGGCCGTCGAGTCGATGCCGCCGGACAGGAACGAGCCGACCGTCACGTCCGCGCGCATGTGCTTGGCCACCGAGTCGCGCATGACGTCGGCGATCTCGTCGTAGAGCCGCTGCGGGGCGTCCTTGCCGCGCACGGGCGTCGGCCGGAACGTGTGGAAGAAGTACCGGTCGGTCGTGAGCTCCCCGCCGGGGGAGACCGTGAACGAGGTGCCCGACTCGATCCGGCGGACCTCCCGGTGCATCGACTCCGGCTCCGGCACGTACTGCAGCGTCAGGTAGTGCTGCAGCGCGGTGCGGTCCAGCGTCGCCCCGGTCCGCAGCCGGGGCGCCAGCTCGAGCAGCGCCTTCTTCTCGCTGGAGAACGCCACCCCGCCCGGCCCGGCCGAGTAGAACAGCGGCTTGATGCCGAACGGGTCGCGCGCGCCGAACACAACACGCTGCCGCCAGTCCCAGATGAGGAACGCGAACATCCCGCGCAGCTTCGACACCGCGGCCGGGCCGAGATAGTGGTACAGCGCGACGATGACCTCACCGTCGCCGTGCGTGCGCATGGTCGCGCCGTGCTGCTCGATCAGCTCCTGGCGCAGCTCGAGGTAGTTGTAGATCTCCCCATTGAACAGCAGCGTGTAGCGCTCCTGCACGCCCTCCGGGCTCCAGTGCAGCGGCTGGTGGGAGTCGTCGACGTCGATGATCGACAGCCGGTTGAAGCCGAACACCACCTCGTCGCCGGCCCAGGTGCCCGTCTCGTCCGGGCCACGGTGGCGCTGGCAGCGCATGGCCGCCGCGACCGCGTCCCGGCTCGCGCTGGCTTCGGATTCGGTAGGGCAGACCAGGCCAAGCAGACCGCACACGTCTCCGGCACAACCTCTCGCGTCGAGTGCTCGTGAGGACCAAGTATGGCTGGCGCGAACACGGCCGCCCCTACGCGGTGTGGCCTGCGCCTCTCGGCTAGGCTCCCCGCCTAGATCTTGGAGCATGAGGAGGGGCGCTCAGTGGGCAACAAGCGGCGCACACCGGCCGTTCGGCTGGCCGGTCTGGCGAGCCTGGCCGCACTGGTCTCGCTCACCGTCTCCGGCTGCACGGCCGGCGACGTGCTGCGGTTCGGCTGGCCGGAGGGCGTCACGCCGCAGGCCGACCGGATGCGCGACTTCTGGACCTGGTCGGTGATCGCCTCGCTGGTCGTCGGCGTCCTGGTGTGGGCGCTGATCCTGTGGCCGGTCATCGCGCACCGCAAGCGCGGCGACAAGCTGCCCCGGCAGTTCCAGTACAACCACTTCCTCGAGTGGATCTACACGGGCATCCCGTCGATCATCGTGGTGGTGCTCTTCTACTTCACGATCACCACGCAGAACTACGTCCTCGCCGAGGAGTCGCAAGAGGACGTCGACGTGCGGGTGAACGTGCTCGCCTTCCAGTGGAACTGGCAGTTCGAGTACGAGGGCTACCACGACGCCGACGGCGCCCCGGTCGCGCCGCGCACGCCCGAGGGCCCGCTGGTGACGACCGTCGGCAGCTCGACGGAGATCCCGCTGCTGGTGCTGCCCACGGAGAGCTCGATCCACTACGACGTCCGTGCCCGCGACGTGATCCACTCGTTCTTCGTGCCGGAGTTCAACTTCAAGCGGGACGTGTTCCCGTACCCGGAGAAGAACAACCAGTCCCACACGTTCCAGAACACGATCGACCGCGAGGGCTCGTTCATCGGCCGCTGTGCCGAGCTGTGCGGGACCTACCACTCGGGGATGAACTTCGAGGTCCGGGCGCTCAACATCGAGCGGTTCGACCGCTACATGGACCTGCGCCGCTCGGCGAACGAGGAGACCGGCGAGCCGTACACGGCGGCCGAGGCGCTGGCCCAGCTGGGCGAGGAGGACTCGGACTGCGGCGTGCTGTGCAACCCGACCGCCAACACGACCTCGCCGTTCGACACCGACCGCACGGCCCGAACCCCGTCGGGAGAGTGAGGACCGCATGAAGGTCGAGGCCAGGCTCTTCGACGTCACGACGTCGTTCTTCTTCCTCTCCGCGATCATCTACGGCATCTGGGCCCAGGAGCCGGTCGGCACGGTCGGGCTGATCCTGTCCGGCGGCCTGTCGATGATCATCGGCTCGTACTTCCACTTCGTCGCCCGTCGCCTGGAGCGCCGCCCCGAGGACAACCCGGACGCGGAGATCAGCGACGGCGCGGGCGAGATCGGCTTCTTCAGCGCCGGCAGCTACTGGCCGGTGGCGCTGGCCGCGTCGGGCGGCGTGGCCGCGCTCGCGCTCGCGTTCTGGCAGGTGTGGCTGCTCGTGATCGGCCTCGCGCTGGTCCTGATGGCGGTCGCCGGCCTCATCTTCGAGTACCACACGCGGCCCAACGAGACGGACTGAGCGGGCCGGCTCAGCTAGCTCGTCGCGACCGCGGCGTCCCGGAGGGCGACCGACCGGTCGATCCAGGTCGCCAGCACCTCGCCCGCGCGGCCCGAGTCGATCGCCTGGGTCGCGGACTCCATGCCGGCCGCCAGGTCGCTCGTCAGGTCCTCGGTCAGGCCGCGGAAGGCGGCGATCGCACCGGCCGCGTTCACCAGCACCGTGTCGCGCACCGGGCCGGCCGTGCCGGCGACCAGCGACCGCAGCACCGCGGCGTTCTTCGCGGCGTCGCCGCCCGCGAGGTCGTGCGCGCCGGACGCGGCGATGGACAGCGCCTTCGGGTCGATCTTGTCCACCCGCACGGTCCCGCCCGAGACCACCCACGCCGTCGTCGTGGTGGTCGTGGTGATCTCGTCCAGCGCGTCGTCGCCGCGCACCACCAGGACGCTGAAGCCGCGCGCGGCAAGTACCTCGGCCATGACCGGCGCCAGGCGTTCGTTCGCGCAGCCCACCAGGGCCGACGTCGGCTGGGCCGGGTTGGTCAGCGGGCCCAGGATGTTGAACGTGGTTGGGATGCCGAGCTCCTTGCGGGTCGGCCCGGCGTGGCGCAGCGCCGGATGGAACGCCGGCGCGAAGCAGAACCCGATGCCGACCTCACGTACGCACTCCGCGACCGCGTCCGGGGGCAGCTCGATGGCCACGCCCAGCTCCTGCAGCACGTCCGCGGCGCCGCACTGCGACGACGCCGCGCGGTTGCCGTGCTTGACGACCGGGACGCCGGCCGCGGCCACGACGATCGCGCTCATCGTGGAGATGTTCACCGTGCCGGCCTGGTCGCCGCCGGTGCCCACGACGTCCGCGGCCGGTGTGTCGATACTCACGCGGCGAGCGTGGGTGAGCATCGTCTCGGCCATGCCGGCGACCTCGCTCGGCGTCTCGCCCTTGACACGCAACGCGACCGCGAACCCGCCGATCTGGGACGGCGTGGCGTTGCCGGTCATGATCTCGTTCATCGCCCAGGACGTGTCCTCGGCGCTCAGGTGGCTCCCGGCGACGAGCCGGTTCAGCAGTGCCGGCCAGGTCCGCTCACCCATGAGCTGCCTCTCAACCGTGGTGGACGGGCAGGCGCTTGTTCCGCAGCACGTCGGCGACCGTCTCGGCGGCGGCCAGCGGGTCCAGCGGGTGCACGATCACGGCGTCGGCCTGGGACCAGGTGGCGAGCCACCGGTCGTCCTTGCGCCGAATCGCGACCACGATCGGCGGGCACGCGGTGATCTCGTTCTTGAGCTGGCGGCACAGTCCGACGCCGCCGGTCGGCTGGGACTCGCCGTCGAGGATCGCCAGGTCGACGGCGCCGGCGTCCATCTCCATCAGCACCTCGGCGATGGTCGCGGCCTCGTGGTACTCGACGCGGCCGAGGTCGGCGGCCGGCCGGCGGCCGACCGCTGTGATGATCGTCTCCCGGACCTCGGGCCGGTGGCTGAACACCAGGATCTTCAGCGGCGAGCTCATGATTGACGTCCTCCGGCGGGCGAACGGGACAAGGCCAGGTCCTCACAGTATGCGGCGATGCTATCCGTCCGACCAAGATCCGCTATCACCTGGCCGGTCGGGCGGTCACGGGGCACCGCGACGCGCCGTGGACCCGATCAGTCCAGCACCGTACGGGCAGGCAATAATGCCCGCGTGACGACAGCAGCGCCCTCCATCAGCCAACGCGTGCACTCGCTGAACCGACCCAACATGGTCAGCGTCGGCACCATCGTCTGGCTGGCCAGTGAGCTGATGTTCTTCGCCGGCCTCTTCGCCATGTTCTTCACGGTGAAGGCCCAGAACCCATCCGAGCACTGGCCCCCGCCGCCCACCCACCTCGACATCCCGTACGCGCTCGTTGTCACGATCGTGCTCGTCGCGTCGTCACTCACATGTCAGATGGGTGTGTTCGCGGCGGAGCGGGGTGATGTGTTCGGGCTGCGGCGCTGGTACACGATCACGCTCGTGATGGGCACGCTCTTCGTGCTCGGCCAGGCCAACGAGTACCGGACTCTGATCTCCGAGGGCACGACCATTCCAGCGTCCGCCTACGGGACGGTGTTCTACCTGACCACGGGCTTCCACGGCCTGCACGTCACCGGCGGGCTGATCGCGTTCGTGTTCCTGCTCATGCGCACCCGGATGAGCAAGTTCACCCCGGCCCAGGCCACCTCGGCGATCGTCGTGTCGTACTACTGGCACTTCGTGGACGTCGTCTGGATCGGCCTGTTCAGCGTGATCTACTTCGTGAAGTGACGTCGGGCCGAGCGCCCGCTGCAAGACCCGAACTGACACACCAGGGGTTGCCGCACAGATGACCAAGAAACGCAGGGCCCGCACGAAGTTCCAGCGCCGGCTGGCCGGTCTGCTGGCGCTGGCTATCGCGCTGCTGGGGATCGGGACGCTGTACAGCTTCCTCGTCCCGGAGCCGCAGACCGCGCAGGCCCAGGAGGACCCGGCGGTAGTGCGGCAGGGCGAGCAGATCTACAACAACACCTGCATCAGCTGTCACGGCGGGAACCTCGAGGGTGTCGAGGACCGCGGGCCGAGCCTGGTCGGGATCGGCGAGGCCGCGGTCTTCTTCCAGACCTCCACCGGCCGGATGCCGGCGATGATGCAGGGCGCGCAGGCCGAGGAGAAGCCGCGGGTGCTCTCGCCCGAGGAGGTCGACCAGGTCTCCGCGTTCATCCAGGCGAACGGCGGCGGCCCGGTGCTGCCCGAGGAGCGGGGCGCGGCGCTGGAGGGCGACAACCCCGCCCGCGGCGGCCAGCTCTTCCGGCTCAACTGCGCCTCCTGCCACAACTTCACCGGCCGCGGTGGGGCGCTGTCCTCCGGTAAGAACGCACCGGCGCTCGACAACGTGACCGCGGAGGAGATGTACGCGGCCATGCTGTCCGGCCCCGAGAGCATGCCGCGCTTCTCCGAGCGCCAGCTCTCCCCGGAGGAGAAGAAGGACGTCATCGCCTACGTCAAGTCCGTCACGGACGGGAACAACAACCCCGGTGGCAACGCGCTCGGCGGTCTCGGTCCGCAGTCCGAGGGGCTGATCGGGTTCATCGTGGGACTCGCCGCGCTGCTCGGCATCACCTTGTGGATCGGGGCTAAGCAATGAGTGAGGACAAGACCCCGGAGCGGCCGAGCGACGAGGAGCTCGCCGGGATGAGCCGGGACGAGCTGGCTCGGCTCGGCATGAAGCTCGACGGCGTCGAGCTCATCGAGTACCCGGACCCGTGGCCGGTCAAGGGCACCCGGGCGGAGAAGCGGGCCGAGCGCGCGGTCGCGTTCTGGTTCACCCTCGCCGGGCTGGCCGGGCTCGCCTCGGTCGTCGCGTTCATCTGGTGGCCGGCCAGGTTCGTGCAGCCGGGCGAGGACGGCTACTTCCTCTACTCGCTGTACACCCCGGTCCTCGGCCTCACTCTGGGGGTGGCGATCCTCGCGATCGGCATCGGCGTACTGGCCTACACGCGGCGGTTCATCCCGCACGAGATCGCGGTCCAGGACCGGCACGACGGCGGCTCGAACGAGCTGGACAAGAAGACGATGGTCGCGCAGCTCGCCGACTTCGGGCACAGCACCACGATCGCCCGCCGGTCGATGGTCAAGCGCTCGCTGGCGTTCGGCGGCGGCGTGCTGGGCCTCGCGCTCACAGTCATCCCGCTCGGCGCCCTGCTGCGCAACCCGCACGCGCAGTCGGACAACGAGGAGGGCCTGCTCCACACCGGCTGGAAGCCGCACGCCGGCGACGAGGAGAAGATCTTCCTGCGTCGCGACACCGGTGACGCCTCCGAGGTCATGCTGGTCCGGCCCGAGGACCTGGACGCGGGCTCGATGGAGACCGTGTTCCCATACCGGGAGTCGGAGGAGGGCGACCACGAGGCGCTGGTCCACGCGCTCAAGCGGTCCGACAACCCGGTGATGCTGATCCGCCTGCGGCCCGAGGACGCCCAGCGGGTGATCAAGCACGCCGGCCAGGAAGAGTTCAACTACGGCGACTTCTACGCCTACACGAAGATCTGCAGCCACCTCGGCTGCCCGACGTCGCTGTACGAGCAGCGCACCAACCGCATCCTGTGCCCGTGCCACCAGTCCCAGTTCGACGCGCTGCAGTACGCGAAGCCGGTCTTCGGCCCGGCCACCCGCAAGCTCGCCCAGCTGCCGATCACGGTGGACGAGGAGACTGGCTATTTCATCGCCACTGGTGATTTCATCGAACCAGTGGGACCCGCGTACTGGGAGCGGAAGTCATGAGTGGTCTGACGACGCCGACGAAGCCCGACAACCTGGCCATGCGCGCGGCCGGCGGCGCCGCGAAGTGGGCCGACGACCGGTACCACGCGGCGGGCGGCCTGCGCCGGCAGATCAACAAGGTCTTCCCGACGCACTGGTCCTTCCTGCTGGGCGAGATCGCGCTGTACAGCTTCATCGTGCTGCTGCTGTCCGGCACGTACCTGGCGCTGTTCTTCGACCCCTCGATGCAGGAGGTCACCTACCAGGGCTCGTTCGTGAACCTGCGCGGGCTGGAGATGTCGCGGGCCTACGAGTCGACGCTGTTCATCTCCTTCGACGTGCGGGGCGGCCTGTTCGTCCGACAGGTGCACCACTGGTCCGCGCTGCTGTTCATGTCCGCGATCGTCGTGCACATGTTCCGGACGTTCTTCACCGGTGCGTTCCGCCGGCCGCGTGAGGTCAACTGGGTCATCGGCGTGCTGATCTTCGTGCTCGCCGCGACCGAGGGCTTCGCCGGCTACTCGCTGCCGGACGACCTGCTCTCCGGCGCCGGCCTGCGGATCATGTCCGGCCTGATCCTGTCGATCCCGCTCATCGGCACCTGGACGCACTGGCTGATCTTCGGCAGCGAGTTCCCCGGACTGGAGATCCTGCCGCGGCTGTACACCGTGCACATCCTGCTGATACCCGGCATCCTGCTGGCGCTGATCGCCGTCCACGTCGGTCTGGTCTGGTACCAGAAGCACACCCAGTTCCCGGGTGTGCGGCGCAAGGAGACCAACGTCGTCGGCGTGCGGATCCTGCCGACGTTCGCGCTCAAGGCCGGCGGGTTCACCGCGGTGGTCATCGGCGTGACGGCGCTGCTCGGCGGGCTGTTCCAGATCAACCCGATCTGGAACTTCGGTCCGTACAACGCGGCGCACATCTCCTCCGGCACGGTGCCCGACTGGTACATGGGCTGGACCGACGGGCTGATCCGCCTGTGGCCGGCGTGGGAGGTCTATCTCGGGAACTACACGATTCCCGCGCCGTTCTTCCCGTTCATGGCCGGCCTGCCGATGCTGACGGGGCTGGCGGCGGTCTATCCGTGGCTCGAGCGGAAGTTCACAAAGGACTACGCACACCACAACCTGCTGCAGCGGCCGCGGGACGTGCCGGTGCGCACCAGCCTCGGCGCCATGGCGATCACGTACTTCATGGTGTCGCTGCTGTCCGCCGCGAACGACGTGCTGGCCGACAAGTTCGACATCTCGCTGAACGCCACCACGTGGGTCGGCCGCATCGGACTGCTCGTGCTGCCGCCGCTGGCGTACATGGTCACCTACCGCCTGTGCCTCGGCCTCCAGCGCTCCGACCGGCTGGTGCTCGAGCACGGCGTCGAGACCGGCATCATCAAGCGCCTGCCGCACGGTGAGTTCATCGAGGTGCACCAGCCGCTCGGGCCGGTGGACGACCACGGTCACCCGATCCCGCTGGAGTACCAGGGCGCGCCGGTGCCGAAGAAGATGAACAAGCTCGGCTCCGCGGGCGCGCCGGTGTCCGGTTCGATGCTGAAGGCAGACCCGGCGGAGGAGACGGCGGCGCTGGCCAAGGCGCGGGCCGCCCAGCACGGGCACCACGCCGAGCTGGAGTCCGGTGAGACGGAGACCGGCCCCTCGGTCACGCCGGAGGACCCGTCCAAGAAACTATGAGGTTCGGCCGTTCGGCCAGGGTCGTCGCGTTCCTCGCGGCGGCCCTGGCCGTTCTCGGCGGCTGTGCCTCGAGCGACGACGTGAGCCCGGCGGCAGGCTCTCGGGAAGCGCCGCCGCCGGCCGAGTGCTCGGGCACCGGGTTCCCCTGCGACCTGCGGGACCGGTTCGCCGCCGCGGACGAGTACGTCTCGGACCGGCCGGGCACCACGGGCATCGTCGTCCACGACCTGCGCACGGGCGCGGTGTGGCAGAACTCCCACGCCGGCGACCCGACGTGGACGGCGTCGACGATCAAGCTGGCGATGGTGGTGGACCTGTTCACCCGCTCGCGGTCCGGCGCGCTCACGCTGACCGGCGAGGACCGCGCGCTCATCCACGCGATGCTGCGCACCTCGGACGACGACGCCGCGGACACGCTGTGGTACCGGTACGCCGGCGCGGACCACCGGGCGTTCAACGACAACTTCCCCCGCTACGGACTGACCTCGCTGCACGCGGAGTCGGGGTACACGGAGTACTTCCCGTACTGGGGCTTCCAGAAGTGCACGCCGCTAGACCTCGACCGGCTGATGACCTACGTGCTGACCAAGCTGCCGGCCGGCGAGCGGTCCTACCTCGTGAAGGAGCTGCGCACGGTCGCGCCGGTCCAGCGGTGGGGCGTGTGGGGCGCGGGCCCGGCGGCCCACCCCGGCAACAAGAACGGCTGGTCCGAGGAGGACGGCGGCTGGGTGATGAACACGGTCGGCTTCGTCGGCGAGGACGAGCGGTACGTGTTGACCGTGATGAACGACCTGCACGGCGAGGGCGGCTACGACGCCGGCCGCGCCACGGTCACCCGGGTCTCCGCGCTGATCTTCGGCGGCTACTTCGGGTAGTACGGCAGCCGCGGGTCCACCTTCTCCTGCTGCCAGGTCTCGCGGACCCAGGTGTGCGCCGGGTCGTCGGTGATCTGCCAGCTGCGGGCGTCCGCCGGGCCCGCCATGACGTTCAGGTAGTACATGTCGTAGCCCGGCGCCGCGATCGACGGGCCGTGCCAGCCGTGCGGGATCAGGACCACGTCGTCGGTGCGGACCTCGGCAAGGACGTCGATCGGGCGCGGTTCGTAGGCGTACGCGCGCTGGTAGCCGACACCGTCGCGGGCGATCTGGAAGTAGTAGATCTCCTCCAGCTCGCACTCGGTGTCGGTGGCCTCGTCGTGCTTGTGCGGCGGGTAGGACGACCAGTTGCCGCCCGGCGTGAGCACCTCGCAGGCGATCAGCTTGTCCGTGTGGAACGACTCCGGGGTGCAGAAGTTGTTCACCTGGCGGCTGCACTGACCGGCCCCGCGCAGCTCCACTGGCACCTCCGAGGCCGGCGCGTACCGGGCCGCCAGCCGGTGCCGGCACACCGCCGAGGGCAGCGCGACCACGGCGCCGTCGGTCGACATCAGCACCGCCGACGCCTCGCGCGGCACGTACACGAAGTCCGTCACGCCGGTGAACACGTCCTGCCGGCCGAGCAGCTCGAACGTCTTGCCGTCGACCTCCACCACCACGACGCCGCCGGACAGCGGCAGCACCAGCATCTCCGACACGCCGGTGAACACCTCGTACGGTGCCTCCGCCGAGAGGGCGACCACGCGCAGCCCCGAGTACAGCCAGTGCGCCGAGCCGGGCGTGACCATGACCCGGTGCCGGTCGTCGGAGATCGAGCCGGCCGGTCGGTAGAAGTCCTTCACAGCAACCCCGCAGCGGTGTCGACGGCCCCGACGACGTCCCCGCCGGGTGGGTACAGGAGGGAGCGTCCCACGACCAGGCCGCGGACCGTGGGCAGTCGCAGCGCCCGTGCCCAGCTGGTGAACGTGGCCTCCGGGTCCGCGGTCACCTCACCGCCCAGGAGGAGTGTCGGCAAGGTCGTCGCGCTCAGTACCCGGGCCATGTCCTCGCCGCCGTCGCCGATCACCGGCACCTTCAGCCACGTGTAGGCCGACGTGTGACCCAGCGCGGCGGCGACAGTCAGCGCGGTGGTGGCCGCCGCGACGGACAGGTCGTTGCGCAGCCGGCCGTCCTCGCCGCGGCGGGACAGGAACGGCTCGACCATCGCTACCAGGCCGGCGTCGGCGAGTCCGCTGACCGCCCGCGCACACGCCTCGAGCGTCGGCGCCGTGCGGTCGTCGTCGAGGCCGACGCGCAGCAGCATCTTGCCGCCCTCGAAGCCGAACCGGGCGATGGCGTCGACGTCGTAGCCGGTGAACCGGTCGTCGAGCTCGAACGAGGCGCCGGCCAGCCCGCCGCGGTTCATCGAGGCGAACACCGCGCGGTCGTCGAGCGCGCCGAGCAGCAGCAGGTCCTCGAGGATGTCGGCGGTGCCGAGCACGCCGGTGACCCCGGGCCGCTCCAGGGCCAGGCACAGCCGGCGCAGCAGGTCGGCCCGGTCGGCCATGGCCATCGGCTCGGCGCCGGCCCGCAGGGACCCGCGGGCCGGATGGTCGGCGGCGATGACCAGCGCTCGCCCCGAAGGGCCGAGCGGCGAGTCGGGCCGCTTGCGCGCAGCGGCGAGCTCGCCGATCCGCCCGGGGTCGGTGGCCCGCGTCTCGGTGAGCAGCCGCAGGTCGCTATCCCGCACGCGACATCAGCTCCTCCACCTCGGCGGTGGTCGGCATCGCCGCCGAGCAGGACAGGCGCGAGGCCACGATCGCGCCGGCGGTGTTGGCGAACCGCATCGTCCGCTCGATGTCCCACCCGGACAGCAGCCCGTGGCAGAGCGCGCCGCCGAAGCCGTCGCCCGCGCCGAGGCCGTTCACCACCTCCACCGGGACCGGCGGTGCCGACACCTCGCCGCCGCCGTCCACCGCCAGCACGCCCGCCGGGCCCTGCTTCACCACCGCGAGCGAGACTCCCTTGTCCCGCAAAACCTTCGCCGCCTCGCGCGGGTCGCGGACGCCGACCGCGGTCTCGACCTCGTCGAGGTTGCCGATCGACACGGTGACGTGTGGCAGCGCCTCCTGGACCCAGCGCCGGGCCTCGTCGCGGGAGGACCAGAACATCGGCCGGTAGTCCAGGTCGAGCACGGTGATCGCGTCCGCCGGGCGGGCGGCGAGCGCGGCCAGCGTCGCCGACCGCGACGGCTCCTCGGACAGGCCGGTGACCGTGGCCCAGAAGATCCGCGCGGCCCGGATCTCGGCCAGGTCCAGCTCGTCGGTGTTGATCACCAGGTCGGGTGCCTTGGGGTAGCGGTAGAAGTAGAGCGGGAAGTCGTCCGGCGGGAAGATCTCGCAGAACGTGATCGGCGTCGGCAGCCCGGCCACGCCGGAGACGAACCGGTCGTCCACGCCGAACTCGCGCAGCGCCCGGTGCACGTAGTCGCCGAACGGATCCTCGCCGGTCCGGGTGATCACCGCCGTCCGGTGCCCGTGCCGGGCGGCCGCCACGGCGACGTTGGTCGCGCTTCCGCCGAGGTACTTGGCGAACGAGGTGACGTCGGCGAGCCCGACCCCGACCTGCTCGGGATAGAGGTCCACGCCCGCCCGTCCGATGGTGATCACATCGAAGGCTGTGTTCATGGTTCGCTCCGTTCCTGCGCTACTCGCCGTCTTCCCTCCTCCGTGCTCGGCGCTGGCGCGCCTGCGCGCGAGCGTCAGTCCAGACCGAGGACAACTCGCGACGAGCCGGCTCCGAACGCAACTTATTGGCGCTGCCGTCGCCGGCGAGGTCGGGAGTTGTCCTCGCAGAACGCTCCGTCACTCCCGCTCACGGTGCTCATGGCTCGCTTCGCTCCTGCGCTACTCGCCGTCTTCCCTCCTCCGTTCTCGGCGCTGGCGCGCCTGCGCGCGAGCGTCAGTCCAGACGGCGAACGCTTCGTCACTCCCGCTCACGTCCGCACGGCCTCCAACCGGTTGAGCGCCCCGTCCGCCCTGGTGAGCCAGCCGCGCCAGCTCGCGGCCGCCATGGCCGGCTCCGTCCAGGGCTGCGAGCATCGAACCATCCGGGTGCCCGGCCGATCCAGCCAGCGCAGCACGACACCCACCTCCTCCGCCGGCGCGCCGTACAGCGGACCCGGCTCGGGCAGCACCGTCTCGGCCGACGCGGTGAGCGCGTCCACCACCGGCATCGGCGCCACGCCCCGGCGCGCCACCCCCGCCGACGCGAGCCGGCCGTGCCGCACCACCGCGAAC
>NZ_JBOHGA010000094.1:0-22948 GCF_050699915.1 Actinophytocola sp.
GCGCACACGTGGCCCGGTTCGCCGCGACCGCGGGCGCCGCGCACGTCCTGCTGCTGAGCCGCCGCGGCGCCGACGCACCGGGTGCGGCGGACCTGCGGGCGGAGCTGACCGAGCTGGGCGCGGAGGTCACGGTCGAAGCGTGCGACGTCGCCGACCGCGACGCGCTGGCCGCCGTGCTCGACGCGATCCCCGTCGAGCAGCCGCTGACCGGGGTGTTCCACACCGCGGGCATCGTGCGCGACGGCACCGTCGACGGGCTGACCCCGGACGCGGTCGCGGAGGTGTTGCGCGCCAAGGCGGAGTCGGCCACGCACCTGCACGAGCTGACCCGCCACCTCGACCTCGACGCGTTCGTGCTGTTCTCGTCCGCGGCGGCCACGTTCGGCTCCGCCGGGCAGGCCAACTACGCGGCGGCGAACGCGTGGCTCGACGCGCTGGCCGAGCACCGCCATGCTCTCGGGCTGGCGGCGACGTCGGTGGCGTGGGGACCGTGGGCGGGTGCGGGTATGGTCGCGGGAACGCTCACGGCCGGCGACTCCGTCGCCGAGCGCGTGCGGCGCGGCGGGTACTGGCCGATGGCGCCCGAGCGGGCGATCTCCGCGCTGCGCTCGGCGATCGAGCACGACGACGTGCTGCTGACCGTCGCGGACATCGACTTCACCCGGTTCGTCCCCGTGTTCGGCGGCCCGTTCCTGCGCGACCTGCCGGAGACGCGGGAGGCGGCGCCGACGCGGGCGGGTGAGCTGGCCGACCGGCTCGCCGCGGTGCCGGCCGAGTCTCGCCCGGGCCTGCTGCTCGACCTGCTGTGCGCGCAGATCGGCGCGGTGCTCGGCCACGCGGAGGGCACTGGACCGGACCCGGACCGGGCGTTCGCCGACCTCGGCTTCGACTCGCTCACCAGCGTCGAGCTGCGCAACGGGCTCGCCGCCGCGACCGGCCTCGACCTGCCGGCGACGCTGCTGTTCGACCACCCGACCTCGCGCGCGCTCGCCGAGTTCCTGCTCGCCGAGCTGACCGGGAACGGGCCCGTCGACACGGTGGTCACCACGCGGGCGAGCGCGACCGACCCGATCGCGATCGTGGGGATGAGCTGCCGGTTCCCGGGCCGGGTGAGCACTCCGGAGGAGCTGTGGTCGATGCTCGTGGACGGTCGCGACGGGATCACGCCGTTCCCGGCCGACCGCGGCTGGGACCACGCGGCCTCGTTCGGCGGCGCCACCTCGGTGACGACCGAGGGCGGCTTCCTGCACGACGCGACCGACTTCGACGCCGAGTTCTTCGGGATCTCGCCGCGTGAGGCGCTGGCGATGGACCCGCAGCAGCGACTGCTGCTGGAGACCACCTGGGAGGCGCTGGAACGCGCCGGGATCGACCCGTCGGGTCTGCGCGGCAGCGACTCCGGCGTGTTCGTCGGCACCAACGGCCAGGACTACACCGGCGTGCTGCTCGGCTCGGGCGCCGACGTGCTCGGCCACGTGGCCACCGGCAACACCGCCAGCATCATGTCCGGCCGCCTCGCCTACACGCTCGGGCTCGAGGGCCCGGCGCTCACCGTGGACACCGCCTGCTCGGCGTCGCTGGTGAGCCTGCACCTCGCCACGCGGGCGCTGCGCACCGGCGAGTGCTCCCTGGCGCTGGCCGGCGGCGTGTCGGTGATGTCGAGCCCGGGTGCGTTCGTCGAGTTCAGCGCGCAGGGCGGGCTCGCCGCGGACGGCCGCTGCAGGCCGTTCGCCGACGACGCCGACGGCACCGCCTGGTCCGAGGGCGTGGGCGTGCTCGTGCTGGAACGGCTCTCCGACGCCCGGCGCAACGGACATGACGTTCTCGCCGTGGTCCGCGGCTCGGCGGTCAACTCCGACGGCGCGTCCAACGGCCTGACGGCGCCGAACGGACCGTCCCAGCAGCGCGTCATCCGGGCCGCGCTCGCCGACGCCGGACTGTCCACATCGGACGTTGACGCCGTCGAGGCGCACGGCACCGGCACCGAGCTCGGCGACCCGATCGAGGCGCAGGCGCTGCTCGCCACCTACGGGCGGGACCGCGAGGAGCCGCTGCTGGTCGGCTCGGTCAAGTCGAACCTGGGACACACGCAGGCCGCGGCGGGCATGGCCGGCGTGGTGAAGATGACCATGGCGATGCGTCACGGCCTGCTGCCGAGGACGCCGCACGCAGGTGAGCCGACGTCGCATGTGGACTGGTCGGCGGGCACGGTCCGACTGCTCGCCGAGCCGGCGGACTGGCCGGCGACCGGCCGGCCGCGCCGCGCCGGGGTGTCCGCGTTCGGAGTGGGCGGCACGAATGCCCATGTGATCATCGAGGCACCGGAGCCGGTGTCGGGCCAGGTATCGGCGGGGGCGGCCATGGAGATCGTGCCGTGGGTGCTCTCCGCGAAGACCCCCGAGGCACTGCGCACGCAGGCCGACCGGCTGGCGGAGTGGGCCGTGGACTCGTCCGCGGACCCGGTCGACGTGGGCTTCACGTTGGCGACCGGCCGGGCGACGTTCGCCCACCGCATGGCCCTGCTGTCCACACCGGACGGTGTGGTCGAGCTGGAGGCCGGCGAGGCGGGGACGGCGGCGAAGCCGGTGCTGCTGTTCACCGGCCAGGGCTCGCAGCGGCTGGGAATGGGCCGCGACCTGTACGCGCGCTTCCCGGTCTTCGCCGACGCGCTCGACGCCTCGCTCGCGCACTTCGACCCGGTGCTGCGGGACGTGATGTGGGGGGACGACGAGGACCTGCTGGACCAGACCGAGTACGCCCAGCCCGCCCTGTTCGCCGTCGAGATCGCGCTGTTCCGGCTGATCGAGTCGTGGGGCGTGCGGCCGGCAGCGGTGACCGGGCACTCGCTCGGCGAACTCCCCGCCGCACACGTCGCCGGCGTCCTCGACCTCGCCGGCGCCTGCCGGCTGGTGGCCATCCGGGCGCGGATGATGCAGGACGTGCAGGCCGATGGCGCGATGTACTCGATCATGGCCACCGAGGAGGAGGTGCGGGCGCGGCTGACGCCGAACACCGCGATCGCGGCGGTGAACGGTCACCTCGCGACGGTCGTCTCCGGTGCCGAGGACGAGGTCCTGGCGATCGTCGCCCAGTTCGAGAAGACGAAGCGGCTGCCGGTCTCGCACGGCTTCCACTCGCCGCTGATGGACCCGATGCTCGATGACTTCCGTGCCGCGATCGCGGACCTGCCCTTCGCCGAGCCCGTGGTCCCGTTCGTCTCGACCGTCGACACGGACGAGCCGGTGGCCGGCGCCGCGTACTGGGTCGACAACATCCGCGAGACCGTCATGTTCGCCGACGCGATCGCGTCGCTGGACATCGACGGTGCCGTCCTCTTCGAGGTCGGACCGTTCGGTGTGCTGTCGGCCATGGCCCGCGCGAACGGCACCAACAGCGCGGTCGTGCCGATGCTGCGGGGCACGCACGGCGAGGAGACCGCGGCCGTCACCTCGCTGACCGGGCTGTTCACCGCCGGGGTGCCGGTCGACTGGGAGGCGTTCTTCGCGGGCAGCGGTGCCCGCCGCGTCGCCCTGCCCACCTATCCGTTCCAGCGACGCCGGTTCTGGCCGGAGGCCCCGAAGTCCGAGATGGACGGTTGGTGTCACCGCGTCGAGTGGCAGCGGGTGACCGTGCCCGACGTGACCCTGGACGGCACGTGGCTGCAGGTCGTCCCCGCCGGGCACATCGGCGACGAGTGGGCCGGAGTCAACCGGGTCGAGGTCGACGAGGCGGCCCCGCTGACCGCGCTGCCGGAATGTGCCGGCGTGCTCTCGCTGCTGCCCACGGTCGAGGCCAACCGGGCGCTGCTCGACCACGTCGGCGACGCGCGGCTGTGGTGCCTCACCCGCGAGACGCCCGAGCTCTGGGGCTGGGGCCGGGTGGCGGCGCTGGAGTTCCCCGAGCGGTGGGGCGGCCTGGTCGAGCTTCCCGCGACGGTCGACGAAGAGGTCCTCGCCGGGGTGCTCACCGGCGCCGAGGACCAGGTCGAGATCCGTGCGGACGGCGTGTTCGCCCGCCGGCTCGCCGCCGCGCGGGCCGGTTCCGGCGAGCCGTGGCAACCCGACGGCACCGTCCTGGTGACCGGTACCGACCAGTCGGTCGGCGCCCGGGTGGCGGCCTGGCTCGCCGAGTCGGGCGCGACGGTCGTCGAGTGCGACCTCGCGGACCGCGATGCGCTCGCCGCCCTGCTCGCCGAGCACGAGGTGGCCGCGGTAGTCCACTGTGGAGGGTCGCTCGCCGGCACCCGCGAACTGGCCGAGCTCCTCGACGACGAGCAGTCACTCGTGGTGTGCACGTCGCTCGCCGGCACCCTCGGCGTGCGCGGCCGCGGCGACGAGGCGGCGGCGGAGGCGGCACTGGAAGATCTGGTGCGGCACCGGCGATCCGTCGGCAAGCCAGCCACACTGGTGGCCTTCGGCCCCTGGGCGGACTCGGGCCTGCCCGGCGACGAGGTCACGCACCTGCGGGCGAGCGGGTTGCCGCCGCTGGCACCCGAGGTGGCCCTGGTCGCGCTCGCGACCGTGGTCGGCGGGCCCGAGCCGGCGGTGCTCGTCGCGGACGTGCGGTGGGACCGGTTCGGCCCGGCGTTCACCGCGACCCGGTCGAGCCCGCTGCTCACCGGCCGTTGGACTGAACCGGTCCCACCGGCCGACGCGACCCCGACCACGAGCCGGCTGCGGGAAGAGCTGCTGCGGCTGCCCCAGGGCAGGCGAGCGGGCTCGCTCACCGATCTCGTCCGGACCGAGGTCGCCGCGGTGCTCGGGCACCCCGACGCCGGCGACGTGGCGGCGACGCGGGCGTTCTCGGAGCTGGGCTTCGACTCGCTCACCGCGGTCGAGCTGCGTGACCGGCTCGCGAACCTGACCGGTCTCACGCTGCCGGCGACGCTGGCGTTTGACGAGCCGAACCCGACCGCGCTGGCGCGCTTCGTGCTCGGCGAGCTGCTCGGCACGGCCGAGGAGCAGGCGGCACCGGTGCCGACCGTGGTGAGCGGCGACCCGGTGGTGATCGTCGGCATGAGCTGCCGCTACCCGGGTGGTGTGCGCTCGCCCGAGGACCTGTGGCGCGTCGTCGCCGAGGAGCGGGACGTCATCGGTGGGTTCCCCGCCGACCGCGGCTGGGACCTTACGGACCGCGGCGGCGCCACCGCGGGCGGTTTCCTCGACGGGGCCGCGGACTTCGACCCCGGCTTCTTCGGCATCTCGCCCCGCGAGGCCATCGTGATGGACCCGCAGCAGCGGCTCGTGATGGAGGTCGCGTGGGAGGGCCTCGAACGCGCGGGCATCGACCCGGCGACGTTGCGCGGCAGCGATGCCGGCGTGTTCGTCGGTGGCGCCTCCGGCGACTACCGGCCTCCGACCGGGACCCGCGGGCACGTGCAGACCGCGCAGGCAGGCAACCTGCTCTCCGGGCGCGTGTCGTACTCGTTCGGCCTGGAGGGCCCGGCGGTCACCGTGGACACCGCGTGCTCGTCCTCGCTCGTCGCCGTGCACCTCGCGGCGCAGGCGCTGCGCGCGGGGGAGTGCTCGCTGGCGCTGGCCGGCGGGGTGACCGTGATGTCGACCCCGGTGGGCTTCGTCGAGTTCGGGGAGATGGGCGCGCTGTCCCCGGACGGCCGCTGCAAGGCGTTCGCCGAGGACGCCGACGGCACCGGCTGGTCGGAGGGCGTCGGCGTGCTCGTCCTGGAGCGGATGTCCGACGCCCGACGCCTCGGCCACCGGATCCTCGGCGTGGTACGGGGTTCGGCCATCAACTCCGACGGCGCGTCCAACGGCCTCACCGCCCCCAACGGGCCTTCGCAGCGCCGGGTGATCCGTCGGGCCCTCACTGCGGCCGGACTGTCCACGTCGGACGTCGACGCCGTGGAGGCGCATGGCACCGGGACTCCGCTCGGCGACCCGATCGAGGCCCAGGCGCTGCTGGCGACCTACGGGCGGGACCGGGAGGCGCCGCTGTACATCGGCTCGGTCAAGTCCAACATCGGCCACACGCAGTCCGCCGCGGGCGTCGCCGGCGTGATCAAGATGGTCATGGCGATGCGCCACGGCGTGCTGCCGGCGACCCTGCACGTCGGCACTCCGTCGTCCCATGTGGACTGGTCGACGGGTGCGGCCGAGCTGCTCACCGAGCGGCTGGCGTGGCCGGAGACCGGCCGGCCGCGCCGGGCGGGCGTGTCCTCGTTCGGCGCCAGCGGCACGAACGCGCACCTCGTCGTCGAGGGACCGCCGGCCGAACCCGCCCCGGCGACGCCCGCGGCCGGTCTCGTGCCGGTCCTGGTCTCCGGGCGAACCGACGCAGCCTTGTCGGCCCGACTTCGGGACCTGGCCGCACACCTGCGGGCCGAGCCCGATCTTTCGTTGCGGGACGTCGCCTTCGCCTCTGCCACCACGCGGTCGGCGTTCGAGCACCGGGCGGCCGTGGTGACCGACGACCGAGAAGGCCTGTCAGCCCTGCTGGAGTCGGGCACCGCGCTGCGCGCCGTGGCCGGCGCGGGCAAGGTGGCGTTCCTGTTCTCCGGCCAGGGGTCGCAGCGGCTGGGCATGGGACGCGGGCTGTACGAGCGGTTCCCGGTGTTCGCGGATGCGCTCGACGACGTGCTCGGCCGGCTCGACCCGCGCCTGCGCGAGGTGCTGTGGGGGGAGGACGAGGCGGCGCTGGACCGGACCGAGTTCGCGCAGCCCGCGCTGTTCGCGGTCGAGGTCGCGCTGTTCCGGCTGCTCGAACACTGGGGAGTGCGGCCGGACTTCCTGGCCGGGCACTCGGTCGGCGAGATCGCCGCGGCGCACGTCGGGGGCGTGCTGTCCATCGAGGACGCGTGCACGCTCGTCTCGGCGCGCGGCCGGCTCATGCAGGCCCTGCCCGAGGGCGGGGCGATGGTGTCACTGCGCGCCACCGAGGTCGAGGTCGAACCGCTGCTGACCGACGAGGTGTCGATCGCGGCGGTGAACGGCCCGCGTTCGGTCGTCGTCGCGGGAGCCGAGGACGCGGTACTGGCGCTCGCGGCTCGGTTCGAGCATGCGAAGTGGTTGCGGACCTCGCATGCGTTCCATTCGCCGTTGATGGAGCCGATGCTGGAGGAGTTCGCGAACGTGGTGTCGGGTCTGGAGTTCCACCCCGCGGCGGTCTCGATGCGCGGTGCGGTCGACATTCCGGACTACTGGGTGCGTCATGTTCGTGACACGGTTCGCTTCGCCGACGACGTCACCGCGCTCGCCGACGACGGCGCCACGACGTTCGTCGAACTGGGCCCGGACGCCGTGCTCACGGGCATGGCGGCGGACTGTGTCCCTCCGGATCGGGCATGCGTGCCGACGCTGCGCGGGGACCGCGACGAGGAGACGACGCTCGTCACGGCGCTCGCCCAGGCTTATGTGCACGGCGTCCCCGTCGACTGGCACGCCTTCCACGCCGGCTCCGGCGCCCGGCCCGTGGACCTGCCGACCTACCCGTTCCAGCACGAGCGCTTCTGGCCCGACGCCGCGAAGTCCACTGTGGACAAGTGGCACTACCGGATCGGCTGGCGGCCGGTCACGGTCGGCTCGGGTCGGCCCGACGGCACCTGGCTCGCCGTGGTGCCGGCCGGCCCGACCGACGCGTGGACCGACGCCGTGACCGAAGGGATGACGAGGGTCGAGCTCGGGGACCGACTGGACACCGACGCCGTCGGTGTGGTCTCGCTGCTGACCGAGCCGGCCGACGTCGCCACGTTGCTGCGGGCGCTCGGCGACGCCGCGGTCGCCGCGCCCCTGTGGTGCGTCACCCGCGACGCCGTCGCCGTCGACGAGGCGGACCCGGTCGCGAACCCGTCGCAGGCCGGGATCTGGGGTCTCGGCCGCGTAGCCGCCCTCGAGCATCCGGGCCGCTGGGGTGGGCTGGTCGACCTGCCCACGACGCTCGACGAGACCGGGCTCGCCCGCTTCCACGGGGTGCTGGCGGGGACCGAGGACCAGGTCGCGATCCGCGCGTCCGGCGTCCACGGCCGGCGCCTGACCCAGCCCGCGGGCGCGCTGCCCACGGAAGAGTGGACGCCCGAGAGCACCGTGCTGATCACCGGTGGCACCGGCGCGCTGGGCGGTCAGGTGGCCCGGGCGCTGGCGGCAGCCGGCACCGCGCACCTGGTCCTCGCCGGTCGCCGAGGCCCGGACACCCCGGGCGCGACCGCGCTGCGGGCGGAGCTGACCGCGCTCGGCGCGGAGGTCACGATCGCCGCGTGCGACGTGGCCGACCGCGACGCGGTGGGCGGGCTGCTGGCGGCGATCCCGGCGGAGCAGCCGCTCACCGCGGTGGTGCACGCGGCGGGCGTGCTCGACGACGGGCTGCTCGCCGGCCTGACGCCGGGGCGGTTCGCCGCGGTGTACCGGTCGAAGGTCACCTCCGCGCTCGTGCTCGACGAGCTGACGCGCGAGCTCGACCTGTCGGCCTTCGTGCTGTTCTCCTCGGCGTCCGGGGCGGTGGGCAACGCGGGCCAGGCGAACTACGCCGCCGCGAACGCCGTGCTCGACGCCTTGGCCGAACACCGTCGCGCGCTCGGACTCCCGGCCACCTCGGTGGCGTGGGGAGCCTGGGCCGGCGCCGGCATGGCCGCCGGCACGGACACCCGGGACGCCGGCGTCGGCGCGATGGACCCGGAGCTCGCGATCAGCGCGCTGCGCCGGATCGTGTCGGGTGCCGACCCGACGGCGGTGGTCGCGGACATCGACCAGGCCCGCTTCGTCCGGTCGTTCCTCGCCGCCCGGCCCAGCCCGCTGCTGAGCGACCTGCCGCGCTACGCCGAGCTCGCGGGCGAGGCGCGCGACGGCTCGGCGACCACGGCGGCGCTGCGCGCGACATTGGTGGACCTGCCGGAGGCGGAACGGATCACGCGCATGCTCGCGCTGGTCAGGTCGACGACGGCGACCGTGCTCGGGCTGCCGGGACCGGGCTCGGTGCAGCCCACCCAGGCGTTCAAGGACATCGGGTTCGACTCGCTCGCCGCGATCGAGCTGCGCAACGCGCTGAACGCCGAGACCGGGTTGGGGCTCTCGTCCACGCTCGTGTTCGACCACCCGACCCCGTCCGCGCTGGCCGAGTACCTGCGGGCCCGGCTGTTGCCGGAGGACGCCATGCAGGAAGCCGACACCGACCACGATCAGGCGGCGATCCGCTCGCTGCTCGCCACGGTCTCGGTCGCCGAGCTGCGCGAGGTGGGCGTGCTGGAACCGTTGCTGGCGCTGGCCGGCCGCGTCCGCGCGAACCGGCAGGACGAGGCGGCGGACGACGCGATCGACGAGATGGCACTCGACGACCTGGTGCGGACCGCGCTGGACGGCGAGCTGCGCTGAACCGAGAAGCTGAACGAGAGGGGGCCGTGCCGGTGCGGCACGGCCCCCTTCTCCGTTCGGGCTACCAGGTGACGGGCAGCGCGTGCACGCCGAAGAGGATGCCGTCGTACTTGAAGGGCAGGTCCTCGACCGGCTCGGCGAGGTCGAGGGTCGGCACCCGGTCGAAGAGGGTGGCGAACGCGATGTCGACCTCGGCGCGCACCAGGTGCTGGCCGAGGCACTGGTGCACGCCGTACCCGAAGGCCACGTGCTGGCGGGCCGGGCGCGACGGGTCGAAGGTGTCCGCGTGGTCGAAGACGTCGACGTCGTGGTTGGCCGCCGCGACGAGCGGCACGATGCCCTCGCCCGCCCGGATCAACTCACCGCCGATCTCCACGTCCTCGACAGCCACCCGCAGCGACACGAGGTCGGCCACCGACGCGAAGCGCAGGATCTCCTCGACCGCACGAGGGTCGCCGATCCACTCCCGGTTCAGCAGCAGCATGACCGTGCCGATGGCGATGTTGTTCGCGGTCGTCTCGTGGCCGGCGATCAACAGCAGCAGGCCGACTCCGACGATCTCCTGCACGCTCAGCTCCGCGCGGTCGAGCAGCTTGCTGACCAGGTCGTCGCCGGGGAAGCGCTGTTTGATCGTGACCAGGCGCTCCAGGTAGCCGATCAGCTCGCCGCCCGCGTGCTGGCGTTCCTCCTTGGTCGTGGTGAACGTGACGAGCGTGCGGGTGTGGTTCTCGAAGAACTCGTGGTCGGAGTAGGGCACCCCGAGCAGCGAGCAGATCACGAGCGACGGCACCGGCAGCGCGAACTCGCGCACCAGGTCGGCGGGCGAGCCTGCGGCGAGCAGCGCGTCCACCCGGGCGTCGACGACCTGCTGGATCTTCGGGCGCTGCGCCTTGATGCGGCGCACGGTGAACTCGGGGATCAGCGCCTTGCGGAACCGGCCGTGCTCGGGCGGGTCGTAGCCCACGAACCAGCCGGGGATCTGCTCGTGCAGCGGCACCGTCTGCACCTCGCCCAGGGTCGGGAAGCCCTCACGCTCGGGGTTGGAGCTGACGTACGGGCTCGTCAGTACCTGCCGCACGTCCTCGTGCCGGGTGACGAGCCACACGGCGCAGCCGCCCGGCAGGGCCGAGCGGACGAGCCCGGGCCGGGCGCGCAGCTCGGCGTACTCCTCCGGCGGGGTCAGCCGGCCAGGCCGCCTGCGGGGGAACTCGATGGTGACCGCCATCGGATGTGCCTTCCTCGTGGAGTTTCCTCAGCGCAGGACGGGCAGCCCGAGGATCGCGTCGGCGGCGGCCGCGCGACCGCCCAGCTCGAGCTGCAGCCGCCGGAAGTGCTCGGCGCGTGCGGTGAACGACTCCTCGGTGAGCACGCGGCGCACCGTGTGCACCACCTCGTCGAGGTCGAACCGCTCGGCGGTCAGGGTGAGGCTCACGCCGGCGTCGGCGCCGCGGACCGCCTGGTCGTGGCAGTCCACCCACAGCGGGTGGAGCACCATCGGCTTGCCCAGCGCCAGCCCCTCGTTGAAGCCGCCGCCGCCGGCGTGGTTGACGAAGACCCGGACGTTCGGATGGGCCAGCACGTCGAGCTGCGAGGGCAGCCAGCTTTCGATCCGCAGGTTCGGCGGCAGCTTGTCGGCCGGGGGCAGCAGGCCGTGCTGCGCCTTCGGCAGCTTCCACAGGACGTGGTGGTCGTCGAGCTTGCCGGCGACGTCGACGAGCGTGGCGATCTGCTCGGCGCTGAGCCGGGTGATGGTGCCGAGTCCGATGTAGACAATCGAGTCGTACGCGTCCAGCCAGGCGGACAGGTCGTCGTCCGCGCCCGGCGCCTCGGGCAGGGGCGGGATCATCGCGCCCAGCGTGCGGACGTTGTCCGGCAGCGGCATCGGGTATTCGACGCCCGGCAGCGTGTGGCAGAGCACGAGGTGGGCGTGGTCGGTCACCGCGGTCGGGCGGCCGGCGCGGGCGGGGATGCCGAGTCGCCTGCGGGCCCGGACGAACCGCAGCAGCGCCGCGACGATGCGCGGGTGGCGCAGCAGACCCGCGGTGCGCAGCGGGAACAGCCGGTTGGCCAGTCGCTGCGCCCGCGTCATGTGCCGGCCGAGCCCGGAGTTGGGCGCCGGGAAACCCTTGGGCACCTTGGGATACAGCATGTTGCTCGGCAGGAACGGGCCGGCGACGACGTACGGGATGCCGCGGGCGATGGCGAGCCGTGCGGCGTAGGCGCTGACCTTGTCGACGACGAGCAGCGCCGGCTCCACGCGACGCACGATCTCGTCGAGCCGCACGTGCTTGTCCAGCCGCAGGCTCGGCTCCAACGTGTGCAGGGCGGTCGCGCGCAGCGCCTTCCAGGTCGAGCGTTGGGTGATCTCCCAGTAGGTGTCGTCGTCCCAGCTGGTCGGCGACAGCTCCGGGATCTCCTCGCCCAGCGAGGCGAACTCGACCGTGCTCCGGCCGCGGATGGCCTCGACGTCGGCGCGGCAGTGCTCGTCGGCGGCGAACCACAGCCCGGGGATGCCACGCCGCGCGAGCTCGCCGGCCAGCACCAGCATCGGGTTGAGCACGCCGCTCCCCGAGGAGCTGACGAACAGGACCGGGCGCGCGGAACGAGGCATAGCCGGATGGTGTACCAACCCGCACTGGTGAAACTGCTACATGGCCGCCGTTTCTGGGGAAACGCCCGGCATGGCCGCTAGTACGCTCCGGCCATGTTGGGCAAGGTCAGGTTGATGGGCAGGTTGGTCCGAGCCGTCGCCACGCGCGACCCCGACCGGCGGGTCGGGCTGCTGTACCAGCTGTCCGACCCGGACGCGCAGTTCGCGCAGCGGTCCACCCGGTACACGAACATCGGGTACTGGGCGTCCGACGAGACGACCGTGGACGAGGCCGGCGAGGCCGCCGCGGTGCTGCTGGCCGACACCGCCCGGCTCGGTCCCGGGCAGGACGTCCTCGACGTCGGCTGCGGCTACGGCGACCAGGACTTCCTGTGGCTGCGCGACTGGCAGCCGCGGTCGATCCACGCGATCGACATGGCACCGCGCCAGATCGAGCACGCGCGCCGGCGGGCTGTGGCCGAGGGAGAGGCCGAGGATCGGCTCGACTTCCAGGTGGGCTCCGCGACCGAGCTGCCCTACCCGGACGGCAGCTTCGACAGGGTGGTCACGCTCGACGCCGCGATGCACTTCCACACCCGCGCCGGCTTCTTCCGGGAGGCGTACCGGGTGCTGCGGCCCGGCGGGCTGCTCGCGTCGATCGACACGCTGCCGGTCGACGCGGCCACGCCGCCCACGTTCTTCCGCACGCCGCGGCTGAGCTTGTACCGGTTCAGCATCCCGGCCGACAACTGGTACGACCGGAGCGACTACGCGGGCCACCTCGCCGACGCCGGCTTCGCCGACGGCCGGGTCACGTCCATCCGGGAGCTCAGCTGGGAGCCGTGGTTCCGCCACTGGAGCCGCCTGGCGAACGAGCCCGAGGCGCGCCGGCACGTCCCGGCCGAGGTCGCCGCGACCGTGGACCGCGAGTGGAGCGACTGTGCGCGGATCCGGCACGAGGTCGACCACCTCGACTACGTCTGCGCCGTGGCCGCGAAGCCGGCCGACTTCTAGGCGTTCCGCTGGCTCGTCCGCGTTGTACTCCCCGCATGGACCCGATGCCGAACGAGAAGGTCGTCGCGGCGCTTCGCGCCTCGGTGAAGGAGACCGAACGCCTGCGCAGGGAGAACGCGCGGCTCGTGGCCTCGGCCACCGAGCCGATCGCGATCGTCTCGATGAGCTGCGTGTTCCCCGGCGGGATCCGCTCGCCCGAACAGCTGTGGGACCTCGTGGTCTCCGGCCGGGACGCGATCACCGGGTTCCCGCCCGACCGCGGCTGGGACCTCGACGGCGTCGACGAGAGCGGTGCGCGCATCACCCGCGCCGGCGGCTTCCTCGACCGGCCCGCCGAGTTCGACCCCGGGTTCTTCGGGATCTCGCCGCGCGAGGCGCTGTCGATGGACCCGCAGCAGCGGCTGCTCCTGGAGACCGCGTGGGAGGCACTCGAACGCGCCGGGATCGACGCGCACCGCCTGCGCGGCAGCCGGACCGGGGTGTTCGTCGGGCTCAGCGGCCAGGACTACTCGTACCTGACGGTGAACTCCCTCGACGACGTGGACGGCGGGGTCGGCACCGGCATGGGTGCGGGCGCGGCCTCCGGTCGCATCTCCTACGCCTTCGGGCTGGAGGGGCCGTCGCTGAGCGTCGACACGGCGTGCTCGTCCTCGCTGGTCGCGCTGCACGTCGCGGCGCAGTCGCTGCGCGCGGGGGAGTGCTCGCTCGCACTGGTCGGCGGCGCGACGGTGATGTCCACGCCGGGCGCGTTCGTCGAGTTCAGCCGGCAGGGCGGGCTCGCCGCCGACGGCCGGTGCAAGGCGTTCGCCGACGGCGCGGACGGCACCGGCTGGGGCGAGGGCGTCGCGGTCGTCGTCGCGGAGCGCCTGTCCGACGCGCGGCGCAACGGGCACCAGGTGCTGGCGCTGCTGCGCGGCTCGGCGGTGAACTCCGACGGCGCGTCCAACGGTCTCACCGCGCCCAACGGTCCGGCCCAGCAACGCGTGATCCGCCAGGCGCTCGCCGCGACCGGTCTGTCCACATCGGACGTCGACGTCATCGAGGCGCACGGCACCGGCACGAAGCTCGGCGACCCGATCGAGGCGCAGGCCCTGCTGGAGACCTACGGCCAGGGCCGGGAGCGGCCGCTGCTGCTCGGCTCGGTCAAGTCCAACATCGGCCACACCCAGGCCGCCGCCGGGCTCGCCGGGGTCATCAAGATGGTGCTCGCGATCCGGCACGGTGTCGTGCCGCAGACGCTGCACGTCGACCAGCCGTCGTCCCATGTGGACTGGACGGCCGGCGCGGTCGAGCTGGTGACCGAGCGGCGTCGCTGGCCGGAGACGGACCGGCCCCGCGGCGCGGGTGTCTCCGCGTTCGGCGTCACCGGGACCAACGCGCACGTCGTCCTGCAGCAGGCACCCGCCGAGGACCGCGCGGAGCCCGCGAACGAGCCGCCGGCCGCCGGACCGGGCGTGCTGCCGTGGGTGCTGTCCGGGCGGACCCGG
Organism: Actinophytocola sp.; assembly: GCF_050699915.1. GTDB lineage: Bacteria > Actinomycetota > Actinomycetes > Mycobacteriales > Pseudonocardiaceae > Actinophytocola. The sequence goes on from NZ_JBOHGA010000094.1 coordinate 14,412, forward strand.
GCGGCGCTGCGCGACCAGGCGACCCGCTTGCTGTCGCATGTGGACGAACGGCCGGCGCTCGACGGCGGCGACGTGGCGCTGTCGCTGGCGACCGGCCGGGCGAGCTTCGAGCACCGGTTGGCCGTGGTCGGCACCGAGCGGGCCACGCTGCGCGAGACCCTCGCGTCCTGGATCTCCGGGGTGTCCGCGCCGGGCACCGTCGAGCAGACGGTCGAGCACGCCGCGACCCTCGGGGTGCTCTTCGCCGGTCAGGGCTCGCAGCGGCCGGGCATGGGCCGAGAGCTGTACGAGCGGTTCCCGGCGTTCGCCGAGGCGTTCGACGCGGTGCTCGCCGTTCTGGACCCGGCGTTGGACCCGGCGTTGCGCGACGTGATGTGGGGCCACGACACGGAGGCGCTCGACCGGACCGGCAACGCCCAGCCCGCGCTGTTCGCCTACGAGGTGGCGCTGTTCCGGCTGCTGGAGTCGTGGGGGCTGCGCCCGGACCACGTCGGCGGCCACTCGATCGGCGAGCTGGCCGCCGCGCACGTCGCGGGCGTGCTCTCGCTCGAGGACGCGTGCTCGCTCGTCTCGGCCCGGGCCCGGCTGATGGCGGCGTTGCCCCCCGGCGGGGCGATGGTGTCGCTGCGTGCCGACGAGGAGAAGGTCCTGCCGCTGCTGACCGAAGGCGTGTCGATCGCCGCGGTCAACGGGCCGTCGTCGGTCGTGCTCGCCGGTGTGGCCGACGAGGTGGCCGCGATCGCCGAGCGGTTCGACAAGACCCGCCGGCTGACCGTCTCGCACGCGTTCCACTCGCCGCTGATGGACCCGATGCTCGACGAGTTCCGCGATGTCGTCTCGACGCTGACCTTCCGGCGCCCGGAGATCGCCATGACCGGCGCCGCGGACACCGACGAGCCCGTGACCAGCCCCGAGTACTGGGTGCGCCACGTCCGCGAGACCGTGCGGTTCGCCGACGCCGTGACCGCCCTGGAGGACGCCGGGGTCACGACCCTGCTGGAGCTCGGACCGGACGGCGTGCTGACCGCGATGGCCCAGGAGTGCGTCGCCGAACAGACGGCCGTCATCGCCACCCAACGCACCGGCCGGGACGAGGTGTCGGCCCTGGTGAGCGCGCTCGCCGCGCTGCACGTCCATGCCGTGGACCTCGACTGGGCGGGCTTCTTCGCCGGCACCGGGGCCCGCCGGGTCGAGCTGCCGACCTACGCGTTCCAGCACGAGTGGTTCTGGCCGGACGAGCCGCCGCCCGAGCAGTACGACGACCTCGACTCGATGTTCCGGGTGACGTGGGTGCCCGCGCCGGCCACCGACGCCGCCGAGCGGCCGGCCGTCGTGGAGCTCACCGGAGAGCTGGCGGACCTGGCCGAGGTGCCGGACGTGGTGCTGGTCCGGCTCGGCGGCCACGGCCGCGATGACGCCTCCGGCGCGGCGCGCGAGGTGACCAGCCGCGCGCTCGCCCTGGCCCAGGAGTGGCTGGCGGACGACCGGTACGGGCACGCCCGCCTGGCCTTCGCCACCCACGGCGCCGTCGACGACGGGGACGCCATCGACGACCCGGCCGCCGCCGCGGTGTGGGGGCTGGTGCGCTCGGCGCAGGTGGAGAACCCGTCGGCGTTCGTGCTGCTCGACCTCGACGACTCCCCGGCCTCCGCGGCGGCGCTGCCGGGGCTGCTGACCTCCGACGAGCCGCAGTTCGTCGTCCGCGACGGCGAGGCGCGAGTGGCCCGGATCGAGCAGCTGGTGACCGCGCCGGGTGCGCCGATGAGCTGGGATCCACAAGGGACGGTGCTGATCACCGGCGGGACCGGCGGGCTCGGCGGCCTGATGGCCCGCCACCTCGTCGGCGAGCACGGCATGAAGCGGCTGCTGCTCGTCAGCCGCACCGGCATGGCCGGGCAGGCCGCGCTGGAGCTGCAGGTCGAGCTGATCGCGCACGGCGCCGACGTGACGATCGCGACCTGCGACGTGTCCGATCGGGACAGTGTGGCGCGGCTGCTCGCGGGCATCCCGGCCGAACACCCGCTGACGGCCGTCATCCACGCCGCTGGCGTGCTCGACGACGGCGTGCTCGGGTCGCTGACTCCGGACAGCGTCGACACGGTGTTCGGGCCGAAGGCCGACGGCGCGTGGTACCTGCACGAGCTGACCCGGGACCTGGACCTGCAGGCGTTCGTGATGTTCTCCTCGGTCGCCGGCGTGATGGGCAGCCCGGGCCAGGCGAACTACGCGGCCGCCAACGCGTTCCTCGACGCGCTCGCACAGCACCGCGCCGCGCAGGGTCTGCCGGCCACCTCGCTCGCGTGGGGCGCGTGGGCTCGCGACACGGGCATGACCGCGCGGCTGACCTCCGCGGACCTCCAGCGGATGAAGCGGTCCGGCATGAGCCCGCTGTCCCCCGAGCAGGGCCTCGCCCTGTTCAACGTCGCCACCACCGGCCGCGAGGCGGTCGTCCTCCCGATCCGCGTGGACCAGTCGGCCCTGCTGATCCAGAACCAGGTGCCGCCCCTGCTGCGCGGTCTCGTTGGCGAGACCAAGGTCGCCGAGCCGCCGGGCGTCGCCGCGTTCACCCGCCGGCTCGCCGGCGTGCGCGAGTCCGAGCGGCGCGCGATGGTCGTCGACCTCGTCCGCGCCGAGGTGGCCACGGTGCTGGGACACACGTCCGCGGAGGGCGTCGAGATCGGCCGCGCGTTCCGCGACCTCGGGTTCGACTCGCTGACCGCGGTCGAGCTGCGCAACCGGTTGTGCGCGGCCACCGGCCTGAGCCTGCCGGCGACCGTGGTGTTCGACTACCCGACGACGACCGTGCTGGCCGGGCACCTGCTGGACGAGCTGCTCGGCGGCGAGGAGGACGAGCTGGGCCCGGTGGCCATCGGCCTGGGCGCCGCCGACGACCCCGTCGTGATCGTGGGCATGAGCTGTCGCTACCCCGGCGGCGTGCGCTCGCCGGAGGACCTGTGGCGGCTGGTGGCGCAGGGCCGCGACGCCATCTCCGGGTTCCCCGACAACCGCGGCTGGGACGCGCTCGCGACGTCCGGCCGCGGCGAGAGTGCCGTGCGAGCGGGCGGGTTCCTGCACGACGTCGGCGAGTTCGACGCGGGCTTCTTCGGCATCTCGCCGCGGGAGGCCGTCGCTATGGACCCGCAGCAGCGGCTGCTGCTGGAGACCGCGTGGGAGGCCGTCGAACGGTCCGGCATCGCGCCGTCTTCGTTGCGGGGCAGCCGGTCCGGCGTGTTCATCGGCGCGACCGAGGGCGCCTACCTCGACGTCGTCGTGCGCTCCGGCGCCGACCTGCGCGGGCACCTGCTGACCGGGGTCGCGGCGAGCGTGCTCTCCGGCCGGCTGTCCTACACCCTCGGGCTCGAGGGCCCGGCGGTCACCGTGGACACCGCGTGCTCGTCGTCGCTCGTGGCGATGCACTGGGCCGCGCAGGCGCTGCGGTCCGGGGAATGTTCGCTCGCGCTGGCCGGCGGCGTCACCGTGATGGCCGCCCCGGACGGGTTCGGGGAGTTCGACCGGCAGGGCGGACTCGCGCTGGACGGGCGGTGCAAGTCGTTCGCCGACGCGGCGGACGGCACGGGCTGGGCGGAAGGCGTCGGCGTGCTGGTGCTGGAGCGCCAGTCCGAGGCGGTCCGCAACGGTCACCCGATCCTCGCCGTGCTGCGCGGTTCCGCGGTGAACTCCGACGGCGCGTCCAACGGTCTCACCGCGCCCAACGGCCCCTCACAGCGCCGGGTGATCCGCCAGGCCCTGGCGAACGCCGGACTGTCCACATCGGACGTCGACGTCGTCGAGGCACATGGTACCGGCACCACCCTCGGCGACCCGATCGAGGCGCAGGCGCTGCTCGCGACCTATGGCCAGGACCGCGAGACGCCGCTGCTGCTGGGCTCGGTCAAGTCGAACATCGGGCATGCGCAGTCCGCGGCCGGCGTCGCGGGCGTGATCAAGATGGTGATGGCGATGCGGCACGGCGCCGCGCCGCGGACGCTGCACGTGGACGCCCCGTCGTCGCATGTGGACTGGGACACCGGTGCGGTGGAGCTGCTCACCGAGCAGGTGTCGTGGCCGGACACCGGACGCCCGCGCCGGGCGGGAGTGTCCTCCTTCGGGATCAGCGGCACCAACGCGCACGTCGTGGTCGAGCAGGCCCCGGACGGCGAACCGCCCGCGGAGCGACCCGAGTCGCCGGCGGTCGTGCCGTGGGTGCTGTCCGCGCGATCCGACGCCGCACTGGACGCGCTGGTCGCTGGCGTGTGCGAGGTGAGCCACGAGCCGCTCGACATCGGCTACTCGCTGGCGACCGGCCGCAGCGAGCTCGAGCATCGCGCGGTCCTGCTGGCGGCCGGCGGTGAGCCGGTCGAGGTTGCCCGCGGTGTGGTGGGCAGCGGCCGGCTGGCGCTCCTGTTCACCGGCCAGGGCGCCCAGCGGCTCGGCATGGGCCGGGAGCTGTACGCGCGGCACCGCGTCTTCGCCGAGGCGTTCGACGCGATCATGATGGAGTTCGACCCGACCCTGCGGGACGTGCTGTGGGGCGACGACGACCGCGCGCTCAACCGAACCGTCTTCGCCCAGCCCGCGCTGTTCGCCCTCGAGGTGGCGCTCTACCGGCTCGTGGAGTCGTGGGGAGTGCGGCCCGACGCGCTGGCCGGCCACTCGGTCGGCGAGATCGCCGCCGCGCACGTGGCCGGGGTGCTGTCGCTGGCCGACGCGTGCACGCTCGTGGCCGAGCGCGGCCGGCTAATGGAGACGCTGCCGGCCGGCGGCGCGATGGCGTCGCTGCGCGCGAGCGAGGACGAGGTCGTGCCGCTGCTGACCGAAGCCGTCGGCATCGCCGCCGTCAACGGGCCGCGGTCGGTCGTGGTCTCCGGCCGGGAGGACGCCGTCGACAAGCTCGCCGGCCGGTTCCCGGACTCGAAGCGGCTGCGGGTGTCGCATGCCTTCCACTCGTCGCTGATGGACCCGGTGCTGGCGGAGTTCCGGCAGGTCGTCGGCGAGCTGTCGTTCGCCGAACCGGAGCTCGACGTCGTCTCGACCGTGACCGGCCGGGTGGTCGGCGAGGACCTGTGCGCTCCGGAGTACTGGGTGCATCAGGTCCGCGACACCGTGCGGTTCGGCGACGCCGTCGCGGCGCTCGCGGAGTCCGGGGCGACGAAATTCCTCGAGCTGGGCCCGGACGGCGTGCTGTCGGCCGCCGCCGCGGAGACCGTCGGCGACTCGGTCGTCCTGACCTCGTTGCTGCGCAAGGACCGCGGCGAGGAGGCCGCCGCGCTCACGGCCGTGGCGACGTTGTTCGCGGCCGGCGTCGGCGTGGACTGGCCCGCGATCTTCACCGGGACCGGCGCGCATCGCGTCGACGTGCCCACCTACCCGTTCCAGCACGAGTGGTACTGGCCGCGGATGTCGGCGCCCGCGCGCGACGCGGCCGGACTGGGACTGACCTCGGCGAACCATCCGCTGCTGGGCGCGGCCGTTGGGCTCGCCGGCTCCGACGCGGTCCTGCTCACCGGGCGGCTGTCGCTGGCGACCCACCCGTGGCTCGCCGACCACGCCGTCGGCGGCGCGATCCTGTTCCCCGGCACGGGTTTCCTCGAGCTGGCGATCCGGGCGGGCGACGAGACCGGCTGCGACGCGGTCGAGGAGCTCACCCTGGACGTGCCGCTGGTGCTCGCCGGCCGGGACGCCGTGGAGCTGCAGGTGCGGGTGGGTCCGCCGGACGGGTCGGTCCGCCGGGACGTCGAGGTGTACTCGCGGGCCGCGGACGCGGTGGACCAGGCGTGGACGCGGCACGCGAGCGGCGTCCTCGCGGTCCGGGACAGCGAGCCGGAGACAGAGCCGAAGACAGAGCCGAAGACAGAGCCGAAGACACTGACGACCTGGCCGCCGCCCGGCGCCGAACCCCTCGGCCTGGCTGACTTCTACGAGCGGCTCGCCGAGGACGGTCTCGGCTACGGCGCGACGTTCCGGGGACTGCGCGCGGCGTGGCGCCGGGACGGCGAGGTGTTCGCCGAGGTCGTCCTGCCGGACGGGGTCGACGACGCGGACGCGTTCGGCGTGCACCCCGCGCTGCTGGACGCCGCGCTGCACGCGGTGTCCTTCGTGGACCTCGGCGAGCGGGTGCGGGGCCGGGTGCCGTTCTCCTGGAACGGGGTCTCGCTGCACACCACCGGTGCGACCGCGCTGCGGGTCCACGTGGCGGCGACGGGCGGCGAGTCGGTGTCGCTGACGGTCGTCGACGCCGCCGGTGCGCCGGTCGCCACCGTCGCCTCGCTGGCGCTGCGCCAAGTGTCGGCGGCCAACGTCGCCCCGCCCGCCGGACACGAGTCGCTGCTCCGGCTGGAGTGGGTCGCCGCCCCCGAGTCGGAGATGTCCACAGTGGACGTCGTCGAGCTGGCGGGTGCGGTCGACGCGCTCGATGCCGTGCCCGACGTGGTGGCCGTGCGGGTCGGCCCCGAGCCGGCGGACTCGGTCCAGGAGCCGACCGCCCGGCTGCTCGGGGTGCTGCAGGACTGGCTCGCCGACGAGCGGTGCGCCGACTCACGCCTCGCCGTCGTGACGCACGGCGCGGTCGACGGCAGCGACCTCGCCGCCGCGGCCGTGTGGGGTCTGGTGCGCGCGGCGCAGGCCGAGCACCCCGACCGGTTCGTCCTGGTGGACACCGACGAGCCGGCGGAGCTCGGGTCCGCCCTGGCGACCGGCGAGGACCAGGTGCTGGTCCGGTCGGGCGAGGTGCGGGTGGCGCGCCTGGCGACGCTCGGGTCCGGCACCGGACTGGTGCCGCCCGCGGGGGTGCCGTGGCGCCTGACGCCGGGCGGTGACGCGACCGTGGACGGCCTGACGGTCGAGCCGTGCCCGGCGGTCGCCGAACCGCTGACCGGCCGCGACGTGCGGATCGAGGTTCGCGCGGCCGGCCTGAACTTCCGGGACGTCCTCAACGTCCTCGGCATGTACCCGGGAGAGGCGGGCCCGCTGGGCATCGAGGCCGCGGGCGTCGTGACCGAGGTCGGCCCCGACGTGGTGGACCTGCGAGCGGGCGATCGGGTGTTCGGGCTGGTGCCCGGCGCGTTCGGGCCGGTGGCCGTCACCGACGAGCGCTCGCTCGCCGCGATGCCGGCGCACTGGTCGTGGGACGACGCCGCCTCGGTGCCGATGGCCTTCCTCACCCCGCTGTACGCCTTCCGGGACCTGACCTCGCTGCGACCGGGGGAGTCGGTGCTGATCCACGCCGGGGCCGGCGGCGTCGGCATGGCCGCCGTTCAGCTCGCGCGACACCTCGGCGCCGAGGTGTTCGCCACGGCGAGCGAGACGAAGTGGGACGTGCTGCGTGGCATGGGCGTCGCCGACGACCACATCGCGTCGTCGCGGTCCACCGAGTTCGAGGAGCGATTCCGGGAGGTCACCGGCGGCCGCGGAGTGGACGTGGTGCTCAACTCGCTCGCGGGCGAGTTCGTGGACGCGTCCGTGCGGCTGCTCGCGCCCGGCGGACGGTTCGCCGAGATGGGCAAGACCGACGTACGCGCCGACCTGGACGGCATCGAGTACCGCGCATTCGATTTGCGCGAGGCCGGTGTGGAGCGGGTGCGCGCACTGCTGGGCGAGCTGTTGGACCTATTCGAGCGCGGCGAGCTGACGCCGCTGCCGGTGCGGACCTGGGACGTTCGGCAGGCCCGCGACGCCGTCCGGCTGATGAGCCAGGCCGGGCACGTCGGCAAGATCGTGCTGCGAACGCCGTCGCGCTGGGACCCGGCCGGCACGGTGCTGGTCACCGGCGGCACCGGCGGGCTGGGTGGCGAGCTGGCTCGCCACCTCACCGCCTGCGGAGTACGCCGGCTGGTGCTGGCGAGCCGGCGGGGACCGGACGCGCCCGGCGTGGCGGAGCTGCGGTCGGAGCTCGCCGAGCACGGCGCGGACGTGACCGTCGCGGCGTGCGACGTGTCCGATCGGGACAGTGTGGCGCGGCTGCTCGCCGACATCCCGGCCGAGCACCCGCTGACCGCGGTGATCCACGCGGCCGGCGTGCTCGACGACGGTGTGCTCACCGCGCAGACGCCGGAGCGGTTCGCGACCGTGCTGGCTCCGAAGGCCACTGGCGCGTGGCATCTGCACGAGCTGACGAAGGACCTCGACCTGGCCGCGTTCGTCCTGTTCTCCTCGGTCGCCGGGGTGCTCGGCGGCAGCGGGCAGGCGGGGTACTCGGCCGCCAACGCCTACCTGGACGCGCTGGCCCGGCACCGGCAGGCGGCCGGACTGCCCGCGACGTCGCTGGCGTGGGGCGCGTGGGAGCAGGCGACCGGGATGACGGCGACGCTCGGCGCCGCGGACCTGCGGCGCATGGCGCGGTCCGGCATGCTGCCGCTGCCCATCGAGCAGGGCATGGCTTTGTTCGACACCGCCGTCCGTGCCGGCCACGACGTGGTCGTCCCGATGCGCGTGGACGCGAAGGCGCTGCGGGCCAGCGGGGCCGTGCCGCCGTTGCTGAGCGGTCTGGTCCGCGGCGTGCGGCGGCCGCGTTCGGGCGGCCCGGACGAGCTCGCCGCGGG
>NZ_JBOHGA010000095.1:0-22847 GCF_050699915.1 Actinophytocola sp.
GTGGACCGGTGCGGCTCGGCATCGCCGGCCGGGCGCCACGCAGCCGCGCGTAGCGGCCGCGGGGTGTCGAGGCACGCGGCTTGTGCGCCGCCCCCCGGCCGGCCACGAGTGCCCGCAGCGGCGCGATCGTGTCGTTGGTGACGAGGCCCGTCCACACCAGATCCCACAGCGCCGCAACGACATCCGCGTCCCCGGGCGCCTCCGCGCCGCCGTCGAGCAGCACCGCGGACGCGCGGTCGACCAGCTGCCGGAAGAACAGCGCCCCACCGTCCATCGCGGACAGGACCGCCGTGTGCAGCGGCGTGTCCGGGACGGTCTCCTCCACCTCCGGCAACAACAGATCGGCCACATCCGTTGGCGCCACGGCGATCCAGCCGTCGCCGCCGGCCAGCGAACCCGTGCCGCACCAGGTGACCTCGCCGGTGGTGGTCAGCTCGTCGAGCAGCGCGGGGAAGTAGCCCGGCAGCCGGGACGGCAGGATCAGCGACTCCAACCCGCTGGCCGGCAACGGCGCGCCCGCCAGCTGCTCCACGACCGACAACACGTCGTCGGCGGTCGGCGCCGCGCGCAACCGCCGGCCGATCCCGTGCCACGACGGCAGGAAGCGCCCCAACGCCTCCGGCTCGACCGGCTCCACCTCGGCCCGCAGCTTCGCGAGCGACGCCCGCCGCAGCCGCCGCAGCACATCCGCGTCGCAGTACTCGGTGTGCGTGCCGCCCGGCCGCAGCTCGCCGCGCACCAGCCGGCCGCTGCCCACCATCCGGTCCAGCACACCGGCGACCACCGAGACGCCCAGTCCGAACCGTTCCGCCGCCTCGGTCACCGGGAACGGTCCGTGCGTGCGGGCGTAGCGGGACAGCAGGTCCGCCAGCGGATCGTCGACCGGCTCGGTGAAGGCCTCCGGCACGCCGACGGGTAACGCCGTGCCCAGCGCGTCCCGCACCCGGCCAGCGTCCTCGATGATCATGCACCGCTCCTCGCCGGCGATCCGCACTCGGATCACCCGGCGCTGGCGCTCCAGCTCGTCGAGCCACGCCGCCTGGACCCCGCGCAGCGCCGCCTCGTCCGCGGTCAGGTCGCCCAGGAACCGCAGCAGGTCGACCGCGTCCTCCGCGTGCCGGGCGGCCCGGTCCGGGGTCAGCCGCTGCAGCGACCGCTCCACCTCGGCCACCACGTCGCCGTCGAGCAGCTCGCGGATGGCCTCCGACCCGAGCAGCTCCGCGAGCAGCGAGCTGTCCAGCGACAGCGCCGCGGCCCGTCGCTCGGCCAGCGGCTGGTCGGCGTCGTAGAGGAACATGCCCGCGTACCCGAACAGCATGCTGCGCGCGAACGGCGACGCCGACGGGGTCTCCACCTCGACCACCCGCATCCGTCGCGAGCGCACGTCGGTCATCAGCTCGCGCAGGCCCGCCACGTCGTACACGTCCTGCAGGCACTCCCGCATGGCCTCCAGCACCACCGGGAACTGCTCGTACTTCGCCGCCACGGACAGCAGCTGCGCCGAGCGCTGCCGCTGGCGCCACAGCGGCGTGCGCTTGCGCGGGTCCCGCCGCGGCAGCAGCAGCGAGCGCGCCGCGCACTCCCGGAACCGGGAGGCGAACAGCGCCGAGCCGCCCACCTCGGCGACCACGATCTGCTCCACCTCCTCCGGGTCGAGCAGCACGTCCTCCGCCGCGGCCCGGATCTCCTGTCCGTCGACGTCGACCGCGTCCGGCAGCTGGACCACGATGCCGTCGTCGGAGTGCGCCATCCGGGCCTCGATCCCACGCCGCTCGCGCAGCCGCGCCCCGATCGCCAGCGCCCACGGCGCGTTGACCTGCGCGCCGAACGGCGAGTGGAGCACCAGCCGCCAGTCGCCGAGCTCGTCGCGGAACCGCTCGACCAGCAGTGTCCGGTCGTCCGGGATGTGCCGCGTCGCCTCCCGCTGTTCGGCCAGGTACGCGAGCAGGTTGTTCGCCGCCAGCACGTCCAGCCCCGCCGCCGCCGCCCGCTCCCGCGCCGCCGGCTCCGGCATGCTCGACAGCTCACGCAGGAACTTCCCCAACGCCCGCCCCAGTTCCAGCGGCCGTCCCGGCGCGTCGCCCTTCCAGAACGGCATCCGCGCCGGCTCACCCGGGGCGGGCGTGGCGATGACCCGGTCGGCGGTGATGTCCTGGATCCGCCACGACGACGTGCCCAACAGGAACGTGTCGCCGACCCGCGACTCGTAGACCATCTCCTCGTCCAGCTCGCCCACCCGCGAGCCGGCGCCCGACTCCGACGCCGGCGTCATCACGGTGAACAGCCCGCGGTCGGGGATCGTGCCGCCCGAGGTGACCGCCAGCCGCTGCGCCCCGGGCCGCCCGCGCAGCTCGCCGTTGATCCGGTCCCACGTGATCCGCGGCCGCAGCTCGCCGAACTCCTCGCTCGGGTAGCGGCCGGCCAGCATGTCCAGCACCGAGGTCAGCGCCGACTGCGGCAGCGCGGCGAACGGGGCCGCCCGCCGCACCAGGTCGGCGAGCCGGTCCACCGGCCACGGCTCCAGCGCCACCATCGCGACGACGTGCTGCGCCAACACGTCCAGCGGGTTGCGCGGGTACCGCATCGCCTCGATGGCGCCCTCGCCCATCCGCTCCGCGACCACGGCGCACGACACCAGGTCCCCGCGGAACTTCGGGAACATCACGCCGCGGGACACCGCGCCCACCTGGTGGCCCGCCCGGCCGATGCGCTGCATGCCCGACGCGACCGACGGCGGCGCCTCGATCTGGATCACCAGGTCGACCGCGCCCATGTCGATGCCCAGCTCCAGCGAGGACGTGGCCACCACGCACGGCAGCGTGCCGGACTTGAGCGCCTCCTCCACGGAGCTGCGCTGCTCCTTGGACATCGACCCGTGGTGGGCCCGCGCGATCGTCGGCGTCGCGACCCCGGCCGCCCAGCCGGACTCGGCGATCGCCTCGGCCGGAAACCGTCCGACGTCGACGGGGTACACCGGACGCTCCTCGGCCAGTTCGTTGAGCCGCGAGGTGAGCCGCTCCGCCAGCCGCCGTGAGTTGGTGAACACGATCGTCGACCGGTGCGCGCGGATGAGCTCCAACACCCGCTCCTCGACCGCGGGCCAGATCGACGGTCTCCGGGTGCCGCCGGCCGCGCCGGTCATCTCCTCCAGCGTGCCGATGCCCGTCGGCAGCTGCTGGGGCGGCGGCGCGTCCGGGTCGGGCGTGACCGGACCCTCGAGCGGCGGCGGCCCGTCGAGCTCGGTCATGTCCTCGACCGGGACCACGACCTTCATCTCTATGGTCTTGCCGATCCGGGGAGCGACGATCCGCACCGGCCGGGTGCCGGCGAGGAACGCGCCGACCTCGTCGATCGGCCGGACCGTGGCCGAGAGCCCGATGCGCTGGGCCGGCCGCGGCAGCAGCTCGTCGAGCCGCTCCAGCGACACCGCCAGGTGGGCGCCGCGCTTGGTGCCGGCCACCGCGTGCACCTCGTCCACGATGACCGTCTCGACCCCGCGCAGCGACTCCCGAGCCGCCGAGGTGAGCAGCAGGAACAGCGACTCGGGCGTGGTGACCAGCACGTCCGGCGGCGTGCGGGCGAACGAGCGGCGCTCGTCGGCCGGGGTGTCGCCGGTGCGCATGCCGACCGTGATGCCCGGCTCGCCGAGGCCCAGCCGGCGGGCGGCCTGGCTGATGCCGGCGAGCGGCGCGCGCAGGTTGCGCTGCACGTCGACGGCCAGAGCCTTGAGCGGGGACACGTACAGCACCCGGCAGCGCCGCGTCCGCTCCGCCGGCTTGGGCTGGGTGGCGAGCCGGTCGAGCGCCCACAGGAACGCGGCCAGCGTCTTGCCGGATCCCGTCGGGGCGACCACCAGCGCGTGCTCGCCCGCCGCCGCGGCCGACCAGGCGCCGGCCTGCGCCTCGGTGGGTGCGGCGAACGCGCCGGTGAACCACTGTCTGGTCGCCGGCGAGAACTGCTCGAGCACGTCGGTGGAGCTCATGAAGCCATGTTGACTCAACCCACTGACAATTTCTGATTTCCCACCCGTCGTCACGGCCCGTAGTACACCCGCGACGCACAGCGGGATGTGCGGGACCCGTCCCACCGCGTCGGCCGGTCATGGCAGCATCTGGGCAGCAAGTGGGCACCGTCCGAGGCGGTCGCGCCGGGGCGGGGTCGGACGAGGGGAGAGTCGTGAACGTCCTGTCGGTGGATCTCGGCACGTCCAACACGGTCGCCGTGCTGGCCGCGCACGGCCGCCCGCCGCGGGTGGTCGACGTGGACGGAGCGTCGATGATGCCGTCCGCGGTGTTCGCCGCCGAGGAAGGCCACCTCGTGGTCGGCAAGGACGCCGAACGCCGGGCCCGCCTGGACCCCGCCAGGTTCGAGCCCAACCCCAAGCGCCGCGTCGACGAGGGCACGCTGCTGCTCGGCGACCAGGTCGTACCCGTCACCGACGCACTCGCCGGCGTGCTGCGCCGCGTGTTCGACGAGACCTCCCGCCAGCTCGGCGGCGCGAAGCCGGACGAGGTACGGCTGACCCACCCGGCACAGTGGGGCCCGGTGCGGCGCAACGTCCTGCTCTCCGCGGCGCGTCAGGCCGGCATGGGCTCCAACCTCGTCCTCGTGCCCGAGCCGGTCGCCGCGGCCGCGCACTTCGCCTCCTTCCCCGGCCAGACGCTCGCGCCCAACCAGGCGCTGGCCGTCTACGACCTCGGCGCCGGCACGTTCGACGTGGCGATCGTCGGCGCCACCCAGAAGGGCTTCGTCGTGCTGGCCGAGGCGGGCCTGCCCGACCTGGGCGGGCTGGACGTGGACCAGGCGTTGCTCGAGCACGTCGGCCGGCAGGTGTCGCACCGCGAGCCGGGTCGCTGGCAGTCGCTGCTGCGTCCCCAGTCGACCGGTGACCGGCGGGCGCAGCGGGCGCTGCGCGAGGACGTCAAGGCCGGAAAGGAGTCGCTGTCCCGGCACCCGCAGACCGAGGTCCCGCTGCCCGAGCCGTTCGACGACGTGCTGGTCACCCGCGTGGAGCTGGAGGCGTTGATCCGCCCCGGCCTGCTGCGCAGCGTCGAGCTCCTGGCCGGCACGATCCGGTCGACCGGCATGAGCCCGGACCGGCTGGTCGGCATCTACCTGGTCGGCGGCTCGAGCCGGATCCCGCTGATCGCGACCCTGATCGCCGAGCAGCTGCGGGTCGTGCCCACCTCGCTCGACCAGCCGGAGACCGCCGTCGCGCTGGGCGCGCACCACGTGCCCCAAGAGGGCGTCACGATGCGCACCAGCGACATCAGCAACACGATCGAGGACGTCCAGCGCACCCAGAAGGTCGTGACGCCGGGGGCCGGCGCGTTCGCCGCCGGCGGTCCGCCGCCGACGAGTGCCACCCCGGCCCAGAGCGCCTTCCCGAACAGCGGGCCGCAGCGCGTACAGCAGGGTCCGCCGCCCAGACCGCCGGGTCCGCCCAGTGGTCCGCCCAGTGGTCCGCCCAGTGGTCCGCCCAGCACGCCGACTCCGGTGCCGATGCCGGCGATGGCCTCGGGTCCGCAGCCCGCGTTCGGCCCACCGCCGCCCCAGTCGGGCACCACCACCCGGTCCAACCGCGGCTGGTACATCGCGACTGCCGTGGTCGCGGTGCTGGTGATCGGTCTGGTCAGCATCCTGATCGCGACGTCCGGCGACAGCGGCGGTGGCGGCGGCACCGCGAGCGGTGGCGAGTGCGAGAACCGCGAGGCCGACGACAAGGGCTTCAGCGAGTGCATGCGCAACCTCGCCGGGGCGGTCATGGAGAACAACGACTGTTCGAAGGGCGCCAAGAACCCACTGGGCGGCCAGGCCATGGAGACGCCGGGCGCCACCACGGCGTCGTGCACCATGGACGACGACTACACGGTCATGTACCTGCACTTCGGCAGCAGCGACGACGCCGGGGGCGGCGAGCAGTCCGGTGCGGACACGGCCAAGCAGTACATGGACACGATCAAGCAGCAGTTCGAGAACCTCGGCGGCACCACCGGCGGCTCGGAGCCCGAGGAAGGCAACTGGGACGGCGACGGCCTGACCGGCACCTACTACTCGGTCGACCTCGGCTACGGCAACGGCGTGCTGGTCTTCCAGGTCGACGACTCCCCGGTGGCGGGCGTGCTGATGCACATCAGTACGGACACGACCGCGAGCGAAGCCGGCCTGACCGACTACTTCGACCAGCACGTGAAGCCCGGCAGCGACGGCGGCTCATAGCCGTGACCGTGCTGTCGGTGGATCTCGGCACGTCCAACACGGTCGCCGTCCTCGCCGCCCACGGGCTGCCGCCGCGAGTGGTCGAGGTCGACGGGTCCGCGGCCATGCCGTCCGCCGTGTTCGCCGCCGAGGACGGCGGGCTCGTGGTCGGGCGGGACGCCGAGCGCCGCGCCCGCCTGGATCCCGCTCGCTTCGAGCCGAACCCCAAGCGTCGGGTCGACGAGAGCACGCTGCTGCTCGGCGACGTCGTCGTGCCGGTCACCGACGCGCTGTCCGCCGTGCTGCGCCGCGTCGTCGACGAGACCTCCCGCCAGCTCGCGGGCGGCCGCACGGACGAGGCCCGCCTGACCCACCCCGCGCAGTGGGGACCCGCGCGCCGCAACGTCCTGCTCGCCGCCGCTCGCCTCGCTGGCCTGGGCGGCAGCCTCGTCCTCGTGCCCGAGCCGGTGGCCGCGGCCGCGCACTTCGCCTCCTTTCCTGGCCAGCAGCTGGGTCCCGGCCAGGCGCTGGCCGTCTACGACCTCGGCGCCGGCACGTTCGACGTGGCGATCGTCGGCGCCACCCAGCACGGGTTCACCGTCCTCGCCGAGGCCGGCCTGCCCGACCTGGGCGGACTGGACGTCGACCAGGCGCTGCTGGAGCACGTCGGCCGGCAGGTGTCCCTGCACGACCCCGGCCGCTGGCAGCGCATGCTCCGACCCGAGTCCACCGCCGACCGCCGGGCCCGGCGCGCCATGGCCGAGGACGTCAAGGCCGCCAAGGAAGCGCTGTCGCGCCACCCGCAGACCGAGGTCCCGCTGCCCGAGCCGTTCCCGGACGTCCTGGTCACCCGGGTCGAGCTGGAGGCGCTCATCCGGCCCAGCCTGCTGCGCAGCGTCGAGCTGCTCGCCGGCACGATCCGCGCGGCCGGCCTGACCCCGGACCGGCTGGCCGGCATCTACCTGGTCGGCGGGTCCAGCCGGATCCCGCTGATCGCCACGCTGATCGCCGAGCAGCTGCGGGTCGTGCCCACCTCGCTCGACCAGCCGGAGACCGCGGTCGCGCTGGGCGCGCACCACGTGACGCGGGACGGCGTCAGTATGCGCACCCGCAACCTCGCCGGCCCACCGGTGCCGACCCCGCCGGGTCCGATGAGCGGGCCGCCAACCGGGCCACGGCCCGTTCAAGGCCGGCCGCCGGGACCACCCGGACCGGCGGGACCACAGGGTTCGATGCCCGGGCCGATGCCTGGTCCGATGCCACAGCTGCAACCGGCCTTCCCGACCGGTGTGCCGGCCCCGCGCCCGGCCGGGCGGCGGAAGGCGTGGCTGGCCGTGGCCGGCGTCGTGGTGCTCGCGATCCTCGGCGCGGGCGCGGTTTTCCTGTTCCGGCCGACCGGCGAGCTGCCGACCGCGGAGGACTGCCAGCAGAAGGGCGAGACCGACGGCCCGGGGTTCAGCCAGTGCCTGCGCCAGCTCGCCGGCACGGTGGCCGACTCCGAGGAGTGCCAGCCGGCCGAGGAGGGCTCCGGCGCGGACGTGTCCTGCGCGCTGCCGGAGGACTACCAGGTCAGCTACGCGCACGTGGCGTCCGTCGACGACGCCACCAAGGTCGCGAACACCCAGCTCGGCAACATGAACGAGGGCACCCACGTCGAGGCGCGGTGGCGCGGCAACGGGCTGGACGGGCGCTTCCGGGCCGGCGTCAGCGGCGGCACGGGGATGCTGGTGTTCACCGTGAAGGATCGCCCGCTGGTCGGCTGGCTCACCAAGACCGACCTGCGCGCCTCGGAGGAGTTCACCCCGGACACCCTGGCCGACTTCTTCGCGGACAACGTCCAGCCGGGCACCTGAGGCGCGTTCGCCGCCGGGCCGGGCGGCTCAGAGGTCGACCAGCTCGACCGACACCCGCGCCACGTCGCCGGGTTCGAGTGACTCGGCCGTGCGGACGGCGCGTTTCACCGGCAGCACGTAGCACCCGCTCGCGCTGTCCGGGAACACCGAGGTGCGCCACACGCTGGCGCCCAGCACGACGCGCACCCGCACGGCGCCGAAGCCCCTTCCCTGCCCACCGGTGAGCTCGCGGATGTCCTCCGACGCGTCGGCAGGCAACCGGACGAACGTCCACGTGTCGGTTCGTCGTGCGTCCCACAGCCACAGCTCGGCCTCGAAGTCGATGACCACACGCCGGAGCATCGCACGGACCACCGACACAACCGCGTGATCGTGGACGCCCGTCGCTAGCGGCGGTTGCGCAGCGCGCGGATGCCCAACACGATCGCGACGGCCAGCGAGGCCATCACGCCGATCTCGAGCAGGATCGACTCCAGGCTGCTTGGCTCGAGATCGATGGCTAGCGACATGCGGGCCATTCTGCTCGGTCTCGTAGGCTGGTGTCGATGCGTATCACCGCCTTCCGCAAGATGATGGCCGAGGAGTTCGGCGAGATCCGCGCCGACATGATGGCTCGCGACCACGTGTTCAGCGCGCTGGACAACCGCACGGTGGACCAAGCACTGGAGGCCGGGGTGTCCACCAAGGAGATCTGGCGCGCCGTGTGCGAGGCGTTCGAGGTGCCGCCGGAGCGCCGGTGAGGCGGTCGGCGTGTCGCCGTCGCCTCGAACAAGCGTTCGGCTATTGTCCACAACCGGGTCAACGATCCACAGGTCGCGGTCAGCGTCCCGAAATCGTCAGACCCTCCCGATAGCGTCGACAGCGTGAGTTCGAAACGGTCTCGACAGAATCAAGGTGGATCTCTGATGGCAGCAGCACCCGATCGCGAGAAGGCGCTCGACCTGGCCCTCGCCCAGATCGACAAGAACTTCGGCAAGGGATCGGTGATGCGTCTCGGCGACGAGAGCCGCGCACCGATCGAGATCATTCCGACCGGCTCCATCGCGCTGGACGTGGCGCTGGGCATCGGTGGTCTGCCGCGCGGCCGCGTCGTGGAGATCTTCGGCCCGGAGTCGTCCGGTAAGACGTCGCTGGCCCTGCACGCGGTGGCCAACGCGCAGAAGGCGGGCGGCATCGCGGCGTTCATCGACGCCGAGCACGCGCTCGACCCGGACTACGCCAAGAACCTCGGCGTGGACACCGACGCGCTGCTGGTGTCCCAGCCCGACACCGGTGAGCAGGCGCTGGAGATCGCGGACATGCTGATCCGCTCCGGCGCGCTGGACATCCTCGTCATCGACTCGGTTGCGGCACTCGTGCCGCGCGCCGAGATCGAGGGCGAGATGGGCGACAGCCACGTCGGCCTGCAGGCCCGGCTGATGAGCCAGGCGCTGCGCAAGCTCGCCGGCGCGCTCAGCAACTCCGGCACCACCGCGATCTTCATCAACCAGCTGCGCGAGAAGATCGGCGTCATGTTCGGCTCGCCGGAGACCACCACGGGTGGCAAGGCGCTGAAGTTCTACGCGTCGGTCCGGCTCGACGTGCGGCGCATCGAGACCCTCAAGGACGGCGGCGAGCCGGTCGGCAACCGCACCCGCGTCAAGGTGGTCAAGAACAAGGTGGCGCCGCCGTTCAAGCAGGCCGAGTTCGACATCCTGTACGGCAAGGGCGTCAGCCGCGAGGGCTCGCTCATCGACATGGGGGTCGAGCAGGGCATCCTGCGCAAGTCCGGCGCCTGGTACACCTACGAGGGCGACCAGCTCGGGCAGGGCAAGGAGAACGCGCGGAAGTTCCTGCGCGACAACCCGGACGTGGCCAACGAGATCGAGAAGCGGATCAAGGACAAGCTGGGCATCGGCGCCAAGCTCGACGCCGACGAGACCGAGCCGGCCCCTGCCCCGGTCGACTTCTAGCGCTTCTGGCCGCGCGATGGCCACCCGCCGAGGGGCCCGTGCCAAGCAGCACTCGGTCGCGAGTTTCCGGAGGTGGCCCGGGCGGCTGTTGTGGTCGGGGGTGGTCGGCTAGGTCGAACTGGCGCCGTGCCAAGTCTCCTGTTCGGCACCTGTTTCCCGGGTCGCGCGAGAGCCGCCGTGGTTCCTCGAGGCAGGCTCGGGACGCGGCTGGTCTCCGGACCGCCGAGAGTCTCGTGCCGTGCCGGCATCGGGTGTGCGGCGGATCCGGTCCAGGGTGCGCGTGCTGCGTCGGCCTCCGGGCGGGCGGGTGGTCCGGTTCGTCGAGTGGTGCACGCTGTGCGGTCTTCGGGCGCGTCGGGCTCTCCGGTCGGTCGAAGGGCCTGCGTCGCGTCGCCCTTGGTTCGCCCGGGGATCCACGTCGTCGGGGGCTCGTGTTGCACGGTCCTTCGGGGCCTGCCGGGGATCCGGTCCGCAAGGGGTGGGCGTCGTGTTGGCCTCCGGGCCGCCGGACGGCTCGGCTCGCGGATGGGTGCGCGCCGCATCGCCGTCTGGTTCGCCGGAGGATCTGCTTCACCGGGGCTCGTGTTGTGCGGGGCGCCGAGGATTCGGGTCGTCGAGCGGCGTGCGTTGTGTGGTCTTCCGGTTCGCCGGGAGATCCGGTCTGGTTCGCCGGAGGGTCGGCTTCGCCGGGGCTCACGCTGCGCGGTCCTCCGCGGCGTCGGGGGATTTCGGTCGAAGGGTTCGCCGGTTGATCCGGTTTGTCGACGGTCCGTGTCGCGCGGTCCTCCAGCTCGCCGGGGATCCGGTCCGCCTGAGGGTGGGCGCCGTGTCGTCTTCTGGTTCGCCGGACGGTTCGGTTCGCCGATGGGCGCGTGCTGCATCGCCGTCGGGTTCGCCGGAGGTCCGCTTCGCCGGGGGCTCGTGTTGCGCGGTCCTTCGGGGCGCTGGGGGTCGGGTCGTCGAGGAGTGTGCGTTGTGTGGCCGTTGGGTTCGTTGAGGGTTTGATCCGTCAGGGGTGTGCTGTGTCGTCTTCGGGTTCGCCGGGAAACGCAGGTCGTCGGAGGGGGCGTGCCGCGTCCGCCGGTCCGCCGGAGGATCCTGTCCAGCGCGCACGGGACATCTGCCTCCGCCTGCTCACGGTCCGCCCGCGGACGAGAGCCGAGCTGCGCCAGGCGTTGCTGCGCAAGGAGATCGAGGAAGACGTCGCCGACCAGGTCCTGGGTCGTCTGGACGAGGTGGGCCTGGTCGACGACGCGGCGTTCGCCGAGCTGTTGGTGCGCTCGCGGCACACGCACCAGGGCCTGGGACGCCGCGCACTGACGGCCGAGCTGCGCCGCAAGGGAGTCCCCGAGGACCTGGCCGCCGAGGCGATCGCCGCCGTGGACCCGGCTGACGAGGAGCACCGGGCCCGGCTCCTCGTCCAGAAGCGCCTACGCACCCTGTCCACAGCGGACGAGGCGACGCGGGTTCGCAAGCTGGTCGGCATGCTCGCTCGGCGCGGGTACGCCGAGGGTTTGGCGTTTCAGGTCGTTCGGGACGAGCTTCGGGCGGCGGGGGAGGAGTCCGACTTGCTCGACGGACCTCTCTGAGCTTGTTCGGTAGATCGGTTGGTGGGGTGGGGGGTGCTGGGCGCATCGGGTTGGTTGTTGGGCTTGGTTTGGTTGGCGGGTTCGGGGGCGTTGTGGTCGGGCCACTTTGGACTCTTTGACTTGCGTTGATGCCCTTGGTCGCCTCCCCATTCCACGACCGCCATCGCCTGGTCGGTGGTTGACCAAGCTTCGGCTTGGCTGGTCGCCATCCAACTCGCCATCCGGTCCGGCTCACTCGTGGTCCTGGTCACCATGCGCAGGTGGCCGGTGATCGACAACCCGGCGGTCGAGGCCGCGAAACGGGGCGTGAACACAGCGAGTACGGTCTCCGAGTGACCTGTGCCCGGGCGTCGATTCAGCCCTGCTCAACGTGCCGCAGACCACCTTGGGCACAGGGCGCCGACCGGCGCGTTCCCACGGTGTGGTACTTCTCCACGTGCCACCGACGGCCCTGTTGGCGGCACGGTGCCGTCCTCCCGGTGTGACACGCGGAACGCCGCCACCAGCGCAGACCCCCGTTATTCTCTGACAATCGAAGCTCTCTCGTTCTGGAGTCGAGGACCACAATGAAGGCAGGCGTCGGTGCCCCAACCCGGGCGCAAATACCGGAGCGCACGTTTCGAACCGACCGCTGGTGGTCCTACCCACTGAGCACGGGCGCGATCCTGATTTTCTTCACCGTCTACGCGCTCGTCCGCTATTTCATGAACGACCACTACTGGGCGCCGGCCGAGCACTACCTCACGCCGATGTACTCGCCCTGCGTCAACGCCGCGTGTGTGCCGGGATCCAGCCACTTCGGGGAGATCATCCCGTCGTACCCGGCGTGGATCCCGATCGGCATCGTCACCTTCCTGGTGCTGCTCGGCTTCCGCGCCACCTGCTACTACTACCGCAAGGCCGCCTACCGGTCGCTGATGTTCTCCCCGGCGGCCTGCGCGGTCCCGGAGCCGGCCAAGAAGTACTCCGGTGAGCGCAAGTTCCCGTTCGTCCTCACCAACGGGCACCGCTACTTCTTCTACGCCGCACTGCTCTTCGCCGCGATCAACGCCTACGACGCCGTCCTCGCCTTCCACGGCAAGGACGGCGGCATCGGGATGGGGCTCGGCACCGTCATCATCCTGATCAACCTGTTCTTCCTGACGGCCTACACGCTGTCCTGCCACGCGTGCCGGCACGTCCTGGGCGGCAAGCTCAAGCACTTCTCCAAGCACCCGGTGCGGTACCGCTTCTGGCAGTTCGTGTCGAAGCTCAACCCCCGGCACGGCCAGTTCGCCATGATCTCCCTGTTCACGGTGATCTTCACCGATGCCTACATCATGGCCGTCTCCGCCGGCTGGATCACAGATCTGCGCATCTTCAACTAAAGAAGGACTCATGGTTCAGGTTCAGGTCGAGCGGTTTCCCTACGACGTCGTCGTGATCGGCGCCGGTGGCGCCGGGCTGCGGGCCGCCATCGAGGCCCGCCAGCAGGGCAAGAAGACCGCGATCATCAGCAAGTCGTTGTTCGGCAAGGCGCACACCGTGATGGCCGAGGGCGGCTGCGCGGCGTCGATGGGCAACGTCAACGCCAAGGACAACTGGCAGGTCCACTTCCGCGACACCATGCGCGGCGGGAAGTTCCTCAACAACTGGCGGATGGCCGAGCTGCACGCCAAGGAGGCCCCGGAGCGGGTCTGGGAGCTGGAGACCTACGGCGCGCTGTTCGACCGCACCAAGGACGGCAAGATCAGCCAGCGCAACTTCGGCGGCCACACCTACCCCCGCCTCGCGCACGTCGGTGACCGCACCGGCCTCGAGATGATCCGCACCATGCAGCAGAAGATCGTCTCGCTGCAGCAGGAGGACAAGCGCGAGCACGGCGACTACGAGGCCATGCTCAAGGTCTTCTCCGAGTGCACGATCACGGAGCTGGTCAAGGATGGCGACCGGATCGCCGGCGCGTTCGGCTACTGGCGCGACACCGGCAAGTTCGTCCTCTTCGAGGCGCCCGCGATCGTGCTCGCCACCGGTGGCATCGGCAAGTCGTTCAAGGTCACCTCGAACTCCTGGGAGTACACCGGGGACGGTCACGCGCTCGCGCTGCGGGCCGGCGCCACCCTGATCAACATGGAGTTCGTCCAGTTCCACCCGACCGGCATGGTCTGGCCGCCCAGCGTGAAGGGCATCCTGGTCACCGAGGGCGTGCGCGGCGACGGCGGAGTGCTCAAGAACTCCAAGGGCGAGCGCTTCATGTTCGGCTACATCCCCGACGTCTTCAAGGGACAGTACGCGGAGACCGAGCAGGAAGCCGACGGCTGGTACAACGACCAGGACAACAACCGCCGCACACCCGACCTGCTGCCCCGCGACGAGGTGGCCCGCGCGATCAACTCCGAGGTGAAGGCCGGCCGCGGCTCACCGCACGGCGGCGTGTTCCTCGACATCGCGAGCCGGCTGCCCGCCGAGGAGATCCGCCGCCGGCTGCCCTCGATGTTCCACCAGTTCAAGGAACTGGCCGACGTGGACATCACCAGCCAGCCCATGGAGGTCGGGCCGACCTGCCACTACGTCATGGGCGGCGTCGAGGTCGACCCGGACAGCGCGTCCTCGGTCGTGCCTGGCCTGTTCGCGGCCGGCGAGGTGGCGGGCGGCATGCACGGCTCAAACCGGCTGGGCGGCAACTCGCTGTCCGACCTGATCGTCTTCGGCCGCCGCGCCGGGCTGGGCGCCGTCGAGTACGTGGACTCCATCGACCAGCGTCCGGCGCTGTCGCAGTCCGATGTGGACGCCGCGGCCAACCGGGCGGTGGCGCCGTTCGACTGGCCGGCCAACGGGCAGGCGGAGAACCCGTACACCATCCACGCCGAGCTCCAGCAGTCCATGAACGACCTCGTGGGCATCATCCGCAAGGAGGGGGAGGTCCAGCAGGCGCTCGACAAGCTGGCCGAGCTCAAGGAGCGGGTGAGCAGGGTGGCCGTGGAGGGTCGCCGCGAGTTCAACCCCGGCTGGCACCTCGCGCTCGACCTGCGCAACATGATGCTGGTCAGCGAGTGCGTCGCCCGGGCCGCGCTGCTGCGCACGGAGAGCCGCGGCGGTCACACCCGCGACGACTACCCCGGCATGGATCCCCAGTGGCGCAACAGACTGCTGGTCTGCTCGTCCACACCGGACGGTACGGACGCGGCGGTCACGCCGAAGGCGCAGGAGCCGATGCGGCCGGACCTGCTCGAGCTCTTCGAGCTCCCCGAGCTGGAGAAGTACTACACCGACGCGGAGCTCGAGCAGCACACGGGAAGGGCAGCGCAGTGACCTACAAGGCCAACTTCAAGGTCTGGCGGGGTGACGACGAGTCCGGCGAGCTGCAGGACTACGTCGTCGAGGTGAACGAGGGCGAGGTCGTCCTCGACATCATCCACCGCCTGCAGGCCACCCAGGCGCCCGACCTCGCGGTCCGCTGGAACTGCAAGGCCGGCAAGTGCGGCTCCTGCTCCGCGGAGATCAACGGCAAGCCGCGACTGCTGTGCATGACCCGGATGTCGGTGTTCGGCGAGGAGGAGACCATCACGGTCACCCCGCTGCGCACGTTCCCGGTCGTCCGCGACCTCGTCACCGACGTGTCGTACAACTACGAGAAGGCCCGGGAGATCCCGTCGTTCGCGCCGCCGCAGAACGTCGAGCTCGGCGAGTACCGGATGATGCAGCAGGACGTCGAGCGCTCCCAGGAGTTCCGCAAGTGCATCGAGTGCTTCCTGTGCCAGAACACGTGTCACGTGATCCGGGACCACGAGGAGAACAAGGAGAACTTCGCCGGCCCGCGCTTCCTGATGCGCGTGGCCGAGCTGGAGATGCACCCGCTGGACACCGACGACCGCACCCGCGAGGCGCAGGAGGAGCACGGTCTCGGCTACTGCAACATCACCAAGTGCTGCACCGAGGTCTGCCCGGAGCACATCAAGATCACCGACAACGCGCTCATCCCGATGAAGGAGCGCGTCGCGGACCGCAAGTATGACCCGATCGTGTGGCTCGGCAGCGCGCTGTTCCGCCGCGGCAGCAAGAAGCACTAGTCCACACCGGACGAAGATCGAGGGCGCCTCCCGCACGGGAGGCGCCCTCGATCTTCGTTCCGGGCCTGGCGGGGATCCGGCTCAGACCCCCGTTCCGCCGCCGCCCGTGCGGTGATCGGTCATCTCCATGCCGGGCGCCTGCTCCTGGATGGCGTCGGTGCCGAGCACGGCGCCCGTGCCCTTCTTGCGCCGCCGCAGCCAGCCCTCCAGCCAGGTCGCGAACGAGCTCAGCAGCGAGTTGATGATGATGAACAGCACGGCGATGACAGTCAGCGTGGCGACCGCGTTGGCGTTGTAGAACGACGCCGCGGGCCGCGCCTGGGCGATCAGCTCAGGGAAGCCGAGCAGCGCGCCGCCGAGCGCGGTGTCCTTCACGATGACGACCATCTGGCTCACGATCGCCGGCAGCATCACGGTGACCGCCTGCGGCAGCAGGATGTTGGTCATCAGCTGGCCCTTGCGCATGCCGACCGCGAGCCCCGCCTCGGTCTGGCCCCTGGGCAGCGACAGGATGCCGGCCCGGACCACCTCGGCGAGCACCGACGAGTTGTAGAGGACCAGGCCGGTGATCACCGCGTACAGCGGCCGGTAGTCGGAGTCGATGTCGGTGAACAGCGCATACGCCGCGTTGGCGAAGAACATCAGGATCAGCACCGGGATCGCGCGGAAGAACTCCACGAGAAAGCCCGCCGGCTTCGCGATCCACCAGTGTTCCGACAGCCGGGCGATGCCGAACAGCGCACCGATCGGCAGCGCCATCAGCATCGCGAGGCCCGCGGCCTTGAGCGTGTTCACCAGCCCCGGCAGCAGGTAGGTGGTCCACGCCTCGGTGCCGGCGAGGTAGGGGCTCCACTTCGCCCAGTCGAGCTGGTTCTTCTCGTTCATCGCGTCGAGCACCCACCAGACGACGGCGGCGAGCACGACGACGAACAGGATCGCGTAGAGCGTGTTGCGGCTCTTGGCCTTGGGGCCGGGTGCGTCGTAGAGAACCGAGGGCGCGCTCACCGCTTCACCGCCACCTTCTTGGCCACCCGACCCAGCAGCAGCCCGGTCGGCAGGGTCAGGACCACGAAGCCGAGCGCGAAGATCGCCGCGACGAGGAAGATCGCGTCGCTCTCGTTCTCGATCATCTCCTTCATCAGCAGCGCCGCTTCGGTGACGCCGATCGCGGCGGCGACCGTGGTGTTCTTGGTCAGCGCGATCAGCACGCTGGCCAGCGGGGCCACCACCGACCGGAACGCCTGCGGCAGCACGATGAGAGTCAGCACCTGGATGAAGCTCAGGCCGAGTGCCCGGGCGGCCTCGGCCTGGCCGACCGGCACGGTGTTGACGCCCGCCCGCAGCGACTCGCAGACGAACGTGGCGGTGTAGGCGATGAAGCCGAGCACCGCGAGCCGGAAGTTGCTCGTCGTGATCTGGTCACTGCCGAGGGTCATGCCCAGCGTCGAGTAGAGGCCGAGCGAGCACGCCACGATGATCACCGTCAGCGGCGTGTTCCGGAAGATGTTGACGTACGCGGTACCGAACGCCCGCATCACCGGCACCGGGCTGACCCGCATCCCGACCAGGATGGTGCCCCAGATCAGCGAGCCGATGGCCGAGTAGATCGTCAACTGCACGGTCACCCAGAAGGCGCCGAGAATGTCGTAGTCCTGGCTGAAGCCGAACACCTGCTATCGCACCCTCACCCATGTGAGGCGGTGGCACGTCGCTTCGCACGACGTGCCACCGCGTGTCTCAACGGTCAACCCGAACGGGTTACTTCTCGGTGATCTCCGGCGGTTCCGGCGCCTCGAAGCCGGCCGGGCCGAGGTTCTTCTCGATGGCCGCGGCCCACGCGCCGTCGTCGAACATCTTCTGGATCGCGGCGTTGATGTCGTCGCGCATCTGGGTCTCGCCCTTCTTCAGGCCGACGCCGTAGTTCTCGTCGCTGAAGCCCTCACCCACCAACTTGAACTTGCCCTCGTTGGCGGCCGCGAGGCCGGCGAGGATCGTGTTGTCCGTGGTGATCGCGTCGACCGCGCCGCTCTCGAGGCCGGAGACGCACTCCGAGTAGCCGCCGTACTCCTGCAGCTGCGCCTGCTCGGCGAACTCGTCCTTCACCCGCTGGGCGGAGGTGGAGCCGGTGACCGAACACAGCTTCTTGCCGTTCAGCGAGTCCGGCCCGGTGATCCCGGTCTCCGCCTCGCGGACGAGGAGGTCCTGGTGGGCGACGAAGTAGGGGCCGGCGAAGTCGACCTCCTGCTTGCGCTCGTCCGTGATCGAGTAGGTGGCGACGACGAAGTCGACGTCGCCGTTCTTGATCAGGTTCTCGCGCTCCGCGGAGGGCGATTCCTTCCACTCGATGTTCGCGGCGTCGACGCCGAGCTCCTTGGCGATGTAGGTCGCCACGTCCACGTCGAAGCCCTCGTAGCCGTTCGGCGTCTTCTGCCCGAGGCCCGGCTGGTCGAACTTGATGCCGATGGTCAACGACTCGGTGCCGCCACCATCGCCGCCGCCGCTGCCGCTGTCGCCGCCGTCGTCGCTACCAGTGCCGCAGGCTGCGAGCGCCAGGCTGGCGGCTGCGACGATCGCACCCGCACGCAGTACTCGGCTGAACCGCATGTCGTCCCTTTCCGATCTGTCCACCCGCGACACGTCCGCACCGCGGGCCCCGACTGTGTGTGAACTCAGTGAGTCAGGATCTTGCTGAGGAAGTCCTTGGCCCGCGCGGACTTCGGCGCCGAGAAGAACTCGGCCGGCGTGGAGTCCTCGACGATGTCCCCGTCGGACATGAACAGCACGCGGTTCGCGGCGTTGCGCGCGAAGCCCATCTCGTGGGTCACCACGAGCATGGTCATGCCGTCCTTGGCGAGCGTGGTCATCACGTCGAGCACCTCGTTGATCATCTCCGGGTCGAGCGCCGAGGTGGGCTCGTCGAAGAGCATGACCTTGGGTTTCATGGCCAGGGCGCGGGCGATCGCCGCGCGCTGCTGCTGGCCGCCGGAGAGCTGGGCCGGGTACTTCTCGGCCTGGTTGGCGATGCCGACCCGCTCGAGCAGCTCCATCGCGGTGCGCCGGGCGTCGGACTTCGGCGTCTTGCGCACCTTCATCGGCGCGAGCATCACGTTGTCGAGGATCGTCTTGTGCGCGAACAGGTTGAAAGACTGGAACACCATGCCCACGTCCGCGCGCAGCGTGGCGAGCTCGCGGCCCTCGGCGGGCAGCGGCCTGCCGTCGATCTCGATGAGTCCGGAGTTGATCGGCTCCAGCCGGTTGATGGCCCGGCACAGTGTGGACTTGCCCGAGCCGGACGGGCCGAGCACGATGACGACCTCGCCGCGAGGCACCTCGACGTTGATGTTCTTGAGCACGTGCAGGGGTCCGAAGTACTTGTCCACCTCGACCATCCGGATCATCGGTGGTGCGGTGTTCGCTTCGGTCATCAATCCTCCACGCGCGTGGTCCATTGCAGGTGTCGAGACTCTAGCGGCTGGTCGTTGGGCGAAACCTACCGCTACCAGGCGTCCGTTTCATGCCGCTTCGGCTACACCTAAGGTCTCAACTCGGTCACACCGGTAGGCTCGGTGGCTGAGATGAACACACGCACCTACCAGGTCCGCACGTTCGGGTGCCAGATGAACGTGCACGACTCCGAGCGGCTGGCCGGCCTGCTGGAGGACGCGGGCTACGCGCCGGCGGTCGAGGGCGGCGTGCCCGACGTCGTGGTGCTGAACACCTGCGCGGTCCGGGAGAACGCCGACAACAAGCTGTACGGCAACCTCGGTCACCTGCGGCCCACGAAGCTCGCGAATCCCGGCATGCAGGTCGCGGTCGGCGGCTGCCTCGCGCAGAAGGACCGCGGCGACATCGTGCGGCGGGCGCCGTGGGTGGACGTGGTTTTCGGCACGCACAACATCGGCTCGCTGCCGGTGCTGCTCGAGCGCGCCCGGCACAACGAGCAGGCACAGGTGGAGATCCTGGAGTCGCTCGAGGTCTTCCCGTCCACGCTGCCCGCGCGGCGCGACTCGGCGCACTCCGGTTGGGTGTCGATCTCGGTCGGGTGCAACAACACCTGCACGTTCTGCATCGTGCCGTCGCTGCGCGGCCGGGAGAAGGACCGCCGGCCCGGCGAGGTGCTCGCGGAGGTCGAGGCGCTCGTCGCCGAGGGTGTGCTCGAGGTGACGCTGCTGGGTCAGAACGTGAACTCCTACGGCGTGGAGTTCGGCGACCGGCTCGCGTTCGGCAAGCTGCTGCGGGCGTGCGGCGCGGTGGTGGGCTTGGAGCGGGTGCGGTTCACCTCGCCGCACCCGAAGGACTTCACCGACGACGTGATCGCGGCGATGGCCGAGACGCCGAACGTGTGCCACCAGCTGCACATGCCGCTGCAGTCGGGCTCGGACCGGGTGCTGCGCGAGATGCGCCGGTCCTACCGGTCCGCGCGGTACCTGTCGATCATCGACAAGGTGCGCGCGGCGATGCCGGACGCGGCCATCACGACGGACATCATCGTCGGCTTCCCTGGCGAGACCGACGCGGACTTCGAGGAGACCCTCGACGTCGTGCGGGCGGCCCGGTTCTCCTCGGCGTTCACGTTCCAGTACTCGAAGCGCCCCGGCACGCCGGCCGCCTCGCTGCCCGAGCAGCTGCCGAAGGAGGTCGTGCAGGAGCGGTTCGAGCGGCTGATCGCGGTGCAGGAGGAGGTGTCCTGGTCGCTGAACCGGGCGCTCGTCGGATCGACCGTCGAGGTGCTCGTGTCGAGCGGCGAGGGCCGTAAGGACGCCGACACGGCGCGGATGTCCGGGCGTGGGCGGGATGGCCGGCTGGTGCATTTCACCCCATCGGGTTTCGATGTCCGGCCTGGTGACGTGGTGCAGGCGACGGTCACCTACGCCGCGCCGCACCACCTGGTCGCCGACGGCCCGCTGGTCGCGCACCGGCGGACGCCGGCGGGGGACAACTTCGAGTCGGGCCGGCGGCCTCGGACGTCCGGGGTCAGCCTGGGCCTGCCGTCGTTCGGCCCGCCCGCGGTCGCCGAGGAGACGGTGGACGGTTGCGCGGTCCGATGAGCTCATCCGAGGAACGGGATATCGCCGGCCTGCGTGCGGAGATCGACCGCGTGGAGCGGGACGCCGAGCGGCGGGCGGCGCGCAAGGTGGAGCTCGGCAGCCGGGCTGTGGTGATCTCCGTGGCGGTGTTCGTGCTGATCCTCGGGCTCGTCCTGCCGTGGGTCTCGGGCGCGTCGGGCCTGGAGGTCCTGCTCGGCACGGGCTCGGGCGACGCGGTGGGCAAGGAGAGCATCGTGCCCCGGTTGTTCGCGGCGACGTCGCTGCTGTTCGGCGTGCTGTCCTCGGCGGCCGCGCTGACGACGAGGCTGTGGGCGCTCACGTGGGTGTGTGCGTTGGGCGGCTGGTTCGCGTCAGTGGACGGCGTGCTGGCGATCTGGTCACGCCAGTCCTCGCACAGTGACCTGGGAATCGGCCTGGTGATCGCCTGGGTGGCGATGGTCGCGATCGCGACCATGTGGTTCCGCGTCGCGTGGTCCCGCCCGGATCCGACCCTGGCTGGAGACCCGAACTCGGGCTTCGCCCCCCGAGATCCAGCGTAACGAGCCCCACCGACAGTTCCACCTGTCCAGCCCTCTGGCCTGTGGACAAGCACCCGCCGACGCGGGGCCCCCCGCGTTCCAGTCTACGGGGCAGCACCGACACTTCCGCCCGAAGTCGATCAAGCCTGTGGACTACTCCGGACTCGCGGGGGCCCCCGCGTTCCAGTCTATTCGCGAGGTCTGACAGATCAGGCGGAGTCGATCTTGCCTGTGGACAGTGCCACTCCACAGGCGACAGCAGGCTGGGGTGGCCGGCGACCCAGGCCACCGGCTTCGAAGTCGAGCCGCGTCAGTGGCCGGCGGTTGTGGTCACCGTCGGCCGAGACCAGTCCGCGTCAGCGGCTGGCTACCGCGTTCTCCGCTGCTGCCAGCCACTCGCGCCACTGGGCCGCCTGAGCTTCCGCCTTCTCGGCCCGGCGCTTGTCGCCCGCGGCTCGGGCCTTCGCGGCCTGCGCCTCGAACTGCTCGACCCGCTCGCGGAACTGCGCCGCCCGTGCCTCGGCCTCCGGGTCGGTCCGGCGCCACTGCGCGTCGGCCGCGTTGCGGACCTTCTCCTCGATCGCGCGGAGCTTGCCCTCCAGCTCACGGATCCGCTCGCGGGGCACCTTGCCGACCTGGTCCCACTTCTCCTGGATCCGGTGCAGCTGAGCCCGCGCCCCCTCGAGGTCGGACCCGGGGTTGATCTTCTCCGCCTCCGCGAGCAGCGCCTCCTTGCGCTTCGCGTTCTCGACCAGCTCCGCGTCCCGCTCGTTGAACACCGCCGAGCGCCGGCTGAAGAACTTGTCCTGCGCCGCCCGGAACTGCTGCCACAGCGAGTCGTCGGCCTCCTTCGGCGCGCGGCCGGCCGCCTTCCACTCGGTCATCAGGTCCCGGTACCGCGCCGCGGTCGGGCCCCAGTCGTCCGAGTCCGAGATCTCCTCCGCGAGCTTCACCAGCTCCTGCTTGCGCTCCTTTGCCGTCGCCCGCTGCCGGTCGAGGTCGGCGAAGTGCGAGCCGCGCCGGCGGTTGAACGTGTCGCGCGCCTTGGAGAACCGCTTCCACAGCTGGTCGTCGGTCTTGCGGTCGACGCCCTTGATCGTCTTCCACTCGTCGAGGATCGCCCGCAACCGGTCGCCCGCCACCTTCCACTGGGTCGACGACTCGGCGATCTTCTCGACCTCCGCGACGAGCTCCTGCTTGCGGGACAACGCCTGCCCGCGCGCCTCGTCCCGCGCGTGCTTGACCGACTCGACGGCCTGCTGCGCCCGCTCCAGCACGCTGTCGATCCGCGCGGCCAGCGCGCCGAGGTCACCGACCAGCGACGCCTCGGCCAGGCTCTCCTTGATGTGCTTGGCGTTCGTCATCGTGTGCTTGGGGTCGCCGGACCCGGCCGCCAGCCGCGCGGCGAGCAGCTCGACCTCGGTCCGCACGTCGTCGAACCGGCGCGCGTAGTGCGCGAGGCCCTCGGCCGGCTCACCCGCGTGCCACGACCCGACGGCCCGCTCGCCGTCGGCGGTCTTCACGTACACGGTGCCGTCCGAGTCGACCCGCCCCCACTTGCCGGGGTTCGCGGACGCCTCGGCCACCGGCGCCGACGCCACCGGCGCGGCGGGCAGGGCGGTCGCCGGCTGGTGGTGCGG
>NZ_JBOHGA010000096.1:0-22696 GCF_050699915.1 Actinophytocola sp.
GTCCTCCGGCGACGTCCCGCGGCGATCCAGCTGGGCCGTCATCCATCACCGGCCGCGGCCTTGATGTCGCTCATGGCCTTGTCCCACGCCTCGTCCGGGTTCGTGCCCTGCTCGACGCTGTTCAGCGCGCCGGCGAACGTCTGGCCGATGACGCCGCTCTGCGGGCCGTAGACCTGAACCGGCGCGTCCTCCAGCGAGGCGGGGAAGATCTTCCCGGCCGGCGCGTCGCTGAAGAACTCCGAGGTGAAGTCCGCGACCTCGGGCTGGGACCAGGTGCTCCGCTGGCTCGGGAAGTTGCCGATCGCCTTGAACAGCTTGATGTTCTGCTCCGGCGCGGTCAGCCACTTCGCGAGGTCCACGGCCGCCTCGACGTTCTTGCCCTGCGACGGGATCGTGACGTACGAGCCGCCCCAGTTGCCCGAGCCGCCGGGGATCGTCGCGATGTCCCACTTGCCCTTGGTCTGCGGGGCGTTGGCCTGGATGTAGCCCATCATCCACGCGGGGCAGGTGATCGTCGCGAACTGGCCCTGCTGGAAGCCGGTGTTCCACTCGGGGGTGAACTCGGGCAGCGCGGCGGACTGGCCGTCCTCGATCGCGCCGACCGTGAGGTCCCAGGCGTCGCGGACCGCGTCGTTGCGCTCGACGATCAGCTCGCCGTCGGCGTCGTAGAAGGTCTCCTCGTCGTTGCCGATGATGCCGGTGAACACATGGCCGCCGGCGTCGAACCACTTGACCTTCGGCACCTTCGCGGTGAACCGGTTGCCGACGTCGAGGTAGTCCTCCCAGGTCGACCACAGCGCGGACACCTCGTCGCGGGCGGTCGGCAGCCCGGCCTGCTCGAACAGGTCCGTGCGGTAGCACATCGCGAGCCCGCCGATGTCGGTCGGCAGCCCGATCAGCGTGCCACCGTCCGGAGTGGACGCCCGCTGGACGGTCGACTCGGTCCACTGCCCGGTGTCGACGTCGTGCTCGGTGAGGTTGACGAACTTGTCCGGCTGCCCGATGTAGCCCGACACCTGGCCGACCTCGACCACCTCGAGATCGGCGGCGCCGGACCCGGCGGTCAGCCGGGCCTGGAGGTTCTGGTGGTGGGTGCCGAAGTCGCTTCGGTTCTCCACGATCTCGACGTTGTCGTGCGCCTTCTCGTACTCGTCGTAGAGCTCCCGGTTGTCGGGCAAGGAGAAGTTGTCGCCGTAGACGTTGATCGTCAGCTTGACCTCGCCGTTCGCGTCCGCGCCGTCCTCGCTGCTTCCGCACGCGGCGAGGACGAGGGCGCTCACCGCCAGCGATGCGACGATCGCGCCCTTCGGTCGACTGGACGTACGCATGTGGGCCTCCTGCTGGCCACTTCGCTGTGTGTTCCGGCTCGATCATGAGAGCGCTCTCATGGGTGAGCGAAGGATCTCGTTCCCGTTGCGCGCTGTCAAGACCCGGCCACCACCTCGGGACCGTGGTGCCGGCCCCCCTCGCACCTGGGACGGGGTGCGAGGGGGAGCCGGCGAAAGCGATCCGAGCGTCGACGTGGCCTGTCACCGGTCGATCGGATCGCCGTCCACGGGGCCGGCGGTCAGCGGGCGAACGTGAACCAGTTGACGTTCACGAAGTCGGCCGGCTGGCCGCTGGTGTAGGTCAGGAACACGTCGTGCACCCCGGTGACCCCGCTGATGTTGGCCGGTACGGTCCGCCAGCTCTGCCAGCCGCCGGTGTTGCCGACTGCGAAGCTGCCGATCGGCGCGTTCGATCTGCTGTCCAGCCGGACCTCGACCAGGCCGCTCACCCCGCCCGCCGCGCCGGACGCCACCCGCGCGGAGAACTGCCGTGCGGGGGAGGAACCGAAGTCGATGTCGTCGTAGCGCGCCCAGTCGCCGTTGGCGACCCAGCCCACGTGGCTGCCGCCACCCGCGTCGGCCGTGCCTTCGACCTGCAGGCCGTTCTGCTGCTGGAAGTTCTCGGCCTCGAGCCGGCTGTACGCGTCGCCGCCGCCGGGCGGCGGGTCGGTCGGGCCGCCACCGCCGCCGCGGGTCCACACCGCCACGTAGTCGACGAGCATCGGCCGGCCCGGCACGGTCTCCGGGACCGGCGTGCCGCGGCCGGCGACGCCGTTGGGGAACGCGCCGCCCATCGCGACGTTGAGGATGATGAAGTAGCCGGCGTGGTTGGTCATCTGGTTCCAGGTGTCCGCGCCGACCTGGTTCTGGCTCACCGAGTGGAACTGCTGGCCGTCGACGTACCAGCGCAGCTGGTCGGCGGCGTCGTCCCACTCGAAGCGGTAGGTGTGGAAGGCCGACTGGCAGGAGGCGCCGGGGCACGGCCGGTTCGCGGCGAGGCCGTTGGTCTCGTTGCAGGGGCCGCCCGGGTTCACTCCACAGTGGAGCACGCCCCACACGGAGTTGATCCCGTTGACGTTCTCCATGATGTCGAACTCGCCGATGCCCGGCCAGTTCCAGTAGTTGCCGCGGAACGGCGAGCCCAGCGCCCAGAACGCCGGCCAGTACCCGAGTGCCTCGGTGCCGGTGACGTTCGGCATCTGGACGCGGCCCTCGATGCGCAGCGTGCCGCCGGCCGGTGGCTTGAAGTCGCTGCGCTGGGTCTCGATGCGGGCCGAGGTCCAGTTGCCCGCGCCGTCGCGCAGCGGCGTGATCCGCAGGTTGCCCGAGCCGTCGACGCTCACGTTGGCCGGGTTGTTCGTGTGCGCGGCGATCTCGCCGGTGCCCCAGTTGGGCGGGCCACCGGGGTAGCTGTGGCCGATGTCGAAGATCCAGTTCGAGCCCGACGGCAGCGAGCCGGCCGAGCCCTCGAAGTCGTCGGCCCACACCTGGGTCCAACCGGACTCCGGGGGCGGGACGGACGCTTGTGCTTGCTGTGTCAGGGGAAGCACGACGGCGACGGCCGCGGCGGCGGCGCCGAACGCGATGCGTCTCCTGGCTCGACGTACGGGTCGGGCAGGGGTCAGGAAGGGAGGAGCGGGCATGGGCGGTGACCTCCTCGTCACGCTCGGGCAGGGGTTCCGAGTGCCTGTGAACCAGGCCGCAGATATTGCCGCTTGCTATGGAAGCGCTCTCACAACGGATTGTCAACAGCCGCTGACCGGCGGGCATAGTCCTGCGCCGACTCCCTCGGCTACCCTGAAGTAGGTCAAATCCGGCGCCGGAACGTCCTCACCAGGGGTAAGGCGCCTTATCGCGCGGATCACGTCAATCGTTACACCGATCCCGACAAATCCGTGCTCGGTTCGTGGCTCCGGGGTTTCGGGACTGTTACGCTCGCGTCACACACGCGGGCCACCGCCGTCCCGCGCCCAGGATCACTGAGCGCGAGGACGACGAGGGAGGTCGACGCGTGATTTTTTCTGCCATTCCCGCTGCGCAGGGTCTTTACGACCCCACTGCCGAGCGTGACGCGTGTGGCGTGGCCATGGTCGCCGACATCCAGGGGCGACGCTCCCACGAGATCGTCACCGACGCCCTCGTGGCGTTGGCCAACCTCGAGCATCGCGGTGCCGCGGGCGCGGAGCCGACCAGCGGCGACGGCGCCGGGATTCTGTTGCAGCTGCCCGACGAGCTGCTGCGCGACGTGATCGACTTCAACCTGCCCGAGCCAGATGCGAGCGGTGCGCACGCCTACGCCACCGGCATCGCTTTCCTGCCAACCGATCCCGACCAGCGAGCCAGAGCCGTCTCGCTGATCGGCCGCATCGCCGGCGAGGAGGGGCTGGAGCTGCTGGGGTGGCGCGAGGTCCCGGTCGAGCCCGACGCGGCCGACGTCGGGCCGACGGCCCAGTCGGTGATGCCGCACTTCGCGATGCCCTTCTTCGCCACGGTGCCGGATGCCGACGGCCGCCGCGCGGCCGGCGTAGAGCTGGACCGGGTCACGTTCTGTCTGCGCAAGCGCGCCGAGCACGAGAGCGCCGCCGCCGGCTGCGGGGTCTACTTCCCCTCGCTGTCCGCGCGCACGCTGGTCTACAAAGGAATGCTCACCACCGCGCAGCTGCCGGCGTTCTTCGCCGACCTCACCGACGAGCGGCTGGCGAGCGCGATCGCGTTGGTGCACAGCCGGTTCTCCACCAACACGTTCCCGTCCTGGCCCCTCGCGCACCCCTTCCGGTTCGTGGCGCACAACGGCGAGATCAACACGATCCGCGGCAACCGCAACCGCATGCGGGCCCGCGAGGCGCTGCTGGCCACCGACCTGATCCCGGGCGACCTCACCCGGCTGTACCCGATCTGCGACCCGGACGGCTCGGACTCGGCGTCCTTCGACGAGGTGCTGGAGCTGCTCCACTTCGGCGGCCGGACGCTCCCGCACGCGGTGTTGATGATGATCCCGGAGGCCTGGGAGAACAACACCACGATGGACCCGAAGCAGCGCGCCTTCTACAAGTTCCACTCGAGCATGATGGAGCCGTGGGACGGTCCGGCGAGCGTGACCTTCTCCGACGGCACCCTCGTCGGCGCGGTGCTCGACCGCAACGGCCTGCGCCCGGCCCGCTGGTGGCGGACGACCGACGACCGCGTCGTGCTGGCGAGCGAGACCGGCGTGCTCGACGTGCCGCCGGAGAACATCGTCGCCAAGGGAAGGCTGCAGCCGGGCCGGATGTTCCTCGTGGACACCGCCGCCGGCAAGATCGTCGACGACGACGAGGTCAAGGCCGGGCTCGCCGCGGAGCTGCCCTACGAGGAGTGGCTGCACGCCGGGCTGCTCAAGATCGCGAACCTGCCCGACCGCGAGCACGTCGTGCAGACCAACGAGTCCGTGCTGCGTCGCCAGCTCTCCTTCGGCTACACGGAGGAGGAGCTCAAGGTCCTGCTCACGCCGATGGCGCTCAACGGCGCCGAGCCGATCGGCTCGATGGGCACCGACACCCCGCCCGCCGCGCTGTCGAAGCGGCCCCGGTTGCTGTACGACTACTTCAAGCAGAACTTCGCCCAGGTGACCAACCCGCCGCTGGACGCGATCCGCGAGGAGATCGTCACCTCGGTGCAGCGCATCATGGGCCCGGAGCAGAACCTGCTCGAGCCGAGCCCGGCGTCCTGCCGACACATCCAGCTGCCGCTGCCGGTCATCGACAACGACGAGCTCGCCAAGCTCATCCACGTCAACGACGACGGCGACATGCCGGGCTACGCCTGCACGGTGATCCCCGGACTGTACGAAGTGGACGGTGACGGCGAGGCGCTCGTGGCGGCCATCGCCCGGGTGCGCCGCGAGGCGTCCGAGGCGATCGCGGCCGGCGCGCGCATCCTCGTGCTGTCCGACCGGGACTCCGACCACCGGATGGCGCCGATTCCGTCGCTGCTGCTGGTCTCCGCGGTGCACCACCATCTCGTGCGCACCAAGGAGCGACTGCGCGTCGCACTGGTCGTGGAGACCGGCGACGCGCGCGAGGTGCACCATGTGGCGCTGCTGCTCGGCTACGGCGCCGCGGCGGTCAACCCGTACCTCGCGTTCGAGACCATCGAGTACCAGATCCGCCGCGGTGCGATCACCGGCCTCGACCCGCGCCAGGCGATCCGCAACTACGTGGCGGCGCTCGTCAAGGGTGTCCTGAAGATCATGTCCAAGATGGGCATCTCGACCGTCGGCGCCTACACCGCGGCGCAGGTGTTCGAGGCGTTCGGGCTCGCCTCGGAGGTGCTCGACGAGTACTTCACCGGGACCATCTCCAAGCTGGGCGGCGTCGGCCTGGACGTGATCGCTCGCGAGGTGGCCGGCCGCCACTACGCCGCCCATCCGGAGAACCCGAACGACCGGGTGCACCGGCGGCTCGAGTCCGGCGGCGAGTACGCCTACCGCCGCGAGGGCGAGCTGCACCTGTTCACGCCCGAGACCGTGTTCCTGTTGCAGCACGCCACGAAGACCCGCCGCGAAGAGGTCTACCGCGAGTACGTGTCCGAAGTGGAGCGCCTCAACCGCGAGGGCGGCGCGCTGCGCGGGCTGTTCCGGCTGCGCACCGAGGGACGCGCGCCCGTCCCGCTCGACGAGGTCGAGCCGGTCGAGGCGATCCTCAAGCGGTTCAACACCGGCGCGATGTCCTACGGCTCGATCAGCGCCGAGGCGCACGAGACCCTCGCGATCGCGATGAACCAGATCGGCGGACGGTCCAACACCGGCGAGGGCGGCGAGGAGACCGACCGCCTCTACGACCCGGAGCGCCGCTCGGCCATCAAGCAGATCGCGAGCGGCCGGTTCGGCGTCACCAGCGAGTACCTGGTGAACGCGACCGACCTGCAGATCAAGATGGCGCAGGGCGCGAAGCCGGGGGAGGGCGGCCAGCTGCCGCCGAACAAGGTGTGGCCGTGGATCGCGCGCACCCGGCACTCCACCGCGGGCGTCGGCCTGATCTCCCCGCCGCCGCACCACGACATCTACTCCATCGAGGACCTCGCCCAGCTCATCCACGACCTCAAGAACGCCAACGAGCACGCGCGCGTGCACGTGAAGCTGGTGTCCGAGCTGGGCGTGGGGACGGTCGCCGCGGGGGTGTCCAAGGCGCACGCGGACGTCGTGCTGATCTCCGGGCACGACGGCGGCACCGGCGCCTCGCCGCTCAACTCGCTCAAGCACGCCGGCACGCCGTGGGAGGTCGGCCTCGCCGAGACGCAGCAGACGTTGCTGCTCAACGGTTTGCGCGACCGGATCACCGTGCAGGTGGACGGCGCGATGAAGACCGGGCGGGACGTGATCGTCGCGGCACTGCTCGGTGCCGAGGAGTACGGCTTCGCCACCGCGCCGCTGATCGTGGCCGGCTGCATCATGATGCGGGTGTGTCACCTGGACACCTGTCCGGTCGGCGTGGCCACGCAGAACCCGGTGCTGCGCGAGCGGTACACCGGCCAGGTCGAGCACGTGGTCAACTTCTTCCACTTCGTCGCGCACGAGGTCCGGGAGTGGTTGTCGGAGCTGGGTTTCCACACTCTCGACGAGGCGATCGGCCACGCTGAGCTGCTCGACGTCGACGAGGCCGTGGAGCACTGGAAGGCCCAGGGGCTCGACCTCTCGCCGGTGTTCGCGGTCCCGGAGACGACCTACGGCGGTGCCCGGCGGCGGGTCCGCGCGCAGGACCACGGGCTGGACGAGGCGCTGGACCGCACGCTGATCCAGCTCGCCGAGGCGGCCCTGGAGGATGCCCACCCGCTGCGGCTGGACCTGCCGGTGCGCAACGTGAACCGGACGGTCGGCACGCTGCTCGGCTCGGAGGTCACCCGCCGTTACGGCGGCGACGGGCTGCCCGAGGACACGATCCACATCGAGCTGTCCGGCTCGGCCGGCCAGTCGCTCGGCGCGTTCCTGCCGGCCGGCATCACGCTGGACCTGATCGGCGACGCCAACGACTACGTCGGCAAGGGGCTGTCCGGCGGGCGGATCATCGTGCGGCCACACCCGGACTCGGCGTTCGCCGCCGAGCAGCAGGTGATCGGCGGCAACGTGATCGGCTACGGCGCCACAAGCGGCGAGATCTTCCTGCGCGGCCGGGTCGGCGAGCGGTTCTGTGTGCGCAACTCCGGCGCCGTGGCCGTGGCCGAGGGCGTCGGCGACCACGCGTTCGAGTACATGACCGGCGGCCGGGCGGTGGTGCTCGGGCCGACCGGGCGCAACCTCGCGGCCGGCATGTCCGGCGGTGTCGCCTACGTGCTCGACCTGGACCAGAAGCTCGTCAACGCCGCGATGGTCGACCTGCAGCGACCGTCCGGAGAGGACCTGCGGTGGCTGCGCGAGACCGTGCAGTGCCACCACCGCCACACCGGTTCCGCCGTGGCGGCCTCGCTGCTCGGCGACTGGACCCGGCGCGCGGCGTCGTTCACCAAGGTGATGCCGCGCGACTACCAGCGCGTGCTCGAGGCGATGCGGTTGGCCGCGGCCGAGGGACGCGACGTCGACGAGGCGGTCATGGAGGCTTCGCGTGGCTGACCCCAACGGTTTCCTGGAGCACGACCGCGAGAACGCGCCGAAGCGCTCGCACGCGGACCGGCTGGCCGACTGGCACGAGGTCTACGCCGACCTCGAGCCGGCCGAGCGGGATTCGCAGGTGCGCGAGCAGGCCACCCGGTGTATGGACTGCGGGATTCCCTTCTGTCACTCGGGTTCCGCGGGTTGTCCGCTGGGCAACCTGATCCCGGAGTGGAACGACCTGGTCCGCGGCGGCGACTGGCGGGCGGCGAGCGAGCGGCTGCACGCCACGAACAACTTCCCGGAGTTCACCGGGAAGCTGTGCCCGGCGCCGTGCGAGACCGCGTGCGTGCTGTCGATCTCGCCGCTGTCCGGCGGGCCGGTGGCGATCAAGCGGGTCGAGGAGGCCATCGCGGACGTGTCGTGGGAGAAGGACCTGGTCCGCCCGCGGCAGTCGGCGGTGGCGTCCGGCCGGCGGGTCGCGGTGGTCGGGTCGGGTCCGGCCGGGCTCGCGGCGGCGCAGCAGCTGACCCGCGCCGGCCACGAGGTGACCGTGTACGAGCGGGACGACCGGCTCGGCGGCCTGCTCCGGTACGGCATCCCCGAGTTCAAGATGGAGAAGAAGGTCCTCGATCGGCGGCTCGCGCAGCTGCGGGCCGAGGGGACGAGGTTCGTCACCGGCTGCGAGGTGGGTGGCACCCGCCCGGGTGACCTGGCGGTGGAGACGCTGCGGGCGTCCTACGACGCGGTGGTGCTGGCGGTCGGCGCGCTGCGCGGCCGCGACGCGTCGGACGTGCCCGGGCGCTCGCTCGGCGGCGTGCACCTGGCGATGGAGCACCTGGTGCCGTCGAACAAGGAGTGCGAGGGCGACGGGCCGACGTCGATCTCCGCGGCGGGCAAGCACGTGCTGATCATCGGCGGCGGTGACACGGGCGCGGACTGCTACGGCACGGCGACGCGGCAGGGCGCGCTGTCGGTGACGCAGCTGGACCAGTACCCCGAGCCGCCGTCCGAGCGGGACGACGACATCTCGCCGTGGCCGGTATGGCCGTGGGTGCTGCGAACCTACCCCGCGCACGAGGAGGCGGGGGAGCGGCGGTTCGCGGTCGCGGTGGAGGAGTTCGTCGGCTCGCCGTCCGGGGACGTGGAGGCGGTGCGGCTGCGTGAGGTGGTTGTGCGCCGGAACCCGGACACCGGCGCGCGCGAGGTCACCCCGGTGGGCGACGAGGTCGAGGAGGTGGCGGCGGACCTGGTCCTGCTGGCGATCGGCTTCGAGGGCGTGGAGCACATGCCGCTGCTGGAGGGCCTGGGCCTGTCACTGTCGCCGCGCGGCTCCCTGTCATGCGGCCCGGACTGGCAGACACAGACCCCCGGAGTCTTCGTCTGCGGCGACGCGCATCGCGGTGCATCCCTTGTGGTGTGGGCGATCGCGGAGGGCCGCTCGGTGGCCAATGCTGTGGATGCTTTCCTTACTGGCCACTCGGACCTGCCCGCCCCCGTTCACCCGACGGCACTGCCGCTGGCCGTCGTCTAGACGACCGGCACCCATTCGGAGACGACGAACCAGGCCGCGACGCGGTCCGACGCCGACTAGCGGCACCCACGTTCGCGGCCGGTCCGCCCACGACTCGCGATCGCGACTACAGGTCCGCGAAGTCGTCCAGCAGGCCGACGGCCGCCTCCAGGTCCGCGGACAGTGGGCGGTCCGCGAGGTCAGGGTCGAGCACCGCGCCGGCGGCCTCGAAGGCCTCTCTGATCGGCAGGTCCATCAGGTCCGCCGGCCGCATGCGCAGCGCCCGTACCGCGGCGACCAGCTCGCACGCCAGCACCTGGCGGTAGGCGTCCGCCGCCGAGCCGGCTGCCCGGGCGGCCTGCGTCGCGAACGACGCGTGGTCCTCCACGCCTCGCGAGACCACGGCCGTCCCGAGCGTCACCGGCAGCGCGGCCTGCCGCAGTGTCGCCAGCGCGTCGTGGGTCACGTACTCCAGGATCATCACCCCGGAGCTGCCCGGCGGGCCCGACGCGAGGAACGCCGGCAGGCCCGTGAACGACGGCTCGACCAGGTCACCGAGCCGTGACGCGGACAGCTCCGCCACGTGGTGCACGGTCGCCCGGGTCTGGTCCAGCGCGACCGCCACGTACGCGGTGTGGAAGTGCGCGTGGTGGAACACGTCCCCGGCCGACAGCGACACCATCGGGTTCTCCGTCGCCGCGTTGATCTCTACCGTCAGCACCTCGGTCAGGTACCCGACCGAGTCCAGCGCCGGGCCCTGCACCTGCGGGAACGCGCGCAGCCCGTACGGGTCCTGGATCCGCCGCCCGCGCGGCGGCGTGCCGCTCATCCCCAGCAGCCGCCGCATCTCGGCCGCGCACCGGACCTGGCCGGGGTGCGGGCGCGCCTCGTGCACGGCCGTCGCGTACGCCTCCGGCGAGCCACCCAGGACCACATAGGACAGTGCGGCCACGACGTGGCTCGCGCGCAGCAACCGGTCCAGGGCGTCGGTGGCCAGCACCGCGTCGGCGAGCGTGGCGGCGTTGCTGCTCATGAACGCCAGCGCGTCAGAGGTGTCCAGCGTGACCGGCCGCAGCGAACCGGACACCCACGGGCGCTCGCCCGCCAGCGTCAGCGCGGTCTCCGCCAGCGCCGTCAGGTCACCGGTGCCGATCGCGCCCGTGCGGTGCACCAGCGGCGTCGCGCCGGTGGTGAGCGCGGTGGCCAGCGCGTCCAGCAGCCGCGGGTGCGCACCCGAGCCGCCCGCGGCCAGCTGGTTTAGCCGGATCAGCAGCATGGCCCGCACCTGCCGCGCCGGCATCGGCTCGCCGATCCCGCCCGCATGGCTGCGCAGCAACCGCCACCCGTGCTCCGGCCCGGCGTCCTCGTCGACGGTCAGGTCGCGGTTGGCGCCGACGCCGGTCGTCCGGCCGTAGATCTCCCGGCGCGCCGCGAGCTCGGTGACCAGCTGCCACGCATCCGACGCCCGCTTCTCCGCCTCGGGCGCCACCCGCACGGCGAGGTCCTCGTCCGCGACCCGCGCCACGTCCGCGCAGCGCAGCGTCCGCCCGTCGACCACCAGCTCGAGATCAGCCACGTAGGCCATTCTGGTGGTGCTCCGTGCGGCACGGTCACTCCGCTACTTCTGGCGGTGTTCGGGTCAAAGATTCGCCAGGTACGTTCACAGACCGTTGACACCTATCCCCCCTGTACGGACGGCCGGACTGGCCGCCCGAAAGGTAGGTACTGATGAACAAGATCTGGCGAGGCGCGATCGGCTTGGCAGCCGCCGGGCTGGCGGTGGCCGCGTTCGTGGCCCCGTCGGCGACGGCTGAGAACCCGGCGCCCGGGGTGGCGGTGCACGACATGGGTGCGCTGACGACCACGTGGACGCCCGAGGCCATGCGCAACGCGATCCCGCTCGACCGCCTGCTGCCGAAGGTGGACGCGTCGAGGGTGACCCACGACGTGCTGCGGGGCGCTCCGCAGGTCGTGCAGCCGACCGGCTCGCTGCTGAACGACGTGCTTCCGATGGCCTTCCCCAACGGCGGCGGCGACTGGACGGGCGGCGGCGCGGTCGAGAAGACCGCCGGTCGCGTGTTCTTCACCTATCAGGGCCGGCAGGCGTCCTGCAGCGGCAACGCGGTGACCAGCGGCAACAAGAGCGTCGTGATGACCGCCGGGCACTGCGTGAAGCTCGAGGGCGCTTGGCACACCGACTGGGTGTTCGCGCCCGCGTACAACAACGGCAACGCGCCGTTCGGCACCTGGGCCGCGAAGACCACGCTGAGCACCCCGCAGTGGGAGGCCAGCGAGGACATCAACTTCGACGTCGGCGCCGCTGTGGTCAACCCGCTGGACGGGCAGAGTCTGACCGACGTCGTCGGCGGCCAGGGCGTCGCGTTCAACCAGGCGCGCGGCCAGGACATGTACGCGTTCGGGTGGCCGGCGGCCGACCCGTACGACGGCACGAAGATGATCTACTGCAGCGGCACCACGTTCGACGCGCTGATCAGCGACGGCATCGGCATGACGTGTGACATGACCGGTGGCTCCAGCGGTGGCCCGTGGTTCCAGGAGTTCGACGAGGGCACCGGCTCCGGGATCCAGAACTCGGTGAACAGCTACAAGATCAACCTCATCCCGACCTGGATGTTCGGCCCGTACTTCGGCGCCGACGCCCAGGGCGTGTACAACGCCGCGTCGGCCGGCTGAGTCCTTCCTTCCCACCGGCGGGTGGTGCCCTTCGGGGTGC
This sequence comes from Actinophytocola sp., assembly GCF_050699915.1. GTDB lineage: Bacteria > Actinomycetota > Actinomycetes > Mycobacteriales > Pseudonocardiaceae > Actinophytocola. Next base: position 12,135 of record NZ_JBOHGA010000096.1, read on the forward strand.
CACCCGCCGGCCGTTTCCGCCGGCATACCCTGACCGGCGATGACCGATCAGCTCCTCGATGACCTCCGCACGCTGGCCATGGTCAACTACGGCCATTTCACGTCGATGCGGGTCGACGGCGGCCGGGTCCGCGGCCTCGGCCGACGCCTGGAGCGGCTGGACCGCGACGCCCGGGAGCTGTTCGGCCGCGGCGTGCCGGCCGACCTCGTGCGCGGCCGGCTCCGAGAGGCCGTGGCCGACGCGCAGGGCCCGGTGTACGCCAAGGTCTCCGTGTTCGCCCGGCGGTTCGACCCGGCCGTGGCCGAGCACGATCCGACTTCGGCGCCGGGCCTGGTTCGATCGAGCATCGTCGAGTACGAGCAAGACCCGCCGCACTCCAACATGTTCGGGTCGTTGAGCATTGGACGGGTGGCAGGTCGCTGCGGCGATTTCAGTGAGGCGACGGAGTCGAGCGTCAGCTTCGTGTCCGGTGACGATCCGGTCGTGCCCACCGCGCCCGCCCTCTCGAGGGTGGCCATCCACCGGTCGCGTACCGCGCAGGCGACCCGCGGCGCGCGGGTGGGGACCCGACCGGCGGTCCTGTCATCCGACCGCCACGTGCGTCGGCAACCCGACGAGGCGATTCCCGAGGAGGCCGTATGACCACCACGTTCCACGGGTTCGGCGAGCACGCGGTCGACTTCTTCGACGGGCTCGTCGCCGACAACTCCAAGTCCTACTGGACCGACAACAAAGCCGTCTACCAGGCCGACGTGCGCGAGCCGATGGAGGCGCTGCTCGCGGAGCTGGCGGGGGAGTTCGCCACCGACATCGGCAAGGCCACGGTGTTCCGGCCCTACCGCGACGTGCGGTTCGCCAAGGACAAGACGCCCTACAAGACCCACTGCGGCGGCGTGATCGAGCCGGGCCGGGGCGCGGGCGCGTACTACGTCGAGCTGAGCCCGGCGGGGATCCGCACCGGCGGCGGTTGCTTCCACCTCCAGCCCGACCAGCTGGCGCGATACCGCACCGCCGTCGCCGAGGAGATCCACGGCGAGGCGCTCGGCAAGATCGTCACCAAGCTCGACAAGGCCGGCTGGGAGATCAAGGGCGACCGGTTGGCCACCCGTCCGCGCGGCGTGCCGGCCGACCATCCGCGACTCGACCTGCTGCGCCACCGCTCGGTCTACGCGACCCGGACCTGGCCGCCGGACGACGTCCTCCACGAACGCGCCCTGCTCGACCGCGTCCGCAAGGCGTGGCGGGCGCTGCGCCCGTTCAACGAGTGGGCCCGTGACCACGTCGGGATCAGCGAGCAAACACGGCGATAACTTTCTGGATCGATCCGCGCGTTACCGCCCGGTACTTCGGGATCGTTCCAGCCGACAGGGCTAGGCTGCGTCCCGTGAGTCGACGAGCGAAGATTGTATGCACTCTTGGGCCGGCGACCGCCACCCACGAGAAGGTGCGTGACCTGGTCGCGGCCGGCATGGACGTCGCCAGGATGAACTTCAGCCACGGCAGCCAGAGCGACCACAAGCAGGTCTACGACCTCGTCCGCACGGCGTCCGACGAGTCCGGGCGCGCGGTCGGCATCCTGGCCGACCTGCAGGGCCCGAAGATCCGCCTCGGCACCTTCGCCAACGGCCCGTGCGAGTGGCGCGTCGGCGACGTCGTCCGGATCACCGTCGAGGACGTCGAGGGCACCCACGACCGCGTGTCCACCACGTACAAGGGCCTCGCCAAGGACGCCAAGCCCGGCGACCGGCTCCTGGTCGACGACGGCAACGTCGGCCTATCCGTCACCGCGATCGAGGGCCAGGACGTCGTCTGCGAGGTCACCGAAGGCGGCAAGGTCAGCAACAACAAGGGCATCTCGCTGCCCGGCATGGACGTCTCGGTGCCGGCGATGACCGAGAAGGACGTCGAGGACCTGGAGTTCGCGCTGCAGCTGGGCGTGGACTTCGTGGCGCTGTCGTTCGTCCGGTCGCCCGCGGACATCGACACCGTGCACCAGGTGATGGACCGGGTCGGCCGCGGCCGGCTGCCGGTGATCGCGAAGCTGGAGAAGCCAGAGGCGGTCTCGAACCTCGAGGCGATCGTGCTGGCCTTCGACGGTGTCATGGTGGCCCGCGGCGACCTGGGCGTGGAGCTGCCGCTCGAGCAGGTGCCGCTGGTGCAGAAGCGGACGATCCAGATCGCGCGTGAGAACGCGAAGCCGGTGATCGTGGCGACCCAGATGCTGGAGTCCATGATCAACAACTCTCGGCCGACCCGCGCCGAGACCTCCGACGTCGCCAACGCGGTGCTCGACGGGGCCGACGCGGTGATGCTGTCCGGCGAGACGAGCGTCGGCCGCTACCCGATCGAGACCGTGCGGACCATGGGCCGGATCGTCGAGGCCGTGGAGAGCGAGACGACCGTCGTGCCGCCGCTGACCCACGTCCCGCGCACCAAGCGGGGCGTGCTGTCCTACGCCGCACGCGACATCGGCGAGCGGCTCAACGCCAAGGCGCTCGTGGCGTTCACGCAGTCCGGCGACACGGTGCGCCGGCTCGCCCGGCTGCACACCCACCTGCCGCTGCTGGCGTTCACGCCGGAGCCGGCCGTGCGCAGCCAGCTGGCGCTGACCTGGGGCGTCGAGACGTTCATGGTGCCCGAGGTGGACTCCACCGACCTCATGGTGCGGCAGGTCGACATCTCGATGCTGTCGATCGGGCGGTACCACGCCGGCGACCTCGTGGTCGTGGTCGCCGGCTCCCCGCCCGGGACGGTCGGCTCGACTAACCTCATCCGCGTCCACCGGCTCGGCGAAGAGGACCACGCCTGAGCCGACGGAGTCGGCGAAGGGGCGATCATGACCGAGGCGGCACGGCAGGCCGCGGCGGACCTCGCCTCGTCGGGCGACGGTCTGGTGAGCGGCCAGCCCGTGCTCGACCTGCTGGTGGCGCTGCTCGATCTGGAGCGGATCGAGGAGAACATCTTCCGCGGGGTCAGCCCGGCGGAGTCGCCGGTCCGGGTGTTCGGCGGGCAGGTGGCCGGGCAGGCGCTGGTCGCCGCCGGCCGGACCGTGCCGGCCGAGCGCAAGGTGCACTCGCTGCACGCGTACTTCATCCGCCCCGGCGATCCCAGCATCCCGATCGTCTACGAGGTGGACCGCATCCGCGACGGCCGCTCGTTCACGACCCGGCGAGTGATCGCGGTCCAGCGCGGGAAGGCGATCTTCGCGCTGTCGGCGTCGTTCCAGCAGCCCGAGCCCGGGCTGGAGCACGCGGAGCCGATGCCGGCGGTGCCCGACCCGGAGACGCTGCCGACCAGGGCGGAGTCGATGCGCCGCTACGCGGACAAGCTGGGCCCGATCGCCCGCGTCCCACGGCCGATCGACGTGCGGTACGTGACCGACCCGCCGTGGGAGGTGCGCGACCGCGGGCCGGCGGAGGCGCGCAGCCAGGTGTGGATGCGCGCGGACGGCAGCCTCCCGGACGACGAGCTGCTGCACGTGTGCGTGCTGACCTACGCCTCGGACATGACACTGCTGGACTCGGTGTTGGTGCGGCACGGGGCGTACTGGGGCCTGGACCGGGTGCTGGGCGCGAGCCTGGACCACGCGCTGTGGTTCCACCGGCCGTTCCGCGCCGACGAGTGGTTCCTGTACGACTGCGCATCGCCGAGCGCGTCGGGGGCGCGGGGGCTGGCCACCGGGCGCTTCTTCGGGCGTGACGGGACCCTGATCGCGACCGTGGTGCAGGAGGGACTGCTCAGGATCCTCGACTGAGTCGCGGATCTCAGCGCTCCCAGGACGAACCACCCGGTTGGCGATTGTCTCAGCGGCCCCGGGGTAGGAGGATTCCTCACCTCTGCCTTGCCTGCTGCGGGAGTCGCTGTGGAACCTCGTCCTCTTCGTGTGCTTGTTCTGCTCGCCGGGTTCGTGTTGCTCATCGGTGCGGTCGGGGCCGTGTCGCCCATGTCGTCCGTCTCCGCGCAGGACGGGCCGGACCGCGGGGACCTCGGGGCCGACCTCGACGCCATCCTCGCCGACCCGGGACTCACCGGCGCCGACGTCGGGCTCGTGGTCACCACCCTCGACGGCGAGGCCGTATACCAGCGCAGCAGTGACCGCCGCCAGCAGCCGGCCTCCAACGCCAAGCTCGCCTCCTCCGCGGCGGCCCTCGAGATCCTCGGGCCCGACCACCGGTTCACCACGACGGTCGCGAGCCCGGCCCGCCGCCAGGGGCAGACGCTGCGCGGCGACCTGTACCTCAAGGGCACCGGCGACCCGACCATGCTGGCCGACGACTACGCCACCCTCGCCAAGCAGTTCGCCGACAGCGGCATCACCACCGTCCGCGGCAAGCTCGTCGCCGACGACACCTGGTTCGACGACACCCGGCTGGGCCTCGGCTGGGCCTGGGACGACGAGCCGTACTACTACAACGCGCAGATCTCCGCCCTCACCGCCGCCCCGGACAGCGACTTCGACGCCGGGTCGATCATCGTCCGGGTCGAGCCGGGGGCGAACGGCGAGGCGCGAGTCACCACCGAGCCGCCGACCGACTACGTCAAGATCCGGAGCACCGCGACCACCGGCGCACCCGGCTCGGACGACACGATCTCGGTCGACCGCGAGCACGGCTCCAACGTCTTCACCGTGACCGGCTCGATCCCGGCTGACGGCACCGCCGACTCCGAGTTCATGGCCGTCTGGGAGCCCACCGGCTACGCGGCCGCCCTCTTCCGCGACGCCCTGCGCGCGCACGGCGTCCGGGTCCTCGGCCCGACCACCCGCGGCGCGACGCCCACCGGCGCCACCGAGTACGCCGCGCGCGAGTCGATGCCGCTCAGTGAGCTGCTCGTGCCGTTCCTCAAGCTCAGCAACAACATGCACGCCGAGATCCTGGCCAAGACGATGGGCCGGGCGACCAGCGGCGAGGGCAGCTGGGACGCCGGTCAGGACGCGGTCGCCGCCGTCCTGCCGACTCTCGGCGTCACCGGCCCACTGTCCCTTGTGGACGGCTCGGGCCTGTCACGGATGGACCAGATCGCGCCGGACCAGCTCGCCGCACTGCTCGGCGGCGCCGCCGGCCGGCCGTGGTTCCCGGAGTGGTACGAGGCCCTGCCGATCGCGGGCAAGGCGGACCGGCTGGTCGGCGGCACGCTGCGCAGCCGCATGCGGGGCACGGCCGCCGAGGGCCGGGTGCACGCCAAGACCGGCTCGTTGACCGGGGTGAGCGGACTGTCCGGCTACGTCGACGCCGCGAGCGGCGAGCGCCTGGCCTTCTCGATGGTGACGAACAACTCGATCGGCGTGAACACGAGGGCCATCGAGGACGCCGTCGCCATCCGGCTCGCGTCCGAGGGCGGCTCGGCGACCGACGCCGGCCCGGCGTCGCGCGCACCGGCCGCCGACCCGGGTCCGCGCCAGGGCGCGAACAACCGGGTGGACCTTGAGTGCAGCTGGCTCAAGGCCTGCTGAGGGAGTTGACAGGGCGGGCCCGGGATCGGTCGGGGGTCGATCCCAGGCCCGCCGCCTGCACAGACGACCTGGGGGAGAAGTGGGGGAGACAGGTCGCCCGACGCGAGCATGGGATCGGGGCTTCCCTGGCTCGCGGTCCATGAGGTTCAGCCGGGTGTCTTCACCATCCCGAACCGGGGCGGCTCGGCCAGTACCACTGGCCGGCGCATGGGCGTGGTCACCTCGACGACCTGCGGCTGGTCCTCGGTCGCGATCAGGCACAGGTGTGCGGAAAGGTAGGCGCGGCAGGGGGCCGGCGTGCGGCCGAACCGGCTGGGGCGGCAGTTCGGGCAGCGGCCGAACTGGTCCGGGTCGTGCTCGTCGAGGACCGCCTTCAGCGCCTCGACCAGTCGGGGCAGCTCGCACCTCGCCACGGCCGCGGCCGTCCGCTCGTCGCCGAACTCCGCGCGATGCACCACGTCCGCCAGGTAGCCGGCCAGGGACGTCTCGAGCTGGCCGAAGATCGGACTACTCACCGTGACTCCCGTGCGAAAGGCGATAACTGGGGGCTAACTTCTGAGCGCTCGACTTGCGGTCTCGCGATTCATGCGTCAATCTGCATCCCAGAGGGCTTTGGTCTGACTACCTATGGCGCGGCCCATCCGTCGATTAGCAGCTTGCGACGAGAGACACGCAAATTGCAAGTTGCACTACCCGATCGGGTGACGCAGAGATTGGTCGATGCTGGAAATGATTACCGAGTGCGGCACCCTGTTCGGGGTTTCCGCGATTTCAGGACGATTGCGCCGCCGCGCCCAAGGGGAACGCATCCGGGGACCGGCCGGCGAGCGAAGGTGAGGTGACTGATGTCCCGAGGTCCCAGCCCGACGGTGCGACGCCGGCGGCTCGCGAGCGAGCTGCGCCGGCTTCGGGAGGCCGCCGAGCTGACCATCGACGAGGTCGGCGAGAAGCTGGAGTGCTCTGCCTCCAAGATCAGCCGAATCGAGACCGGCCACGTGGGGGTTACCCCACGCGACGTAAGAGACATGCTCGAGGTGTACGGCATCGAGGACGACGAAAGGGAGGCCTTGGTCCAGCTGTCCCGCGAGGCCCGCAAGAAGGGCTGGTGGCACGCCTACAACGAGGTGTTCACCGGATCCTTCGTGGGCCTGGAGTCGGACGCGGCCTCCCTGCACACCCACCAGGCGCTGCTCGTGCCCGGCCTGCTCCAGACCGAGGGCTACACGCGCGCGGTGATCCGCGCCATCCGCCCGGACTCCGAGGAGGCCGATGTGGAGCGTCGGGTGGCGGCCCGGGTGACCAGGCAGAAGCTGCTCACCGACGCGCACCCGCCGGAGTACTGGGCGGTGATCGACGAGGCCGTGCTGCACCGCACGGTCGGCGGTCCGGAGATCATGCGTGCCCAGCTGGCGCACCTCGTGGAGCTGGCGGCGCTGCCGCACGTGACCCTGCAGGTGGTGCCGTTCGCGGCCGGGGCACACGCCGGCATGGAGTGCCCGTTCCTCATCCTCGGCTTCCCCGAGCAGGCCGATCCCGATGTCGTTTATGTCGAGTACACAACATCTGGCGTCTACTTGGAACAGCCTTCCGACGTGCACCGGTATACGTTGATGTTTGACCATTTGCGTGCGGCGGCGTTGCGACCTGATGACACCGCTGCAGTGGTCGAGCGGGCGGCCGACCGGCTTGCCTAGCGTCGATTTCGAGAGGAGCAGGGTGTGACCCTTTCTGACCTGTCAGCTGCCAGCTGGCGCAAGAGCAGCCGCAGCGGTGCCAGCAACGACTGTGTCGAGCTCGTCGTGGCAGGAATCGGCGCCGCGGTCCGCGACTCGAAGCGTCCCGAGGCGGGCCACCTCGAGTTCGGGGGTAGCGGTTGGGACGCGTTCATGGGGGTCGTGAAGGACGGTCGCCTCGGCAACGTCTGACGCGTCCCCCCGGGCCGTGCCGGTATCTCGACGTTCCGGCCACGTGATCGCCCGGGCAGGTGCTCTCCAGACCCTGGAGCACCGGCTCGACCACCCTGCCCTTACCCCGGTCCCCGCACTGTGTGGGCCATCCCTTACCTCACTCCTTACCCGCGCGGCGCGCCGCGTAAGGGTTCTCCACGCCAGTCGTGCGTGATCTTCCGATGCCCGCCTCCGGGCCTCAGCACGAACCTTGACCTCGTCAACGAGAGAAGCGGACGAGGAGTCGAGATGAACGTGACCCCGGAGCTCGTCAGGGCCGAGATGGACTACCGGATCGAGCAGGCGCTCGAAGGCGCCGCCCTGGAGCAGGTGCGCGAGGCGAGGCAGGCGCGGCGTCGGATCCGCCGCCTGCGCGGCACCGCCGGCACCCACGGTGACACCGGGCCGCGCCCGGCGATAAATGGGGCGCCTCGGGCCGCCTGAGGTGTGCGAGCATGCGTGCGTGGCACGCCTCGGCTCCGGCATTCCCCTGGTGGCACGCGACCGGGAGATGAGCCGGTTGCGTGCCGCTTTCGAGCAGGCCGTGGCCGGCACCCCGGTGGCCGTGCTGATCTCCGGCGACGCCGGGGTCGGCAAGACCCGGCTCACCGAGGAGCTCGCCGCGCTGGCGCGGGACAAGGACGCCGTGGTGCTCACCGGCCGGTGCCTGGACGCCGGCGAGACCGGACTGCCCTACCTGCCGTTCGTCGAGGCGATCGCACAGGTCCCCGACCGTGAGCGGGCCGTGCTCGCGCATCCCGCGCTGGCTCGGCTCCTCCCGGACGCGATCCTGCCCAGCGGGGAACGGGCCGGGAGCGGCATGCCAGGAGGCGCCGTCGTCGCGGGGGCGGGCGCGCGCACGGCCGGCCGCGCCGAGCAGGACGTCGGCCAGCTGCAGCTGTTCGACGCCCTGCACGCTCTGCTCACCGGCCTCGCCGCGGAGTCGGTCGTCGTGCTCGTCCTCGAGGACCTGCACTGGGCGGACGCCTCCACCCGGCGGCTGCTCACCTTCCTGGTTTCCCGGCTGCGCGAGCAGCGGCTGCTGATCGTCGGCACGTACCGCAGCGACGACCTGCACCGCCGCCACCCGCTTCGCCCGATGCTGGCCGAGCTGGTCCGGCTGCCCGCGACGGAGCGGCTGGAGCTCGGTGCCTTCGACGACACCGACTCGCGCAGGTTCGTCACCGCGCTCGCCGAGGAGCTGCTGCCCGAGGACACCCTCCGCGAGGTCGCCGGCCGCTCGGAGGGCAACGCGTTCTTCGCCGAGGAGCTGCTCGCCGCCTACACCGAGGACGGCGCCAGCCTGCCGGCCACGCTCGTCGACGTGCTGCTGGCGCGGGTCGAGCGGCTCGCCGAGAACGCCCAGCAGGTGATCCGGATGGCGTCGGTGGCCGGCCGGCGGGTGCCGCACGCGACGCTGCTGGAGGTGTCGGGCCTGTCGGAGACCGACCTCGAGGAGGCGCTGCGCGAGGCCGTGCAGCACCACGTGCTCGTGGCCGCGCAGGACCGGGGCATCGAGGTCTACGCGTTCCGCCACGCCCTGCTGCGCGAGGCGGTCTACGGCGACCTGCTGCCGGGGGAGCGGGTCCGGCTGCACAGCAGCTACGCGCGCCGGCTCGCCGGCCAGCACGGGCGGGGCGTGGCGGCCGCGCTCGCCCACCACAGCATGGAGAGCCACCAGCTCCCGCAGGCGCTCGCGGCGTCGATCGAGGCGGGGGACGAAGCCAAGCAGTCCGGGGCGCCGACCGAGTCGCTGCACCATCTGGAGCGCGCGCTCAAGCTGTGGGACGCGGTGTCCGAGGCAGAGCGGCCGCCAGGCGTCGACGAGGCCGTGCTGTTGCGCAAGGCGTCCCATGTGGCCGGCGGCGCGGGGGAGCCGGAGCGGTCGGTGGCGTTCGCCCGGCAGGCGGCCAAGCTCGCCGACGACACCGACGACCCGGAGATCGCGGGGATGTCGTGGCGGCGGCTCGCGTCCGCGCTGTTCGTCGTGGAGGGCAAGGAGGACGAGGCGCGCCAGGCGATCGTGCGTGCCTGGGAGCTGGTCGAGGACCTGCCGGCGACGTGTGAGAAGGCGTGGGTGCTCGCGGTGTACGCGTCGATCCTGCGCGGCATGCGCGAGCCGGTCGAGGCGCGCACGTTCGCGGAGCTGGCGGTGCGCGACGCGCGGACGGCCGGGGAGCCGGGCGTGGAGGCCGACGCGCTGATCACGCTGGGTGCGCTGGACGAGGCCGAGGGTCGGGTCGACCAGAGCCGGGAGCGGCTGCGCGACGCCCAGCGCCTCGCGACGACCGCGGACGCGCCGACCGTGGAGCTGCGCGCGCGCCACTACCTCGCCATGAACTACTACGAGCAGGCCGACCTCGACGAGTCCGTACGGATCATCGACGAGGGCGTGGCGCGCGCCAAGAGCATGGGACTGACCTGGGGGACCTATGGCTTCGAGCTGCGCGCCCTGAAGGTCACCGCCCGGTACACGCGCGGCGACTGGGACGAGAGTGAGGCGGCCGCGGAGCCGCCGGGGCGGCGCGTGTCGAGCACGGTGTCCGCCCGGCTCGCCGCCGTCGGCAGCCACGTGATGGTGAGCCGCGGCAAGCTCGCCGAGGCCGCCCGGCTCGCCGCGGACCTGAAGTCCGAGTGGCACAGGGACTTCCAGATCGGCGCGGCGATGGGTCCCGGGACCGCGGAGCTCGCGTTCTGGCAGGGCCGGCCCGAGGAGGGCGTGGCCGACGTTCGCGACGCACTCGACTGGGCCGAGCGGATCGGCGGCGAGTGGATGATGGTCGGCATCCGGCTCGGCGCGCTCGGGGTGGCGCTGTGCGCGGAGCTGGCCGAGCGGGCCGTACGCCGCCGGGAGGACGGCGAGCGGCAGCAGGCGGTCGAGCAGGGCGAGCGGCTGTACGAACACGCCCGCAACACCGCGCGTTTCGGCCGGCCGAGGACCGGCACGCTGGGGCCGGAGGGCAAGGCGTGGCTCGTGCGGGCGGAGGCGGAGTTGTCCCGGCTGCACGGGAAGAGCTCGCCGGAGCTGTGGCGCGCGGCGGTCGACGCGTTCGGCTTCGGCGCGGTGTACGAGCAGGCACTGTGCCGGTGGCGGCTCGGCGAGGCGCTGCTGCGGGCGGACGAGCGGGACGAGGCCGCCACCGCGCTGCGGGCCGCCGCGGAGG
>NZ_JBOHGA010000097.1:0-21941 GCF_050699915.1 Actinophytocola sp.
CCAAGGAGCACACGTGCTACTACGCGCACGTGCTCGACACCGACCTGCCGCTCGCGATGGACCTCGTGTCCGATGTGGTCTTCGCCGCACTGCACGCCGAGCTCGCCGCCACCCAGGTCGAGGCGGCGACCGGCCGCTGCGTCACGCTCGACGAGCTCGGTGACCAGCTGCTGCACGCGCGTCACCGACTCGCCGACGCCGCGGGAGACCTGCTCGTCGTGCCGAGCGGGATGCCGGTGCTCGGTGGGGAGCAGGCGACGAGCACGGGTGAGCGGTTCGCGCTGATCAGCGACCGGTTCGCGGCCGTCGTCGCCGACTATCAGGCCTGCGGTTGTCACGTGCATGTCGGGGTCCCGGACGCCGACACCGCCGTCGGCGTCGTCAACCACGTCCGGCCCTGGCTGCCGACGCTGCTCGCGCTCTCGGCGAACTCGCCCGTGCACGACGGCGTCGACACCGGGTACGCGAGCTGGCGGATGGTGGCGCAGACCCGGTTCCCGGGTTCCGGTGTGCCACCTCGGTTCGCGTCGGCCCGCGACCACCGCGCGCGTGTCGCCCGGCTGGTGTCCGCCGGCGTACTGGTGGACGCGGCGCAGTCGTTCTGGCTGGTCCGGCCCTCGGCGCGGCTGCCGACCGTGGAGTTCCGGGTGGCCGATGTGGCGATCGACGTCGACGGCGCGCTGCTGCAGGCGGCGCTGTCCCGGGCGCTCGTGCGCACCGCGCTCGCCGATCTGGCCCGCGGATGCCCGCCGGCCGAGCTGGACGACCAGGTGGCCGCGGCCGCCGTCTGGTCCGCGTCCCGCTACGGGCTCACCGGCCCGGCCGTGCACCCGCTGCTGGCCCAGCGGGTGCCGGCGACCGACCTGGTCGCCGACCTGCTGGACACCGTCCGGCCCGCCCTCGCCGAGACCGGCGACCTCGCCGTCGTGGAGAAGTTGCTGGACCGGCACGTCACCGGCGCCGAGCGCCAGCGCGCCGCGGGGGAGCCGACCCAGATCGTGAAGATGCTCGCGGACGCCGCGTTGCGGAGGGAAGACATCGATGCCTGACACCACCGAGCTGCCGAGACCGCGCGGCCCGCTGTCCGGGGCCGTCGTCGGCCGCCTGCGGCACGGCACGCCGCTGCCCGCCGTGCCGTCCGATGTGGACGCTTTCGGCGCGGACCTCGCGGTGGCCCTGCACACCTGCTACGAGCTGCACTACCACGGCTTCCGCGGCGTGCCTGCCGAGTGGGAGTGGTCGCCGGAGCTGCTGGCGTTCCGCGGCGAGCTGGAACGGGTGTTCCTGGCCGGCCTGCGCGAAGGCGTGGCCGGCGGCGACGACGTGTCCGGCGCGCTCGACGACCTGCTGGTCGAGCCGGTACCGGGCGAGGGAGTGTCGCATTTCCTGCGGGACAAGGGCGAGTGGTGGCAGCTGCGCGAGTACTTCACGCACCGGTCCGTCTACCACCACAAGGAGGCGGATCCGCACGCCTGGGTCATCCCGCGGCTGCGCGGCACCGCCAAGGCCGCGCTCGTGGCCGTGGAGTTCGACGAGTTCGGCGGCGGCCACGGCGAGCGGGTGCACGCCGTGCTCTTCGCCGGCCTGCTCCGCGCGGCCGGTCTGCACGACGGCTACCTGCACTACTTCGACGACGTGCCGGCCCCGGTCGTCGCGGTGGTCAACATGATGTCGATGTTCGGTCTGCACCGCGCGCTGCGCGGCGCCATGGTCGGCCACTTCGCCGCGGCGGAGATCACCACCGCGCCGAGCGCGACACGCATCGACGCGGCCCTGCGCCGTCTCGGCGGCAGCGCGGCCACGACCCACTTCTTCACCGAGCACATCGAGGCGGACGCCGTACACGAACAGGTGCTGCGCCACGACGTCATCGCCGACCTGCTCGCCCGGGAACCAGAGCTCGCCGCCGACGTGGTGTTCGGCATCCAGGCCACCGAGCTGCTCGAGGACCACTTCGGCACGCACGCGCTCGCCGCCTGGCAGGCGGGCCGCTCATCCCTGCTGCGGGAGCTGCCACCTCATCCCGGGCCGTCCTGATCGCGCTCCCGGCGCACCCGCCGCCGGTGGCTCGTGTCGCACAACGGGTAACGCTTGCTGCGCCGGCATGTGCACACCGCGACCACGAACCGGTCGGCGGTCACCGTGCTCCCGTCGGCGCCGGTGAGCTCCACCGGCCCCTCGACGAGCACCGGACCGCCCGGGATCACCCGCACCCGGCGGGCGTCAGAGGGGCCGGTCACCGCGCACCACCACCAGTTCCTCGCTGCGCTGCCCACGGCCGAGCACGCCCCGCTCGCGCAGCAACGCCGCCCGGCCGCGCATCACCGGGCCGAACGGCTCGTTCGCTCGCGCCACCACGGCCGCCTTGAGCCCGCCGCCCCGCAGCTGGCGCAGCGTTCTGTCCACACCGCACAGCGCCGAGTGGACGGTCAGCAGCACGCCGCCGGGCGCCAGTAGCTGCGGCGCCATCGCGCAGAGCCGGTCGAGCACGGCCCGGCCGTCGGTGCCCGCGTCCCAGGCACGCGTCCGACCCCGCGTCGGCACTGCGTCCACGCCCGGCACGTACGGCGGATTCGCCAGCACGAGGTCGAAGGTGCCATCGAGGGACAGCGCGTCGCCGTGCAGCACGGTGACGCGCTGTCCGCGGACGGCCGTGTTGAACCGCGCGGCCCAGACGGCCCGTCTGGATACGTCCACCGCCGTCACCGAACGCGGTGACACCGCGGCGGCGAGCACCGACAGCGCACCGGTGCCACAGCCGATGTCGAGTACCGTGCCGCCCGGGCGCACCCCGGCGAACCTCACAGCGTCTGCCAGCAACCGGGTGTCGCCCTGCGGTCGGTACACGCCAGGCGGTCGAAGTAGAAACATGCGAACGTCTACCTCGGACTTGCCGCACCAAACGCTCGCACCCGGCCGAGGAAGGTTTGGGCATGTCCGCGTCGGGCAGCCCGGCTCGACGAGCACCAACGTCTAGCGGTTGGCGCCCGGAATCGGTGCGTGGATCGCGAGTACGGCCGTGTCGTCCTCGACGCCGTCGCTGAGGTAGTCGAGCAGGTCGCGGATGGCTGCGACGGTGTTGGTCGCGGTCGCGGGAGCGATGGTTCGGGCGAGGTCGAGGAGGGCTTGGTCGCCGTAGCGGTCGCTGCCGGTGGTTCGGGCTTCGGTGATGCCGTCGGTGTAGAGCAGCAGGGTGTCGCCGGGTGTCAGTTCGATGGTCGTGGTCGCGATCTTGGCGTGCGGCAGGGCGCCGATGAGCTGACCGCCGGGGGTGGGCAGGTACCGGGCCGTGCCGTCGGCGCGTAACAGCAACGCCGGTGGGTGTCCGCCGCTGGCGAGGATGATGCGGAACCCGCCGTGGTCATCAGTGGTGAGCAACCCGAGGATGACGGTGCAGAAGGTGGGGCTACGGCCGCGGTGCTGGTCGCGCAGCGCGGCGTTGAGGTGCCTCAGGACGTCGGCCGGATCGGCGGCGTGGACTGCCGCGGCGCGCAGGGTGTAGCGCGCCAGGGAGGTGACCACCGCGGCGGAGGCGCCCTTGCCACAGACGTCGCCCAGGAACAGCCCCCATGTTCCGTCGGCGAGTGGGAAGAGGTCGTAGAAGTCGCCGCCGACCTCGTCGAGGGAGGCGATGTGGTAGTGCGCGGCGACTTCCAGTCCGGGCACGTGCGGCAGAGTCGGCGGCAGAAGTGTCGTCTGCAGGGTGTTGTTGATGCGCCGGAGGCGTTCCCGCTCCCGTTCGGCCTCCTGGCGGGCACGCAGCAGCTCGGTTTCGTAGGCGCGGCGTTCTCGGGCGTCGAAGATGGTGGTGCGGACGAGTTGCGGCTGCCCGTCGGGCCCCGTTCTCACCTTCGAGGTCACCAGGACGGGCAGCTGGTCACCGTCGGCGGTGCGCAGTTCCAGCGCGATGCCGCTGATCTCGCCCTGCATGCGCAGCAGCGGGGCGAAGTGGGTTTCGTGGTAGATCCGGCCGCCGACGGTCAGCAGGTCCGAGAAGAGCCGGCGACCGACGAGGTCGTCGCGTTCATACCCGAGCCAGCCCAGCAACGTGGCGTTGATCTTGAGGATCTGGCCGTCGGGGAGGGTGGACAGGTAGCCGCAGGGCGCGTTCTCGTAGAGGTCCTCGGTGGCTTCCTCCAGCAGCGCCTTCTGGTCGCGGCCGCCGGGGCCCGCGCTCATCACGAAGCCTGCGCGGCGAACTGTGCGATCGTGGCCGCGGTCGCCTCGGGGGCGCTGAGCTGTGGGCAGTGGCCGGTGGCGTCCAGGGTGACCAGCTTGCTGCCGGGCATCTGCGCGTTCATGAAGTCGCCCACCTCCCGTGGCGCGATCGCGTCCTGGGCACACTGGGCGATCAGCGTGGGTACGGCCACCGCGGGCAGGTCGGCGCGGTTGTCGGACAGGAACGTCACGCGAGCGAAGGACCGGGCGATGGTCGGGTCGGTCCGGCAGAAGCTGTTGGTCAGCTCCTCGGTGAGCTCCGGGCGGTCGGGGTTGCCCATGATGACCGGCGCCATCGCGCCCGACCAGCCGAGGTAGTTCGCGTCGAGCGACTCGAGCAGCTCGTCGATGTCAGCCGCGGTGAACCCGCCCCGGTACCCGGCCGCCGGGTCGTCGATGAAGCACGGTGACGGAGCCAGCAACACCAAGCCGGCGAACAGCTCGGGCTCTCGCGCGGCGGCCAGCACCCCCATCATCGCGCTCACCGAGTGCCCCACGAAGACGACCGGCCCCAAGTCCAGCGCGTGGCAGATCTCCAGCACGTCCTCGGCATAGCCGTCCATGCCGGCGTACCGCTGCGCGTTCCAGGCCGCCAGATCCGACTGCCCGGCGCCCACGTGATCGAACAGCACGACGGTGAAGTCGGGCGCCAGCGTCGGCACCACCAGCCGCCACATGTTCTGGTCGCACCCGAACCCGTGTGCCAGCATCACCACCGACCCGCCGGCTCTGCCGGTCACAGTCACATGATTCCTGCGAAGGACGTCCACGCCGCACACTACCTCTCACCCAGCCGGCCCACGGCGACCAAACCCTGTGACCTGGGCGGTCACGCGGTCGCGCGTTGGTCCCACGCGAACATCAGCGCGACGTTGACGAGCACGGTCGCCGCCAGGATCAAGCCGAGAACCGGTTGGCCGGTGAGGACGAGGCCGGTGGCCGCGGCGGCGTTGGAAGCCCGTGTACCCGAGCGCGGCGAGAATGCACAGCTCGAGCGAACCGCACGGCCAGGTTGGCCGCTCGTGGTGCCGAACCGCTCAGGTGTGAGACCGGGCCTTGCCTCGAGGTGGCGAGCCACGATTCGAGCGTCTTCTCCGGCGATCATCGCATCATGCCGGGGAGCAGGGCGAGGTAGCGACGCGCGTTGTCCAGGTTCGGGGTGTGGATTTCCGGACAACGTACTGCTGGTGGGAAATGACGAATGCTGGAACCGTGATGGCGAGGGTGGTTCGCGGGGGAGGGCTGAGGTGCCGCGTCAGGAACGGTCGTTGGAGCAGGATCGCGGGTTGGTCGTGGAGTTCGCGCGGGAGCTTCGCTGGCTGCGGGAGCGCGCCGGGCGGCCGACGTACCGGGAGTTGAGCTCTCGCGCGCACTTCTCGACATCGGCGTTGGCCGAGGCGGCGAGCGGGCGGCGGCTGCCGACGCTCGCCGTGACGGTGGCGTTCGTGCGCGCTTGTGAGGGCGACGTCGCGGAGTGGGAGTCGCGCTGGCGGGAGTGCGCCGCCGACCTGGCCGAGACAGCGGAGGACTGTCCCGACGAGGCTGACGCGCCGTACGCGGGGTTGGCGGCGTTCCAGCGCGACGACGCGGCGCGGTTCTTCGGGCGGGACCGGTTGGTCGACGAGGTGGTCGCGCGGGTCCGCGACCGCCGGATGGTGGCGGTGTTCGGGCCGTCGGGTTCCGGGAAGTCGTCGGTGCTGATGGCGGGGCTGGTCCCTCGCCTGGTGCCGGACCAGGCACGCGGCCGGGCGGTGGTGATCACGCCTGGACCGCATCCGATCGAGGAGTGCGCGGGGCGACTGGCCGGGTTGGTGGGGGCGTCGCCGGCGCAGCTTGTGGTCGAGCTGGGGGATCCGCGTGGTCTGCATCTGTGCCTGCGGCAGGCGGTGGCGAACCGGCCGGACGACCAGGACTTCCTGCTCGTGGTGGACCAGTTCGAGGAGCTGTTCACGGTGTGCGAGGACGCCGGTGAGCGGGCGGCGTTCGTTGCCGCGCTGACCACGGCGGCGACCGAGCCGGACAGCCGGGTCCGCGTGGTGTTGGGGGTGCGCGCGGACTTCTACGGCCACTGCGGCGAGTACCCGGAGCTGGTGGAGGCGTTGCGGGACGGGCAGGTGTTGGTCGGTGCGATGACGGCCGACGAGCTGCGGGAGGCGATCACCGGTCCGGCCGAGGCGGTGGGCTGTCGGGTGGAGACCGCGCTGGTTTCCCGGTTGGTGGCCGACGCCACCGGGCAGCCGGGTGCGCTGCCCCTGGTGTCGCACGCGTTGCGGGAGACCTGGCGTCGTCGCCGCGGCACCGTGCTCGGCCTCGGCGCCTACGAGGCGGCCGGTGGCATCCATCATGCGCTGGCCCGTACCGCCGATGCCGTCTACACCGGACTCGACGACGACCGGAAAACCGTGGCGCACCAACTGTTCCTTCGGCTGACCGCACTCGGCGAGGGCACAGACGACACCAAACGACGCGTCCGCCGCGACGAGCTGGACGACTCGCCGGCCACCGCGGAGGTGCTCGAGCGGCTCGCCGGCGCTCGGCTGATCACGGTCGGCGACGCCGGCATCGACATCACCCACGAGGCACTGATCCGGCACTGGCCACGGCTGCGTCGCTGGCTCGACGACGACCGCGACGGCCTGCGGGTGCACCGCCAACTCACCGAGGCCACCCACTTGTGGGAGGCACACGACCGCGACCGCGGCTCGCTGCTGCGCGGGGTCCGGCTCACCCAGGCCGAGAACCTCGACGCCACCGCGTTGACCGACCGCGAGCGCGAGTTCCGCACCGCCAGCCTCGCCGCCCGCACCCAGGAACAGACGACCGCGCGCCGCCGGGTCCGCCGCACCCGCCAACTCGTGGCGCTGCTGGCGATCCTGCTCGTCGTCGCGTCCGTGTCGCTGGTGTCGGCCGTGCGCGCGCAGGACTCCGCTACCGCACAACGCAACGCGGCGATCGTCGGCAGCGTGCTCAGCGACGCCGACCTCCTCCGCGACACGAACCCGGCGCTGTCCCTGCAGCTCACCCTGGCCGCCTACCGCGCCGACCCGACCCCGCGCGCCCGCGACGCCCTGCTCAACACCCTCGACACCCCATACGCGACCCGCATCGACGGCGGCGAGACGTTCGTCGACTCGGTGCTCAGCCCGGACGGGAGACTCCTCGTCGTCCCGGGATACCGCGAGACCGCGGTCTGGGACGTCTCGGACCAGTACCGGCCCAGGCGGTTGCCGGACGTGCTGCCCCACGGTGAGATCGCGGCGTTCGGGCCGAACCGACACCTGTTGATCAGGACGACGCAGAGCACCTACGAGATCTGGGATCTGCGGGAGCCGCACCGCCCGCGGCAGCTGGGATCGTTCGGCTTGGACGGCACCGAGCTGAGGGAGTACCGGACCGCTTCGGCGGTCGGCTACAGCGGGGACGGACGGTCCGCGGCCACGGTCGACCACGACGGGACGGCCCGCCTGTGGGACCTCACGGATCCGCGGCGACCGCGGTTGCGGGCGCGGCTCCTGCCCGCGGTGCACACCGCGGGCGACTACTACGCCTCCTCCGTGGCGTTCAGCCCGGATGGTGACCGGCTCGCCGTCGCGAACTCGACGAACTCCGTGCACCTGTGGGATGTCACGGAGGCGCGGCCGCGCCGGTCCGCCGCGCTGTCCGGCGACACCGCCGCGTTCACACCCGACGGCCGCACCCTTGCCGTGGCGGGCGAAGACGGTTCCGTCCAGCTCTGGGACGTCGCGGCGCGGGGACAGCGACGGATCGCGTCGTTCACGAACCGGGGAGACGTCCTGTCCCTGTCGTTCAGCGAGGGCACCGGCCTGCTCGCGGTCGGCGACATCAACGGCTCGGTCAGCCTGTGGAGCGTCGCGGATCTGCGGCGTCCGGTTCCGCTGACCGCCGGGGAGCTCGACGGCGGCTCGTCGGCGGCGTTCGGTCCGCGGGGCGACACGCTGTTCACAGCCGCCAACGGGTCGGTCCGGATCTGGGACCTCAGCTCGGTGCTCGTCTCGCACCCGGACTCCGTGATCACCGTGCGACTCAACCACCGCGGCGACCTGCTCGCGACCGGCGGCCGCGACCGCACGGTGCGACTGTGGCGTGTGGACGGTGAGCGGTCCCGGCACCTGGCCACCCTCGACCTGCCCTACCTGCCCCGGTCACTGTCGATCAGTCCCGACGATCGCACGCTGGTGCTCGACGGCGACGGGCCCACGCAGGTCTGGGACATCTCGGCACCCACCCGGCCGGTCCGCGCCGCGAACCTGCCCGAGACCAACAACAACGTGTCGATCGCCTTCAACCCGACGGACACGACCATCGTCATCGCCCACGCGAACCGCACCACCATGGCCTACGACCTCGCCGACCCGTACCACCCGAAGGTGGCCGACGAACTCGCGCCCTACTCGGTCGACGCCGTGGCCTTCGATCCGAGCGGCACGCTGCTGGCGGTCACGCAGTACAGGTACACCCAGGTCTGGGATCTCGGCGCGAGCGTCACCTCCCGCAAGATCGCGACAGGTCCAACCCCCTCCTGGGGCGCGGTCGCCGCGTTCGCCCCCGACGGGCGCACGCTGTCCGTATATCTCAACGAAACCAGGGAGATCCAGCTGTGGGGCATGGGCGAGCCGCGGCGCCCCGACGTCCTCGCCACCTTCCGGCCGCGCATCCCGGTCGACGGCGGACCCCAGAGCGTCGGCCTGCCGCCCGTCTACTCCGCGGACAGCCGCCTGCTCGCCGGTCTCGACGGCGACCGAACCGTCCGGCTGTGGGACGTCAGCGATCCGCGCGAGCCGGCGGACGTCACCGCGTTCGACTTCGGGCACCTGGTCCAGTCGCTGGCCATGACCCCGGACGGCCGCCAGCTGTTCGCCGCAACCGAGGAGAACGTGGTGCAGCGCCGGTACCTGGACGTCGAGGACGTGGCGAAGCGGATCTGCACCATCGCGCACCCGAGGATATCCGCGGCTCAGTGGCGGGAGCACTTCCAGGACCTGCCGTACCAGCCGCCGTGTCGCTGACGGGGCTCATCAGGGGAGTTCGTGGCGGAGGCGGTCCAGCCAGCGGTCGAGGGTGAGGTCGTAGCGGCCGGGGTCGTGGGTGCGCTGGGCCTGGTCGACGGCGGCGCGGACCGGGCCGCGGACCTCGTCGGCCCACTCGGGGAGCACGAAGACGTGCAGGTAGTACTCGGCGCGCATGCGGGTCGTGGCGACCAGCTCGTAGCCGTCGGTGATCTTGGTGATGCTGGTGCCGTAGGCGTTGCCGGGGCGGTGGCCGTTGAGGCTGCGGATGACGATGACGGTCGGGCGGGCCTCGAGGACGCGGGCGGTGGGGTCGGTGCCGTGGGCGATGGGCTCGTCGTTGAGTCCTATGTAGTCGATCGTCGTCCAGCCGCTGTAGTACGGGGTTGCGCCGGCGTCGTGGACGGCGAGCGTGCGCTGGCCGGCGGGCACGTCCGCGCGGGCGAGTCCCAGGCCGATGGGGACGTGCGCGCGAGCGAGGTCGGGGCCGTAGTTGGCGATGATGGGCATGTCGGGTGACTGCACGCCGCCCACCGCGACCCAGCCGACGGCGACCGCGCCCGCGGCGGCGCCGGCCGAGCGCCACGACAGCGAGGCGGCGGCGAGCCCGGCGCCCAGACACAGCACCGGGAAGGCGTGGAAGGCGAACCGGTGGACGTAGTCCATCGTCGGGCCGGAGACCACGTAGGTGAGGTAGGTGGTGGCGACGGTGGTGCACAGCAGCACGCCCGCCCACCGGGTTTGCTTGCGTACCAACAGGAACGCGGTCAATACGAGCAGCGGGGCGAACAGGACGGCCGTGGTCTGAAGCCAGAGCTGTCCGGCGTGGACGTTGCCGAACTTGACGTAGAAGGTGTTCGGGAACAGGTGGCCGTAGTACGACCAGCGCCAGGCGAAGTACGCGAGCCCGCCCGCGGCCGCACCGGCCGACCACAGCCACGCGCGCCGGTCCCGGCGGGCCGGCCACAGCCACGCGGCGAACGCCGGCAGGACGGCGAGCACGCCGTCGGGCCGCAGCATGCCGGCGAGCACCAGGAGCAGCGGCGGCTCCCACACGCGCACCGGCCGGCCGTCCATCGCCCGCAGCCCGACGATGACCGCGCGCAGCACGAGCGCGGCGAACGCGACGGTCTCCAGGCCGCTGGTGATGTGGAAGTAGGTGGGCAGGAACAGGACGAACGCGCCACCGGCGACCAACGCGGCGACGAGACCATGGCGGCGGTGGCAGTACCGGACGAGCATGACCAGGATGGCCGCACCGGCGGCGAACGAGGTCAGCTTCGCGACTGTCGGCAGGTCCAGCCCCAGCCAGGCGAACGGCGTGTGCCAGAGCATCCAGAGGAAGTTGGTGAAGCCCTCGACCGGGTCCTCGCCGACGTTCCAGACTGGTCCGTGTCCGGCGGCCAGGTTGGCAGAGTACCGGAAGGTGATGAACGCGTCGTCGATGGTGAAGAACCACGCCGCCCGCACGCCGAGCAGGAACAGCACACCCAGCCCGGCCGCCGCGTACAGCCAGCTCCGGCGCGGCTTCGCGGGTGGTGGAACGACGTCCGCCGCCGACTCCGACACGACCGCCACCGACAGCCCCCTCCTCAAACTGAGGGTAGAAGCTATCACTCGATCGGGTGACCAGCGGTTGGCGTACTCCGGCCGACGCGCAACGGATCGGCTAGCGCGTTGGCAGGATTCCCTCGTAGCCACGGAGTGCCCTGACCTGCGGGCCGCCGCCGTCGGAGGCACTGGAGGCACTGGAGGCACCGCCGGCCATGCCGCGCAGCCGGGTCGCCGCCTCCTCCAGGTGGTACGCGCCACCGCCCAGCGCCACCCACATGCCCACCTCCGGGTGCAGCAGGGTGGCCGCCGCGTCGTTGTCGGTGTCCGAGATCGGGTAGTTCACATACACCGCCGTCTCGCCGCGCACCGTCATCGGCGCGCCGCCGGTCGTCCAGTCGACCCGGACCTCGACCGTGTACCGGCCCGGACGCTCGAACGCGAAGCCGTTGGTGGACCAGAAGACCCGGCTCTCGCCGCGCAGTGACGCGCCCGCCGCGAGCGGCGCGATGCGCGTGCGCTCGCACGAGATCACGAGCGGCGCCACCTCTCGGCGTCGCCCGGCCGGGTCGATCACGGTGATCTTCGCGTAGGTCGACTCGGTGGTCACCTCGCTCGGCACGGCCGCGTCGGCGTCCCCGCTGTTCCTGAGCTCCCAGCTCAGCCGCACCGGCTCGCCCAGCTCGACGCGGTCGTCGGCCGCCGCCACCTCGAGCGCGAGGAGCTCGGGTCCGACCTCGAACCGGTCGGCGGAGGGCACCGGCGTGAACGCCCACGACGCGAACGTGTGCCCGCCGGGCCGAACGACAGGGTCGGGGAAGTGGGACAGGTGGCGCCGGACGTTCGCGTTCACCGACAGCCGGATGTCGTCCGGGAACACGCCCGGGTCACCCGAGGTCGCGGTGCCGAGCACGTCCGCCACGCTGGGCGTGGTGGTCATGATCGAGTTGTCCGCGCCGACCTCCTGCTCCTGGTGGATCTGGTTGAAACCGTGCACCACCTCGTGCGACGCGCTGCGCAGGAACGCGCGCGGCACGTCTCGCTGCCGCTGGTCCGCCGCGACACCGAAGTTGGCCGAGTCGCCGCTCGGATAGCCGTCGTCGGAGTAGCTGACCACGCCCTCCCGCGGCACGGTGATCTGGTCGTACATCTTGCCGCGGGCGCAGCCCATCGCCCCGGGCACGACCAGCACGTGCATACGCCAATCGGCATCGAGGTCGGCGCCGGTCCTCCTGATCGACTGCATGAGCGCGTGCAGGTCGGCGTCGTCCCAGCACGCCTTGTGGTCCGGGACCGTGGCCGGCACCGGCACCGCGGTCTGGTCGTAGACGACCGTGGCCGCCCAGCCCGCCGAGGCCATCATCGTCTTGAAGCTCTCCGAGCCGAAGGAGCCGGATGTGCCGGGCGCGGGGACCGGCTGCGGCGACACGGCGTCGACCAGCGTGTCGACCTCGATCGTGCACCGGCGCAGCGCCGGCGCCACCCAGCCGAGCGTGATGGTGCCCTTGACGATCCCGCCCCGCACCCACTGGCCCTCGTAGTAGTTGCCGGGCCACTGCGCGGACGGCGCCGCCTTCTGCCGGAACCGCAGCACCGCGGTGCGGCTGCCCGGCGCGGCGGGGAACGTCCCGTTGAACGTGCCGGCGGGCGGCTGCGTGTAGTCGTACTGCTCGACCGTCACCGCGGCCGTGGTGTGGCCCTCGTGGCCCGCCACCAGCAGGACCGACGTGGCCTTCAGGTAGGAGTGGTACCGGTGCCTCGGGTGGATCGGGATGCCGAACCGCCGCAGCAGGCCCGGGCCGGGCGTCGTGTCGGCGAGAGCCCGGCCGACCATCCCGTCCGTCTCGTCCTCGTCGGCACCGATCGGGAACCGGTACAGGTCGCCGCTGACGACGAGCCGGCCGTCGCTTCGGTCCACCCGCAGCGTGCCCCGGTAGGTCGCGAAGCCCAGCGCCGGTCGCACCGTCAGCCGGTAGCAGCCATCCGGCAGGTCGACGGGCATGACCGCCCTGGCCGCCTCATCGGCGAGCTGATCCCCGGCGTCCGTGATCGGTTCGGCGAGGGGAACCGAATATTGGGTACTCGACACTTCGACCTCCTTGGCGTGACGCCCGTGCGGCCACCGCGTGGCCACAGTGAGAAGAGGTCGCTAGCCGATCCTGTGATACGTGATCGGATATCCGCTTTCGCCGGTGATGGTGAGCTCGTCCCGGTCGACTTCCACCGAATAGGAGGCGCTGGCGTCATTCGCCAACGTCATCGTCAAGATGTCACCGGCCAACGTGAACGAGCCGGCGTCCCAGACGATGAAGCCCTGACCAGGCGCCTTGCGCGCGGCGTAGCGAGCCCCGGCGAACTCGATCTCGCCCGGGAACATCAGCGGGTCGTGGCCGAACCTGGCGTCCGCCACCAGCCGCGACACGTCCGGCTCCGTCGTCCGGCGCCACCGGCCTTCGAGGCCCCGCTCGCCAGACGTCACGGCGGGATGCTACTCCGCCGAACCTGGCCGACCAACTATTCGTGATTGTCGGAAATATCGACCCACTCGTATTTCCGACACGACCTCAGAACTCTTCCCGATGACACATATGTAGCCGCCGCCGAATGAGGGCGGTGTCGAGGAAGGGATCGCTCATGATCCGAGAATACGTCGTCCGTGGTGTACGCAAGACGGTCGACGAGATCGACGATGTCGTCGCGGTCCAGGTCACCGCGAACGACCGCGGCCAGCCGGCCGCGGCCGCCTCCGCGTTCGGCGCCGAGGCCGCCACCGACAGCGCGGGCATGAACCCGGAGACCGCGGACGCCTTCCGCAACGCGCGCTGGGTCTTCGTCGCGCCGACACAGACGGCGGTCCGGGCGATGGACGAGCCGGAGGCGGTCACCGACGCCGACACCGCCGGCAAGCTGGTGCGCAAGCCGAACGGCCGGTTCGGCATCGTGACGAAACGGCTCAACGTGCAGCTGCGGGCGGACCTGCCCGAGGCGGACGCCGAGGCGGCGCTGGCCGAACACGGGTTGCGGCTGCTGACCAGACTGGACTTCGCGCCCAACCTGTACGAGGTGGACACGACCACCCACGCCGACTCGCTCGAGGCCTCCGTGGCACTGAGCGAGGACCCACGGTTCACCCTCGCCGAGCCCAGTCTCGTCGAGCACGTGCCGGGGCGGTTCACGCCCTCGGACCCCCGCTACGGCGAGCAGTGGCAGTGGTCGAACACCGGTCAGAACGGCGGCACGGCCGGCGCGGACGTTCATGCCGAGGCCGCTTGGGACCGGACCAGGGGCGCGGACATCCGCGTCGCGGTGATCGACAACGGGTTCACCCCCGGCCACGAGGACCTCCAGGCGGGTGTCCTCGCCGAGTCGGGCTTCTACAAGTCGACCGGCGGTGCCCCGCCGTCGTTCGTGCAGGGCACCAACGGGATGCCGAGCGGCGACCACGGCACCTTCTGCGCGGGGATGGTCGGCGCCCGGCAGAACAACGGCGCCGGCGGCTGCGGCGCGGCGCCGGAGTGCGGGCTGCTGCTGGTGGCGTGCCTCAACGACCAGGTGGGCGACCAGACGACGTTGGCCAAGGCCGTGTCGTACGCGGCGAACCACTCCGACATCATCGTGTCGAGCCTCGGGCCCAACGGGGCCGACTGGGATCTCACGGTGACGCTGGACCTGGCGTTGCAGTTCGCCGGGACGCAGACTCGCGGTGGCCGTGGCGTCGCGATCTTCTGGGCCGCCAGCAACGGGAACAACGTCGACGTGCTGAAGGACGAGGTCGTGTCGCACCCCGACGTGATCGCGGTCGTCCGGTCGACCCGGCGGGACCTCGAGCACAACGCGGCCCGCGGTCCCGAGGTCGAGCTGATCGCGCCGGGCGTCGACGTGGTCAGCACGACCGGCAACGGCGGCTACGGCACCAGCACCGGCACGAGCTTCGCCGCGCCCGCAGCCGCCGGCTGCGCCGCGCTCGCCCTGTCGGTGCACCCGTCGCTCACCCGCGACGAGCTGCGCCAGATCATGCGCGAGTCGGCCGACAAGATCGGCGGGGTCGCCTACGACGCGAACGGCCACAACAACGACTACGGCTTCGGCCGGGTGAACGCCCAGCGAGCCGTCCAGCTCGCGGAGTCGACGCTGGGGAACCAGACGGCCAACTCCATCGCGCTGGTTCGGCAGACGCCGGGTTGGGACACGATTCCGGTGGCGTTCTCGAACGGCGATGGCTCGTGGAATGTCACGAATGGTGGGGCGCCGGAGTTCGTGGCGGATTGGGCGCATCAGCCGGGTGTGCGCCTGGTTGCGGGGGATTTCAATGGGAACGGGTTGACGGATGTCGCGTTGGTTCGGCAGACGCCGGGTTGGGACACGATTCCGGTGGCGTTCTCGAACGGTGACGGCACGTGGAATGTCACGAATGGTGGCGCGCCGGAGTTCGTGGCGGAATGGGCCCACCAGCCCGGTGTGCGGTTGGTCGCGGGGGATTTCAATGGGAACGGGTTGACGGATGTCGCGTTGGTTCGGCAGACGCCGGGTTGGGACACGATTCCGGTGGCGTTCTCCAACGGCGACGGCACCTGGAACGTCACGAACGGTGGCGCGCCGGAGTTCATCGCCGACTGGGCCCACCAGCCGGGCGTTCGGCTGATCGCCGGTGACTTCAACGGTAACGGCCTGACCGACTTCGCGTTGGTTCGGCAGACGCCGGGCTGGGACACGATCCCGATCGCGTTCTCCAACGGCGACGGCACGTGGAAGCTCACGAACGGCCCGGCGCCGCAGTTCGTGACGGACTGGGCACACCAGCCCGGTGTGCGGCTGGTCGCCGGTGACTTCAACGGTAACGGCCTCACGGACATCGCGTTGGTTCGGCAGACGCCGGGCTGGGACACGATTCCGGTGGCGTTCTCCAACGGCGACGGCACCTGGAACGTCACGAACGGTGGCGCGCCGGAGTTCATCGCCGACTGGGCCCACCAGCCCGGTGTGCGGTTGGTCGCGGGCGACTTCAACGGCAACGGGCTCGCGGACATCGCGTTGGTTCGGCAGACGCCGGGCTGGGACACGATTCCGGTGGCGTTCTCCAACGGCGACGGCACCTGGAACGTCACGGATGGTGGCGCGCCGCAGTTCGTGGCCGACTGGGCGAGCGTGCCCGGCGTCCGGCTCGTGCCGGGTTCCTACAAGTAACTCGCTACGGCGGCGGGGCATCGGCGAGGTGTCCCGCCGCCCTTGGGACAGGTGGATGCGAATGACCGACGAACCGATCTTCCGAGTGCGACTGGAGGCCGCGGCCCTGGCCGACCTGCGGACCTACCTCGACGAGCTGGACCCCGACGTCGGCTGCCGACCGGTGGCCAAGAAGTCGGCCGACGGCTTCACCATCGACGTCCATCTGCCGGAGTCACAGCTGGCGACCGCGCGCGGAACCCGAGCCGCGAACCGGGTCTCGGTCGAGGTGCTGGAGAACGAGACCGAGGCGGGCCTTGCGCGGCAGGCCGAGGTCGGCGCGGGCAACCGGTTCGCGGCCAGGGGAGACATCCCACGCGGCCTGGGAATCAAGGAGTAGTCCGATGACCTACCTCAATGTCGACGAGATCTCCGCCGCGCTGCAGAGCTTGGCGGTCGCCTACCCGGGAGCCGCCGAGCTGATCACCTGTCCCAATCTCACGCACGAGGGCAGGCCGGTTCACGTTCTGCGCATCGGCACGTCCGGCTCGTCCGATGTGGACGGCGTGCTGCTGCTGGGTGGCGTGCACGCCCGCGAATGGGTGCCACCGGACGCGCTGGTGTCGCTCGCCGCGGACCTGCTGGAGGCGCACCAGCGCGGTACCGGCCTCGCCTACGGCGGCCAGCAGTTCTCGGCGGCCGACGTCGGCCGGATCGTCAGTGGTGTCAACCTGTTCGTCGTCGCCTGCGTCAACCCCGACGGGCGCCGGCACAGTCAGACCGCGGACCCGATGTGGCGCAAGAACAGACGCCCGCATCAGAACGGCGGCAGCTGCGTCGGCGTCGACCTCAACCGCAACTTCGACTTCCTGTGGGACCACGTCGCGAAGTTCGCGGCCGACTCCGGCGTGCGGACCTCCACGAACCCGTGCGACCGCGACGTCTACCGCGGGCCGGCGCCCGCATCCGAGCCCGAGACCCGCGACATCGTGTGGCTGCTGGACTCCTTCCCGCTGATCCGGTGGCACATCGACGTGCACAGCGCGGTGCCGGTGATCCTGCACAGCTGGGGCAGCGACCAGAACCAGACGACGCAGCCGGCGCAGAACTTCCTCGCCACGGCGTTCGACCAGGTGCG
Source organism: Actinophytocola sp. (assembly GCF_050699915.1). GTDB lineage: Bacteria > Actinomycetota > Actinomycetes > Mycobacteriales > Pseudonocardiaceae > Actinophytocola. The sequence continues at coordinate 17,098 of NZ_JBOHGA010000097.1, forward strand.
CGGCAGGCCGGATGACAACGCCTACCGCGAGTTCATCACGCAGGCCGACCTCGACGTGATCACGGCCCTGTCGACGCGGATGAAGGAGGCCGTCCGCGCGGTGCGCGGCGACGACTACGCCGTCGAGCAGGCCTACGGGCTGTACCCCACCTCCGGCGCCAGCGACGACTACGCGTTCAGCCGGCACGCCGCCAGTCCGGGGCAGGGCAAGGTCTACGGCTTCTGCATCGAGTGCGGGCACACGTTCCAGCCGGCGTGGCGCGAGGCCGAACACGTGATCCGCGAGGTCAGCTCGGCGATGGTCGCGTTCTGCGCGGCGGTGTCGACGGTCTCGCCGCTGTCCGCGTCGAACCCGGCGGACTCGATCGCTCTGGTGCGCCAGTCGCCGTAAGTGATTCCCTATTGTCGAAATCCCTCGATCGAGTGGGAAGGGCATGCATTGTTTGCCGGCCTCAGTCGTTCCTGAGTAGCGTATTCGTCGGTGGATTCTCCACCGTTTCGAATTCGAGGGGAATTGACATGGGGATTCGGAAATACGCGCTGGGGCTGCTGACGGTCGCGGCCCTGGCCGTGGGGAGCGCGGCGCTCGCGTCGCCCGCGTGGGCCGGCACGGGCGAGGCCGCGACCGGCTGCGGGTTGCACGCGAGCAAGCCCTCCACCAGTGGCTCGACGCTGCGGGGCACCGGCTCGCGGCAGGGGTGTTCGGACACCGTCACGTACTTCTGGGTGCGGGTGTACAAGGCCGTCGACTTCTGGCCGGACGCGGAGAAGGCCGTCAAGGGCCAGCAGTACGTGCAGAACGGCAACCTCACCGCGTCCGGCGGGTGCGACGGCCGGGGCGAGCACTACACGTACACGTCCACCGCGACCGGAGCGAGCGGCAGCGAAGTGGAGTCCGGTCGAGTCGTGCTGTGCTGAGCATCCAGATCCAGGGAGTCGTCGCCGGGTACGGGCGGCGGCAGGTGTTGCGGGGAGTCGACTGGGACGTGCGGCCCGGGGTGACCGGGCTGCTCGGACCGAACGGGGCCGGGAAGACCACGCTCCTTTCCGTGCTGGTCGGGCTGTTGCGGCCCAAGGCCGGCTCGATCGCGGTGCGCGGTGGTGAGGACGTCCGGTTCGGGTTCGTGCCGCAGCGGTTCTCCATGGCGGGTGGGATGCGGCTCTTCGACGCGATCTCCTACACGGCCTGGGTCAACGGCGTGGCACGCGCCGACCGGGACGCGGCGGCCCGGCGCGCCCTGGCGGCCGTCGACCTCACCGACAAGGCCGAGGACCGGGTGAAGACGTTGTCGGGTGGGCAGCGCCAGCGTGCCGGCATCGCCGCCGGGCTGGCGCACGAGCCGGACGTGCTGGTGCTCGACGAGCCGACCGTGGGGCTCGACGCGGGCCAGCGGTGGCGGGTGCGGGACCTGATCGTCGAGATCGGCCGCACCCACCCGGTGATCGTGTCGACGCACCTGCTGGAGGACGTGTCCCACATGTGTGAGCGGGTCGGCGTCCTCGCCGGCGGGCGGCTCGTCTTCGCCGGCACGGTCACCGAGCTCGAGGCGCCCGACGGCTCGCGGGCGCGCCGGTCGCCCATCGAGGCGGGGTACGAGCGGCTGCTCGAGGCGAGTGCCGAATGAGGCGTGCGTGGTGGCCGCTGGGCCCCGCGTCGGTGGTGGTGCCCGCCGTCGCGATCGTCGTCGTGGTGCTGGTGATGACCGGGCCGATGCTGGGCTGGCCGTATCCGGTGTGGGTGCAGACCTCCGCGCAGTTCCACCAGCAGTTCACCTGGGCGGGAATGATCGCCGCCACCTCGGCCTGCTGGTACGCGGTGGTCCTGCACGCGAAGGACCGGATCTGGGTGCGGCCGGGCGCGCCCCGGCTGGGCACGCCCGCCGTCGTCCGGCACCTCACCACGTTGACCTGCTGGTTCGTCTGCGCGTACCTCGTCGCGCTGGCCCCGCTGGTGGTGGCGACGGTGGTCGCGGGCGGGCTCGGCACGCCCGACCCGCTGGCGATGCTGTCCGGCGTGCTGGCCATGGTCGCGGCCGTGGCGCTCGGGTACGCGCTGGGCGCCGTCGTCCCGTCGGCGGCGACGGTGCCGCTCGTCGCGGTGGGGTGCTACGCGTTGCTCGTCGCGGGCAGCGCGGATGGCGAGCGGCTCGCGACCGTGGCGCCGGTGCTCTACCTCGAGCCGGAGCTGGGGCAGCGGGAGTCGTTGCCGCTGCTGGCTTTCCGCATCGCGTTGTTCGTCGTCGTCACCATTGCCGCCGTCGCGCTCGCGGGTCGGGTCGTTGCGCGGGTTCAGCAGTGGCGCTCGCTCGTCGACGCCGCGGTGTACCTGGCGGTTCCGGCGGTACTGGTCGCCGCCTCGCTGGTCCGCCAGCCGGTGGTGTTCGTAGCCGACGCCGAGTCGCCCACGGCGTGCACCGAGCAGCGCGGCATCCGCTACTGCGTGCACAGCGACAACCGTCCTCGGCTCGCCGAGCTGGTGCGCGGCATCGACCCGGTCATCGCCCGCTTCGGCACCAAGCCCGCGAACGTCGACCAGATCTGGGACCAGTCCTTGACGTTCCGGCCGATCGACGCCGAGCGTGCCCGCGGCGTGGAGCTCGCCTGGCTCGAGCCGGACGGCACCGTCGAGTCGGAGATCGCCACCACCGCGGCCGGCGTCTACGCGTGTGCTGCGGCGCAACGGTCCGAAGAGGACACCGAGCGCCTCACTCAGGTCGCCCTCGACGTCAGCGAGTACCTGCGGACCGGCACGCCCGTCGGGACGCTGTCGACGATGTCCGCCGCGGAGGTGCGCGAATGGCTTGCGCGGCATCAGGACCAGCTGCACGCGTGCACGCTCACCCCGGACCAGCTGCCCGGCTCGCGGGCGCGATGACCCGAGTGTTGCTGGCCAGCCGCTCCGCCCAGTGGGTGCTGCTCGCCGCGGTCGCGATGTGGGCGCTGGCCGTGGCGATCGGCCGGCGGGCGCTCGAGATCGACCTCTCCGCCACGTTTCCGCCGACGAAACCGGCGGTCGTGGAGCTGTGTGGCGTCGTGACGGCCACCCTGCTCGCGATCCTGACCCGGCCCCGGTTCTGGGAGTGGGACCGCATCGCGCGCGGCGCCCGCCCGCGAGCCGTGGCCGCCGCGGTCGCGGCGTCGGTGATCGGGCTGTCCGCACTCTGCGTGCCGGCGGTGGTGCCGTGGCTGCCCGCCGGCGCGTCGTGGACGTGGGTGCTGGCGAATGTGCTGGCGCTGGGCGCGACGGTGCTGCTGTTGACGCCGCTGTGCAACCCGCTGCTCGCGGGTGCGGTGACGGTCGTGGCATGGTTCGCCGCCGCGGTCACCGCCAACCTCGCGCCCGGGGTCTGGCTGCCGCTCGCCGACTACGGCGTCCAGAGTGGACGGTGGGCCGTCGCCGGCGCGCTCGTCGTCACGGCCGTCCTGGTGCACGCGGGCACGTGCGGCAAGACCTCCTGGGCACACCGCCAGTTCGACGCGGAACGCTGATGAACCGCTCCGCCAAACGGGGCGATACCCGAGGTCGCACGACACGCGCCACGCGGCTCGCACGACGCATCGGACATGGGACAGCGCCTGGGCCACGTGGACCGAGCGATCACCGACGTGGTGGCGGCCTTCGCGACGTCTCTCCACGGGATGGCCGCCAGCGTCGGCGAGTGGGCGCGGAACGCACGGCTCGCGGGCCCGGATGACGCAACGGACCCGTTCGACGCGGACGGCTACGACTGGGACACCGACCCCGACGGCCGCGTCTGGTAGCCCGGCCCGCTACCGAGAGCCGAGGTTGGCGATCTTGCCCGCCAGCACCGCCCGTTCGGCCACGTTGCCGCACAGCTCCAGCGCGTGTGACAGCTCGACGCGGGCCTCGTCGGTGCGGCCCAGGCGGGTGAGCAGCTCCCCGCGAACCGTGGGCAGCAGATGAGAGTGCGCCAACGAACCGGCCTCCGCCAGCTCGTTCACGATCGGCAGCGCGGAGGCCGGTCCCTGGGCCATCGACACGGCCACCGCGCGGTTGAGGTCCACCACCGGAGACGGCGCCAGCCGGGCGAGCGCCTCGTAGAGGAGCACGATCCGCTCCCAGTTCGTCGCCTCGACCGACGGGGCCAGGGCGTGACACTCGGCGATCGCCGCCTGTAGGCCGTACGCGCCAAGGCCCCGGCCGACCTCGCCGGCACGGGCCAGGGCGGCGCGGCCGCGGCGGATGGCCGCACGGTCCCACCGGCTGCGGTCCTGGTGCTCGAGCAGCACCGGCTCGCCGTCCGGGCCGGTGCGGGCCGGGAAGCGCGCCGCGCTGAGCTCCAGCAGCGCGAGCAGGCCGAAGACCTCGGGCTCGTCGGGCACCAGCCGACTGAGCACGCGCGCCAGGCGCTGCGCCTCGCTGGCCAGGTCGAGCCGGATGAGGTCGTCGCCGGAGCTGGCCAGCGACCCTTCGGTGAAGATCAGGTACACGACGCTGAGTACCGAACCCAGCCGTGCGGTCCGCTCCTCGGGCGGCGGCACCTCGAAGGCCACCCGGGCCGCGGCGAGCGTCTTCTTCGCCCGGGTGATCCGGGCCTGGACGGTCGCGGTCGGGACCAGGAACGCCTTGGCGATCTCGTCGCTGGTCAGGCCGCCGACCACGCGAAGGGTGAGCGCTACCCGCGCCTCCGGCGACAGCACCGGGTGGCAGGCGGTGAACATCAACGCGAGCACGTCGTCATCGATCTGGTCCGGATCCCACAACACGTCCTCCGCCGGGTCGGGCGGCGGACCGCCGGCGTGGGCGCCGCCCTCGCCCAACTGGTGGGCGAGGGCGGCGTAGCGCTCGTCGAGCGCGGCGCGCCGGCGGAACCCGTCGATCG
>NZ_JBOHGA010000098.1:0-21817 GCF_050699915.1 Actinophytocola sp.
CACCAGCGGCGTGCAGACCGCACAGGGCCAGCCGCCGGCCGGCGCGCCCGTCCAGGCCCCGCCGCCGGCTGCCGGCGGAGGTGCCCGGCCCGCGGTCGACCCGAGCCGGTGGGCGGAGCCGCCGCGGGGCGTCCCGTCGTGGGGGCCGACCGGCCCGCCGCCGTCCGAGGGCACCGCCGCGGGACCGCAGCAGCTGCGGGAGTGGATCGAGACCGCGCGGCAGATCCTCATCCAGCAGGGCGTCGACCCGTCGCTGATGAACGCCGACCAGATGCTCGGGCTCATCCAGCACGAGTCCAGCGGCAACCCCCACGCGATCAACCTGTGGGACTCCAACGCGACCGCCGGGCACCCGTCGAAGGGCCTGATGCAGACGATCGACTCGACGTTCTCCGAGCACCACCTGCCCGGCTACGACAGCATCTACTCGCCGGTGGACAACATCCTCGCCGGCACCCGGTACGCGATCGAGCGGTACGGCTCGATCTCGGACGTGCCGGGCGTGCGTGCGGTGGAGAGCGGCCGCGGCTACGTCGGGTACTGAGGCAGGACGGACGCGCCCCGCGCGTCAGATCCCGGTGGCACCGTCGATGCGCTCGCGGATCAGGTCGGCGTGCCCGCAGTGGCGGGCGTACTCGGCGATCATGTGGCCGTAGATCCACCGTAAGGTCACCTCGCCGCCCGCGAACGGGCTCGTCCCGTCCAGCTCGCGGGCGGCGCAGTTGGCCCGCGCGCGGTCGATCTCCTGGTGCCAGCTCCGCGACGCGCCGGCGAACGAGGTGTCGGTCAGGTCGAAGCCGCCGTCGTGCCCCTCCGGGTGCGTCCGCGGGCCGTGGATCGGCGGCGCCTCCTCGCCGGTCAGCACGCGGCGAAACCAGTTCCGCTCGACCTCGGCCAGGTGTTGGACGAGCCCGAGCAGGGTCAGCGGCGACGGCGGCACGGACGCGGTGCGCAGCTGCTCCTCGGTCAGCCCGGCACACTTCGTCGCCAGCGTGGCACGGTAGAAGTCCAGCCAGCCGTCGAGGGTGCCGCGCTCGTCAGCCGTCATCGGCGGCATCGGGCGGTCGGTCGTGGTCATGCGGCGGATCGTGCCACCGGGGTCCGACAGTCCGGATGGCGCCGTGGCGGCTCAGCCGTACGCGGCGGGAGTGCGGCCGCCGCCGAACCGGCGGAACAGGTCGTTCGCGCGGCCGCGGACCACGTCCGGGATCTCGTCCGGGTCGACGGGGACCTCGATCACCGTCGGCTCGCAGGCGGCGAAGGCCTCGGCGAGCGCGGCCCGCAGCTCGGGCAGCGTCTCCACCGTGGCGCTCCGGGCGCCGAGCCCCGCCGCGACGGCCGCCACGTCCATCGGGCGGTTGAACAGGTTCCTCGGGTTCGACTCGCCGAAGGTCAGCAGCTCGCCGGCGTGCACCATGCCGTGACCGCCGTTGTTGAGCACCACCCAGACGACCGGGACGCCGTACTCCACCGCGGTGTGGATCTCCATCCCGGTCATCGCGAACGCGCCGTCGCCGAGCAGCGCCACCGCCGGCGTCTCCGGGACCGCGAGCATCGCCCCGATCGCCGCCGGCCCGGCGTAGCCCATCGAGCCGAGCCCGAGCCCGACGAAGTACGAGCCAGGTCTGCGGACCACGTGTTGGTGGCTCGCCCAGCTCATGCAGTTCCCGATGTCCACGAACAGCGACGCGTCCGCCGGCAGGGCGTCGCTCATCGCCGCGACCATGGCGGACGCGGGCAGCCGGTCGCCGGATACGGGCTCGGGAGCCGTGCGCTCGGGCGACGGCGCGAGCGGCTCGCGCTCGATCTCGACGCCGTCGGCGGCCTCGGCCAGCGCGCCGAGCACCATGCGGGCGTCCGCGACGACCGCCAGGTCGACCAGGTAGCTGCGGCCGACCATGTCCTCGTCGATGTCCACCTGGATCACGGTGCGGTTGGCCGTCAGGCCCGGGTGGTAGCTGCGGGTCTGGAACTCGCCCAGGCTCGAGCCGACCACCAGCAGCACGTCGACCTTCTCCTCCAGCAGGTAGCTCTCCGCCCGGCTGGCACCGCCGAAGCCGAAGACCCCCATCGCCAGCGGATGGTCCTCCGCGAAGGCGCCTTTGCCCTTGGGAGTGGTGGCCACGGGGACCTCGAACCGCTCGGCCACCGCACGCAGCTCCGCCCAGGCACCGGAGATCTGGACGCCGTGGCCGGCCAGGATCACCGGCCGGCGCGCCTCGGCGAGCAGGTGCGCGACGTCGCGAATGGACTGTGCGTCGACGGTCCGGGACGCCCGGCGGACCAGACCGGTCGTCGGCTGCGCGGCCACCGGCACGGGGGCGATCCCGAGGTTGGCCGGCACGCTCAGGTGCACCGGCCCGGGCCGGCCCTCGTGCGCCAGCTCGATGAGCCGGCGGGTGACACCGCCGACCTGGCCGGCATCGGACAGCAGCACCGACCGCTTGGTGACGTGCCGAAACAGCCCGACGACGTCCAGCTGGCCGTCGCTGCTGCTGTCCTGGAACGCGCCGCGGCCGAACGTGTCGGTGGTGACCTGGCCGGACAGCAGGAGCAGCGGCACGCCGTCGTGCTTGGCCGCCGCCACACCGGTCACGGCATTGGTTGCGCCGGGACCAGCGGTGACCGCAACCACGCCGAGCCGCCGGCCGGCCTGCGCGTAGCCCATGGCCATGAACGCGGCACCGGTCTCCTGCCTCGTGACCACGGTCTCGTGGCGGCCGCGCTGCACCGCGGCGTCGACGAGGGAGGCCACCGCGCCGCCCGGAATCGTGAACAGGTGCCCGTCGCCGGATTCCTCCAGGATGCGAAAAATCGCGTGCGCGACGGTCTCGGATTCCACCTCGGACGGGTCGCTTCTCGACACGAACTTCTCCCAACCGCGGTGGCCGAGTGGAACGGGAATTTTCGCTCAGCCGGTGGCGTCGACCTCGTCGATAATTCCGCGTTCCCGGAATACCTGCTGGAGTACGCGCATCGCCGCCCAGGCGCGCGGGAAGCCCGCGTACACGGCGAGGTGCAGGACGGTCTCGACGATCTCCTTCGGGAGCACGCCGATGTTGAGGGCGAGGCCGACATGGGTCCGCAGTTCGGCCTCGGTGTCGCCGAGCGCGACCAGCGCGGACAGTGTGACCAGGTGGCGACGCTGCGGGTCGAGGCCCGGCCGGGAGTAGATCTCGCCGTAGGCGAAGTCGACCACGAGTCGCCGAAGATCTGGCGTGACGTCGTCCAGGGCCGACATGCTCTCCAGCTTGGCCGGGTCCCCGCCCGCGAGCATGTGCAGGACTTCGAGACCTCGGGTGTGCCGATCGTTCCCGTCGACCGGATCTGTCATCCGTCAGATCCTCTCGCACCTGAATATAATTCGGTTTGAGTAGTCAGGCCCGGCCGACGTTAGCGATGGGCGTTTGGTCCGTCAATGCCGAACGAACCTTGCTACCGATGTCGTATTCCGGTAGCCCTTTTGCGACGATCTTCGTGCTACTTCGCGCGCACTTTCGTCGCGGTTCACCCAGCGTTTACTCAGGCGTCACTCGGCGATCATGACGACCGGGGCGCGCATGCCGTCGTCGTCCTCGCCGTCGTCGTCGTCGCCACCTTCGTCGTCGTTGCATGAGGCCAGTAGTGGCAGCAAGGCGAACGCGGCCAGGACGGCCAGCATGCGCGGCGAGCGGCGGGTGGGATCGAGGGCCATGGGACTCCCTTCTCGATGGACGATTTGTCCGAACCCACCCTCTCATTACGCGCCGGCCGTCGCAGCGCTACGACGTCAGGACGTGCCGGCCGGCCGGGACGCGGCGAGCAGCCGGCGCTGGTCGTCGGACTCCTCGATCAGCGAGCCCTCGGTGGTGCGGCTGGTGTCGGCGAACAGCAGTGGGTGCGCCTCCCGGATGCCGTCGACCACCAGGTCGTACGGGAAGTCGTCGAACTCGCCGTGCCAGTGGACGAACTCCATGTGCCGGCGCCCCTGCTCGTCGTAGGGGTGGTAGACGCTGTCGGTCTCGCCGTCGAACTCCAGCGGGGCGATCTTGTACAGCCGGCACAGCAACCTGTTGAACACCGGCGTCGCCTTCACCCACCGGCCGCCGAGGTGTACCTCGGTGAGGCAGTGGAAGCGGAACAGGTCACCGCCGACGAGCTCGCGCAGCCGGGGCGAGGCGAGGTGGTTGCGCACGTCGCCGAGCACGATCCGGCTCGGCACGCCCGCCGCCCGCGTGACCGCCGCGTAGACGAGCGACTTGTGGATACAGAACCCGAACCCGCGCTCGATGATCGCGCTGGCCCGCATGCCCGTGCGCGACAGGTCGCTCTGGTAGACCTCGTAGCGCAGGCCGTCGCGGACCGCGTAGAACAGCGCGACCGCGCGGTCTGCGGGCTCCATTGTGGACAGATCGGTGCCGACGGCCTTCTCGACGAACCGGCGCACCTGCGGCGACTCGTGGTCCAGGAGCTCGGTCGGCGCCAGGTTGGCTTCCACTTCTCATGTCCTCTCGAGGGTCTTCTTCTCGCCCAGCCCGAGCATCCGGGCGATCCGGTTGCGCTGGATGTCCGACGTGCCCGAGTAGATGGTCCCGGCGACGGCGTCGCGCAGCTCGGCCTCGAGGCCGTACTCGGTGGTGTAGCCGTTGCCGCCGAACACTTGCACCGCGGCCAGCGCGCCGGAGACGTTGGCCTCGCTGGCGAGCAGCTTGCTGATCGCGATGTCTATCGTCACGTTCTCGCCGCGCTCCAGCCGCGCGGCGGTGTCGTAGAGCCACCGGCCGGCCGTGTCCGCACCGATCCGCATGTCGACGATCTTGTTGGCCACCGCCTGGAACGAGCCGATCGGCGAGCCGAACTGGGTCCGGCCGCGCGCGTACTCGACGCACCGGTCCACGCGGCGGCGCATCTGGCCGACGTTGACGATGAAGGAGCAGAGGATCTCCCACTTCATCACGTGGTCGAGCACGAGGAACCCGGAGCCGGGCCGGCCCACCACGTTCGCCGCCGGCACCACGCAGTCGTCGAAGAACAGCTCGGCGAACGGCGAGGTTTTCAGGCCCATCTTGGAGATGGGCTGGCCGACCGTCAGCCCCGGGGTGTCCCGCTCGACGACCATCGCGGTCACTCCGAGCGGGCCGGCGTTCGGGTTCGTGCGCACGTAGACGACGAACACGTCGGCCACCGGCCCGTTGCTGACGAACGTCTTGCTGCCCGACAGCACCCAGTCGTCGCCGCGCCGGCGACCCGTGGTGCGCATGGCCAGCGCGTCCGAGCCGCTGTCCGGCTCGCTGATCGCGTGCGCACCGATCGTGGAGCCGTCGCAGATTCCCGGCAGGTAGCGGTCCTTCAGCGCGGCCGAGCCGAACCGCGTCACCGGCACGCCGGCGCTGACCATGTGCGTGGTGACCGAGAAGCCCAGCCCGCCGTCGTGGCAGCGGTAGCCGAGCTCCTCGAGCACGCCCATCGTGGTGAGCAGGCTCTGGTCGAGCCCGCCCCACTGACCACCGAACGGCAGGCCGAGCACGCCCGACTCGCGCACCAGCTTCCACGCGTCGTGGTCGAACTCGCCGGCGTGCTCGCGCTCGGGGTAGCCCTCGTTGAGCGCCTCGCACCACCGGCCGATCCCGGCGCGCAGCTCTCGTTGTTCCTCGGTCCACTCGGGCACGACGACACCAGCCGATCAGTATTGGGAGAACGCGGCGGCGTCGAGCGAGTGCCGCTCGTCACCGCGCAGCGCCGGGCTGAACACGCACACCAGCCGCATGTCGCCGGCCGGGCTCGCGACGAGGTAGTGCGCGTCGTTCTGGTCGAGGGCGTACAGCGTCCCGGGGGTCAGCCGGAACGAGTTGCCCGCCATGTCGATGACCTCGCCCTCGCCGTCGATGCAGTAGCAGGCCTCCAAGTGGTTGCGGTACTGCAGGTTCGACTTCGTGCCGGCGGCGACGATGGTGTCGGTGACGGTGTAGCCCATCCCGTCGGCGTCGAGCAGCAGTCGCCGGCTGACGCCGTTGCCCCAGTCCACGGTCTTGGCCTCGGACAGCGTGCGAACAATCATCTCTCGAAACCCCTTATCTCGACTGTGCGCTGGCAGCGCCGACGAACGCGTTGATGTCCTGGACCGTGCGGAAGTTGTCCGGGGACAGCTCGACGTCGTCGAGGCTGAGCCGGAACCGCTCGCCGAGCCAGTCGATGACCTTCAGCAGGGCGAGGCTGTCGATCACCCCGCCGGCGAACAGGTCGTAGTCCGCCGCGAGCTCGGCGGCGCTGATGTCCGGCACGAACTCGTCCACTATGTACCGGGTGATCGTCGTCGTATGGTCGCTCGTCTGATCCACAGTCATCCCACCAGTTCCAGGTTCTCGGTGATGTGCTTGCGATCCACCTTCCCGGTGGACGTCCTCGGCAGCGGGTCCTCGGTGACCCGCATGGTCGAGGGGATCGCGGCCGGCGGCAGCCGGTCGGCGCAGTGCTTGCGAAGCACCAGGCTGTTGGTCGTGCCGTTCGTGCGCACCAGCACATGCAGCCGGTGGCCGGTGTGCTGGTCGGGCACCGCGACCGCGGCCGCCTCCAGCACGCCCGCGTGTTCGAGCAGGACCCGCTCCACCTCCTGCACGTAGACCTGCTGGCCGCGGATCTTGACCCGGAAGTCGGTGCGGCCCTCGAGCAGGAGCGCGCCGGACGCGGTGCGGCGCACCAGGTCCCCGGAGCGGAAGTAGCGCAGCTCGTCCGCGCCCTCGGGATGCGCCACGAACCGGTCGGGTGCGTCGAGGTAGCCGGGCGTCTGGAACGGCGTGCTGACCAGGAGCTCGCCGACGCCCGGACCGTCCAGGACCGAGCCGTCCTCGCGGACCAGCAGCGCCCGCACGCCGGGCAGCGGCTCGCCGATGGGCAGTGACGGGGCGCTCGCCATCTCCGCGTCGAGCACGCACCGGAAGCTGTCGTTGGTCTCCGTGCAGCCGTAGACGTTGGACAGGCGGGCGGCGGGGAAGAGTCGGGCCAGGTCGGTCAGCCGGGCCGGGTGCAGCGCGTCCCCGGTGACGACGGCCTGGTCGACCGAGCGGAGCCCGGCGTGGCCGACCTTGTCGGCGGCGGCCACCATCAGCTCGTAGCACATCGGCACGGCCTGGACGACGTTCACCTCGTGGTGTGCCAACAGGTCGAGCAGCGCCGGGCCGCTGGTGGCGCGGTCGGGGTCGACCAGCACGACGCACCCGCCGTGCCGCAGCGTCGCCCAGACCTCCAGCAGGCACAGGTCGAAGCTCAGCGGCGCGTAGTTCAGCACGCGCCGGCCCGGGCCGAGCCCGAGCTCGGCGCCCGCCCAGTCGGCGAAGCGGTCGACCGCGCCGACGGTCAGCGGGACGATCTTCGGGACACCCGTCGACCCGGACGTGGTGAGCAGGAACGACACGTCCTCGCCGGTCGCGGCGGGCAGGTCGGGACCTTCGTGTCCGATGTGGACATCGAGGAGCTGGTCCGCGAGCCCGGCGCCGTTGCTGTCGGCGCGGACCTGCGGGGCGGACACGATGTGCGTGCAGTCCGCCCGTCGGTGCAGGTCCTGCAGGGTCGCCACCGGCAGGGTCGGCGCGGGCAGCAGGAACCGCCGGCCCGCGGCGAGACAGCCGAGGACCAGGGCCACCGTCTCCGGCGCCTTCTCCGCCACCACCCCGAGCGGGCCGGGCGGCAGCGCGGCGATGTCGGCCGCGGCCGACCGCGTCATGGCCGCCAGCTCGGCATAGCCGACCTGGCGATCGCGCCAGATCAGTGCGGGCGCGTCGGGTCGCCTGCTCGCGTGTTCGAGCACGGCGTCAACCAGCTGACTTCGTAAATCCACAGTCCGATCCATCTGCTCCGAACCGCGCGAAACGAGCGCGCGGCATCGACAAATAAAAGAGACGTCCTGGGTAAACACCGACTCGCGCCAGTGAAACTCCCGAACTCCCCATGTCCGGGAGGAGATGTAACCACGTCCATTTCGAATGGGGCAAGGATCCGTTCGGAGCAACGCGTTAATTCTGAATCGAAGATCGAAATAATTGCCAAATAAGTGTGAAAATGACCCTGTGTGACAGGATTCCGGCGTCCGGTCCGCCGGGCGGACCACCCCGGCTAACTTAACTGTCAAGACATCTGACCCTGCGTGAATGCGGCGGTTACGAGGTCCAGACCACTTACCGACGCCGGCTCGGCACGATATATTCCAGTGTGTCAACGGAGAAGTGCTGCTGACGTGGCCGCCGACAAATGTCCACTGAGCACCGGCGTCAGCACAAACCGGTCGCCCTGTTGTAGCTCTCGGTAGTATCTGCCCGCGCGAGGGTGATGTGGGCATCACTCACTCGGCAGTCGCCCGGATGGACCCTTGCCCGCCGCCGGAACATGCACTTACCGTCCCTGCGGCCGAGCGACACACACTGGAATGTCGCTGGAATGGGCGCGGCATCGACTCGGTCACCCCAAAGCGTCGTGGAATACGGGCGCGCCCACGAGCGACGCCGCTTCGCGATTTTTGCAATTCAGGAGGCATCGATGGTCGACCGGATCAAGTTTCTGCTTGACGAAGGCGACATCCCGACGACCTGGTACAACCTCGCGGCGGACCTGCCCGCCCTGCACCCGCCGCTGAACCCGGCCACCGGCCGCCCGGTGACCCGGGACGAGATGGCGCACACGATGCCCGAGCCGATCATCGAACAGGAGCTGAGCACCGAGCGGGAGCTGGAGATTCCCGACCCGGTCCGCCAGGTCTACGCGCAGTGGCGGCCCTCGCCGCTGTTCCGCGCCCGCCGGCTGGAAGCCCTGCTCGACACTCCCGCACGCATCTACTACAAGTACGAGGGCGTGGCGCCGACCGGCAGCCACAAGCCCAACACGGCGGTCGCGCAGGTCTACTACAACAAGCAGGCCGGCAAGACCGGGCTGGTCACCGAGACCGGCGCCGGCCAGTGGGGCAGCGCGATCGCGCAGAGCGCGGCCATGTTCGGCATGTCCGCCAAGGTCTACATGGTCAAGGTGAGCTTCACCCAGAAGCCCTACCGCCGCGCGCTGATGGAGGTGTTCGGCGCCGAGTGCGTGCCGAGCCCGAGCCCCGAAACCGCCGCCGGCCGGGCCATCCTGGCCGCCGACCCGGACTGCCCCGGCAGCCTCGGCATCGCGACGTCGGAGGCGCTGGAGGCGTTCGCCAAGGACGAGTCCCTCGGCTACGTGCTCGGCAGCGCGGCGAACCACGTGCTCGCGCACCAGACCGTGATCGGTCAGGAGGCGATCCGGCAGTTCGAGCTCGCCGACGACTACCCGGACATCGTCGTGGGCTGCGCGGGTGGCGGCAGCAACCTGGCGGGCCTGTCGTTCCCGTTCCTCGGCGCGAAGCTGCGCGGCGGGCAGGACGTGCGGGTCATCGCGGCGGAGCCGGCGGCGTGCCCGACGCTGACCTGCGGCACGGTCGCCTACGACTACGCCGACGCCGCGGGGATGACCCCGCTGTTCCGCATGCACACCCTCGGACACGGCTTCGTCCCGCCGACCTTCCACGCGGGCGGGCTGCGTGCGCACGGCATGGGCCAGCTCGTCAGCCGGACCGTCGAGGACGGCCTCATGGAGGCCACCGCGGTCACCCAGCGGCGCTGCTTCGAGGGCGCCGTGCAGTTCGCGCGGGCCGAGGGCATCCTGCCCGCGCCCGAGTCGACCCACGCCATCCGGGTGGCCATCGACGAGGCGCTGCGCTGCAAGGCGGAGGGCCGCGAGCAGTCCATCCTCTTTGGACTCTCCGGGCACGGGCACTTCGACCTGACCGCGTACGAGCGGTACTTCGCCGGCGAGCTCGACGACATGGTGCTCGACGACGAGACGATCGCCGAGGCGAAGGCGAGCATCCCCGAACAGGCGTGGGAGATGGCGGGGTCCGTGACATGACGTCCGACACCTGGGGCTGGCGGGCCCGGGTCGGCATCCTTGTGATCCACAAGGATGCCGTGCCCGAGGCCGAGATCTGGGGGATGGCCCCGCCCGGGGTCACCGTGCACTCGGCGCGGTTCGCGAGCCCGCGCACGCCGGGCTCGGACTTCCAGGGGGACCAGGCCGCCGCGCTGGTCGAGTCGCCGGACATCGCCCGCGGGCTCGAGCAACTCGGGCAGCTGCGCCTGGACGCCATCTGTCTGTGCTTCGGGTCGAGCAGCTTCCTCGCCGGCGCCGGGTTCGACGAGCTGTTCGCCGAGCAGGCCTCGCTGCGCGCCGGGGGCACGCCGGTCACCACGGCGCCGCTCGCGATGCTCGACGCGATGCGCACGGTCGGCATCAGCCGGCCGCACCTGGTCAGCCCGCCGTGGTTCACCGCGACCAGCTACGCCGCGGCCGAGCGGTACTTCGCCGACTGTGGCCTCCCGTTCGCCGGCCAGATGCGGTTCGATCTCGGCGCCGGCTGGCGCGACCGGGAGACCTACGAGATCTACGACCTCGGCGGACAGTGGGAGGTGCGGCCGGAGGAGGTCTACCGGCAGGCACGGGAGTCCCTGCCCGCGCACGCGGACGGCATACTCATTCCCGGAAGCGGGTTCCGCACGCTGGAGGCGATCGAGCCGCTGGAGCGTGACCTCGGCGTGCCGGTGGTGACCTCCAACCAGGCGTGCCTGTGGCAGTGCCTGCGCATGGCGGGCGTGCGTGACACCGGCATCGGGACCGGCAGACTGTTCGACCATCGGGAGCTCCCCAGAGTTCGGGAGAGCGCCCTGTCGGGGAAGGCGAGTTAGGCGACATGCCAAGTTTCGAGACAGTCCTGTTGTTCATCGGCGCGACCATGGCCCTGCTGGTGGTGCCCGGGCCCGCCGTCGTCTACATCGTCACCAGGTCGGTGGCGCAGGGCCGGGCGGCCGGGCTGGTGTCGGTGGTCGGCATCCACGTGGGGTCGATCTTCTACGTCCTGCTGACGTCGCTGGGTATGTCGGCGCTGCTGCTGGCGTCCTCGACGGCGTTCGAGATCGTCAAGTGGCTCGGTGTGGCGTACCTGGTGTGGCTCGGCATCCAGAAGCTGTGGCTGCAGCGCACCGACGACGGTTCGGTGGAGGAACCGCCGGAGATGTCGAAGCTGCGGATCTTCGCGCAGGGCGTGCTGGTGAACGTGCTGAACCCGAAGACGCTGGTGTTCTTCGTGGCGTTCCTGCCGCAGTTCGTCGACCCGGCGCTGGGCGGGGTCGCCACGCAGCTGCTGTTCTTCGGCATCGGTTTCATCGTGCTGGGCATCATCAGCGACGGGGCGTACGCGCTGCTGGCGAGCGCCCTGTCGGGCCGACTGCGGCGCACGGCCAAGGCGAGGCGCCGGCTGGACCTCTCCAGCGGGATGATCTACCTCCTGCTGGGTGCGGTCGCCGCCACGGTGAGCCAGGCCTGACAAAACCTGGGGCGGGCCAGCGCGCTTCGACGTAGGCGAGCCGGCCTGTCGTGGTGTCCGCCGCGGGGTCGGGGTCGCTCGCGTTGCGGGTGTCGGTCGGCGGAGGATGCCGTTCGTGCGGTTCAGACATGCCGATGCCCTGTGGCAGGAGTTCCCGGCGCTGGTTCCGGGCGTGGTGTACGTGGCCGGGGTCGGCCCGGCGGCCGACGTCGCCGAGCCGGTCGGCCGGTACACCGCGCTCGCCCGGACCCGGCTGGCCGGCGGCACGGAGTCCGAGCTGCCGGAGATCCGCGCGTGGCGGCGCACCTTCGGCCGGCTGGGGCTCAAGCCGACGCAGTACCGGTGCGCGTCGGAGTCGCTGCTTCGTCGGCTCCGCAAGGAGGGGGAGCTGCCGAGCATCCACCCGGTGATCGACCTCTGCAACGCGATCTCGCTCGCGTTCGCGGTCCCGGTCGCCGTGTTCGACGTCGCCGAGGTCGCCGGGGACCTCGAGGTGCGCCGCGCCACCGGGGAGGAGAGCTACCTGACCTTCGGCGGCCAGACCGAGCACCCGGAGCCCGGCGAGGTGATCTTCGCCGACGAGGACGGGTTGGCCCATGCCCGGCGGTGGACGAACCGGCAGAGCGGGCGCTCGGCGGTCCGGGAGACGACCACCCGGGTCCTGGTCGTCGCCGAAGGACTGCACGAGTCGGCGCCCGACGACGTCGCGCGGCTCGTCGCCTCGGTCACCGAGGAGCTCACCGCCGGCTGGCGGATCGAGCCGAGGACGGCGGTGCTGACCCGCGCGGCTCCGGAGCTCGCGGTGTGACCGGTCAGCTCTCGCCGAACGCCTCGTGCAGGTCGGCTAGCGGCACCATGTCCGCGACGAACTCAAACCGGCCGTCACGCAGCTCGCGGGCGCCGTCGAGGAACGCGCGCAGCGCGAGCCGGTTGAGCGCGGCGCCGACGCTGACCCGCCGCACGCCGATCTCGGCCAGCTGCGCCAGCGTGATCGTGGGGTCCGCGAAGCCCATCACGACGTTGACGGGCCGGCCGACCGACGAGACCACGGCCCGCATCTCGTCGAGGGTCCGCAGGCCCGGCGCGTAGAGCACGTCGGCGCCGGCGGCCTCGAACGCCTGCAGCCGCGCGATCGTGTCGTCGAGGTCGTGGACGCCGTAGAGGAGGTTCTCGGCCCGCGCGGTGAACGTGAACGGGACGGGCAGGGCGCGCGCGACCTCGGCGGCCGCGCGCACCCGCTCGACGGCGAGCCCGAAGTCGTAGACCGGCGCGTCGCGGTCGCCGGTCGCGTCCTCGATGGACGCGCCGACCGCGCCCGCCGCGTACGCTGACTCGATCATCGTCGCGGCGGCGGCCGGGTCGTCGGCGAAGCCGTTCTCCAGGTCCGCGTTCACCGGCAGCGGCGTCGCCGCGCAGATCGCCCGGCAGTTGTCGAGGACCTCCTCGCCGTCGACGCGCTTGCGGCCCAGCGTGTTCGCGACGCCGAGGCTCGTGGTGGCCAACGCCTCGAAGCCGAGGCCGGCGAGCAGACGTGCCGTGCCGGCGTCCCACGGGTTCGGGATCAGGAACGGCCGGGGCTCGTCGTGCAGCGCGCGGAAGCGGACGGCCTTCTCCTGCTGGGTGGTCATGCCCCCACTCTGCCTCACAGCTCCCTTACAGCGACCCGTAGACCGCGTCGACGAGCGACTGGTTGCGGGTGCTTCGCCAGCGCGGGACCACGTGGTTCATCACGTAGCCGAACGCCACGCCGGTGTCCGGGTCGGCGAAGCCGAGCGCGCCGCCGGTGCCGTAGTGGCCGAAGCCGCGCGGGTTGGGGCCGAACGGCCGGCGCGCGGTCGCGGGCGTGAACCCGAGCCCGAACACCGTGTCCTCGCCGAGGATCGGGCACGGGCCGACCGACTGCGGCGTGGTGGCCTGCGCGAGCAGCTCCGCGGACAGCGGCGGCGACGCCGACAGCAGCGCCGCGTACCACCGGGCGAGGCCGGCCGCCGTGCCGTGCCCGTTGGTGGACGGGACCTGCGCGGCACGCCAGCGGGCCGAGTTGACCAGGCCGATCGACGAGTAGCCCGGCGGGTTGAGGTGCGCCAGCAGGTTCATCGCCAGGTCGTCGGGGAGCGCGTCGACGTCGACGCTGTCGATGCCGGCGATCGGCTCGGCCGGCGCCCAGATGACCTCGGCGCAGCGGTGCTGGTGCGTCGGCGGCACGCCGATCCACAGGTCCGCGCCGAGCGGCCCGGCGAGGCGCCGCAACGCGGTACCGGGGCTGTCGCCGGAGACCCGCCGGACCACCTCGCCGACGAGGTGGCCGAACGTGTTCGTGTGGTAGGCGTGCCGGCTGCCCGGCTCCCACCAGGCCGGGGTCGCGGCCAGCGCGTCGGTCATCCGGTCCCACTGCCACAGGTCGTCGTCGGACAGCCGTTCCCGGATGGCCGGGACGCCGGCGCGGTGGCTGAGCGCGTGCCGCAGTGTCGCGGACTCCTTGCCACCGGCGGCGAACTCCGGCCACACCGACGCGAGCGGCGTGTCCAGCCCGATGCGTCCCTCGTCGACCAGCCGCAGCGCGAGCAGCGCCACCACCGCCTTGCCGGCCGAGTAGAAGTTGACCATGGTGTCGGGCCGCCAGGGCCGCGTGCGGTCGGCGTCCGCCCAGCCGCCCACCAGGTCGACCACGACGGTCCCGCCGACCAGCACGCAGACCGCGGCACCCACCTCGCCGCGCTCGGCGAAGTTGTCCGCGAACGCCTCCCGGACGGCGGTGAACCGCGCGTCGCAGTGGCCGCTGACCGGAGTGTCCACGGTGTCGTACACGGGAGGAAGTCTGGCCTAGCAGTTGCGCCAGCTGCCCGTCCGGCCCCAGGTGCAGGAGTCCCTCAGCCCGCCGGCCGGGCCGCGCAGGTAGGCCGTGTCGCCGGTGTTGTTCCAGATGTACCAGGTCTTGTTCCAGTACCGGGTACTCGGGTTGTTCGTGCCCTTGCCGGTGCGGATGTAGAGGTACTTGCCGGGGTTGATCCGGGTGGTCGGGAACTTGTAGACGTGGTTCGCCTTGTCCCGCAGCGTCCAGCCGGTCACGGCCATCGCCACCGTGGAGGTGTTCTTCAGCAGGATGTACTCGGCGTTGAGGTTCCCGTTGCTGCCGTTGTCGGTGCCGGGCGAGTTGTAGTACGCGCGGTAGATGATGATGCCGCCGGCCGCCTCCGCCGGCGCCGCGACCACCGCCCCCAGCAGCGCCGCCACCACGACGGACACCGCGGCCATGACCAGTTTGCGCATTGAGCTCCCTTTCGGATCGACGATTGCTTACGCAACGTCGCGAAGCTCCCGGTGCTCGTTACAGAGCGTGCTCCAACGAGTGACGTGGGCCGTTGGAACCAACCTTCCGTAGGTCTCGTGCCGGCTGTTCATCACCGGATCGGCCGCAAGGTCCCGGATTCGTCCCGCCCACCTCGCCGAGGTGTGACATGGTCGCGACCACTTGTCACACCTAGTTCGAGGAGGCATCACCCACATGCGACTCAACCGGCTCGGGACGGTCGTGGCGGGGGTCGCGACAGTCGCGGCCGCCGCCCTGTTCGTCGCGCTCACGCCCACCGCGAACGCCGCCGCCGACCACGCGCTGCCGCTCGACCCCGGCGCGGTGCCCCGGGAGGCCTACGCGGCGGCGCACTGGAACGCCAACCCCGCGGTCGACCTCATCGTCACCAACGTGCCGGCCTACGCGCTCACCGCCGGCCAGGTCGACCACTACGACAGCGCGTCGTGCGGCATCGGCATCCGGCTGCTGCAGCCGGACGGCTCGCGGTTCATCTACTGCCACCTCTCGGAGCGCGCGGTGGCCGAGGGCGCCGCGGTACCCGCCGGCACGCACCTCGGGACCACGGGCGACACCGGCAACTCCGGCGCGCCGCACCTGCACATCGAGGTCCGCACCGCCGACGGCACCGCCCGCTGCCCGCAGACCTACCTGCTCGCGATCCACGACGGGGCCGCGCCGCCGAGCCTGGGCAGCCTGCCGACGAGCGGCTGCACGGTCGGCTGAGAAGCGCCGTGCCCGCCGCAGGAGGGGAGCGGCGGGCACGGTCGCCAACGGTTTACGTCAGGCCGGGCCGGCGCCCAGCGACTTCGCGGCGGCCACCACGTCGACCAGGCCGGTGCCCTTGTCGAAGCTCGACGTGAACGGTCCGACCGACTGGTACGCGGCACCCGCGCGGAACTTGTACGCGGTCGACTTGAGCGCGTTCTCGATCTGCGCTGGGGTGGCCGACGGCCGCGCCTGGAACAGCTGCGCCACGATCCCGGTGATCTGCGGCGCGGCCATCGAGGTACCGCTGATCACGTTGTAGGTGCCGACGTCCAACAGGCCCGGGCCGTTCATCGGCTGCAGGCCTGTGGCGCAGATCGGGAGGTAGAGCCGGCACGCGGAGGCGATGTTCTCACCCGGCGCGGAGATGTCCGGCCAGGTGCCCGCGCTGGCGGCCGCCCCGCGCGAGGAGAACTCCGACACCGTGCCGTCGCGGGTGCCGGTGCCCTGGTCGTTGAAGGAGGCCACGGACAGGATGCCCGGCGTCGGGTCGGTGCCCGGCGGGTTGGACAAGTTGGCCGAGCCGTCGCCGCCGTCGTTGCCGTTGGCCCACACGGTCACCACGCCCTCAGTGGCGAGCTGGCGCTGGAGCTTCACGGTGGCGGAGTTCGGGTCGAAGGCGCCGCCGCCGGAGGGGCCGTAGGAGTTGTTGATCGCCTTGATCGGCGGGCAGGTCGCCGCCGGCACGCCGGGTCCGCACGGCGCCGCGTGGTTCTCCAGCACCCAGTTCAGCGCCGAGTCCGCGCCGATGATCAGCAGTGCGGCGCCGACGGACAGCGACACGATCTTGGCGCCGGGCGCGGACCCGCCGACCTTGGTGCCATCGGCCAGCGTGTAGTTGTTGCCGGCGGCGATGCCGTTGACGTGCGTGCCGTGCCCGCCGACGGCGAGCAGGTCGGTGTCGACGAAGGTGGGCACGTCGACCAGGCAGCTCGACGTCGGCGGATCCTCGGTGAGGCAGACGCCCTTGAGGCTGCGCACGACCCGGGTCTTGCCGTCGGCGCCCTTGAAGGCGGGGTGCGTGGGGTCGATCCCGCTGTCGATCACCGCGACCGACACGCCGGTGCCGTCGAGCTTCTTGCCGTTGGCGCCGACGAGCGTCTGCTGCGCGGCGAGGCTGCGGGTGGCGGCGGTGCCGGAGCTCGCGAAGAACTCGACGGGGTCGTTGCCCTCGACGTAGGTCACGCCAGCCAGCCCGCGCGCGGCGCGGACCTGGCTCGCGGTGCCGGTCGCGGCGACGACGCCGATGCGCCGGAAGGTGGTCAACTTTGTCAGGCCGGCGTCGCGGACGGCCGCGTCGGCGGCGGCGAGGTCGCGCCCGTGGACGAGGACCGACATGGGCAGCGCGTCGGCCGCGCCGCCGAGCACGCGGTGAGCGAGGCGGACAGCGGCGCGAGCGTCTGGGCAGGCGCCGAGGGCGCCGCGAGGCCCATGGCGAGCAGTACGGTCGAGGCGGCGACCGCGACCCGTCGAGCCGAGCGAGAAATCATGAACCCTCCAGCCAGCAGGGATGTGTCCCCACTAACGAGTGACACCTGAGTAGGTGACGACCCGTGCTGGAATGGTGGCTCTCTGGTCAGCCGTCGTGTGCGGCCTCCACGGCTGGCTGATGGGTCGGGGTATCGACGGTGTTCGGTGCCGGGCCGGCGTCATGGGTGTTGGTGCCGATCACGATGCCGAGGACCACGCCCGCGACCGCGAGCCAGAGGACCAGGCGGACCAGCGCGGCTCCGGAGATGTTGATTTCCATTCGGGTTCCCTCTCGGGTGGACGGGTTCTTTCGCATCCGAGGGTCCGCCTCCGGAGTTGGACGAATCACGAGTCTTCGAACGCCCGGTTGTTCGGCTCGGCGTTCTGCCCGGCTGATCGGGCCGACGAACGTCGGGCGCACGTTTGCCGCACCGGACGACCGTTGGCCGTTGCGCTCGGTGAGCACGCGCCCAGCCGTCCGACACTGGCTCTGACCAGTTGGCTTGTGGTTGGGGGCGGGCGATGACGGCACTCGACGGGCGCGCGGTCGTGGTCACCGGGGCGGGGCGGGGTCTCGGGAGGGCGTTCGCGGCGCAGGTGGCGAAGGTCGGCGGGGCGGTCGTGGTCAACGACGTCGACGCCGACCTCGCGGACGAGACGGCCGCGCTGATCCGGGACGGCGGCGGGGCGGCGGTCGGCAGTGCGCACGACGTGGCCGACCCCGAGGCCGCGCAGGCGATCGTGGACCTGTGCCTCGCCGAGTACGGGCGGCTCGACGGGCTGGTCAACAACGCCGGCCTCAACTACGAGGCCCTCCCACCAGACGAGGACCCGCGCCGCGCCCGCCGGCTCGTCGAGGTCAACGTGCTCGGCGTGATCTACACCGGCCTCGCCGCGGTCCGGGCCATGGCAGGGGGCGGTGGCTCGATCGTCAACATCTCCTCCGGCGCCGCTCTCGGCCAGCGCGCGCTCGCCACCTACGCGGCGAGCAAGGGTGCGGTCGCCTCGCTGACCTACTCCTGGGCGCTCGACCTCGAAGAACTCGGCATTCGGGTCAACGCCGTCTGCCCGGTCGCGCACACCCGGATGGTGCGGGGCTCCGAACGCGCGCTGCGCACCTGCCCGCCCGAGAACACGCCCGACAAGGTCGCGCCGCTAGTCGTGTACCTGCTCGGCGACCGGTCCGCGGGCGTCACCGGCCAGCTGATCCGCTGCACCGGCCGGCTGCTGCACGTCGTCGGCCAGCCGTACCTGAAGGAGCCGATCCTGGAGCGCGACTGCTGGGACGCCGGCAGCGTGGAGCGCGCGTTCGACGAGGTGTTCCACGCCCATCTCGAGCCCTACGGCCTGGAGAAGCGCCTGCCGCCGCCGCTGCGCCACTGGCTCGCCGAAGCCGAGTGGGGGATGATCTCCTGACGGACCGGGCTGGTACCTCACCGACGAGGAGCAGCTGCTCGCCGCCATGGGGGCGCAGATCGACGACATGCGCGCGGCGGGCTTCGACCGCAGCGACGAGCTGGCCGCGGAGACGACCGTGCTGAACGGGACCTGCGCGATCCACAGTGGACGGTTCGCGCGCTACCGCGCCGACGGCACCGAGATCAACCGGTTCGACTCGACCTACCTCATCACCGACGGCCCGGCCGGCAGGCGGATCTCGGCGCTGGTCATCCACTGAGGACGGTCGCGTAAACGTTTGCGGCGCGCGACTGGTGGGTGGGCGGGCTCCTCGCCGCGTGACACGGAGGAGCCCGCCCCCACGCACTATCCGGTCGCGGCGAGCAGGTCGTGCGTCCGCTCGATGCGGTCGACCGACTTGGGCTTCGCCACGGTCTTCGCCCCGGTTTTCGCCACTGAGGCGCCGTTCGGACCGACGGCCGGCTTGCCCGCGGTGTAGAGCCAGGTCTCGAACAGCGAGTCCAGCTGCTTGCCCGCGAGCTTCTCGGCCAGCGCCACGAGCTGCGTCGTGGTCGCGGTGCCGTCCTTGTGCTGCTTGGGCCACGTCTTCAGCAGCCGGAAGAACGCGCGGTCGCCCATCGCCGTGCGCAGCGCCTGCACGGTCATCGCCCCGCGGTCGTACACGGCGTCGTGGAACTGGTTCTCCGCGCCCGGGTCGCCCGGCAGCACCTGCCAGAACTCGTCGTCGGCCGGGATGGAGTCGTAGGTAAACTGCGCGATCTCCGCCGGCGTGCCCTCGCCCTGGTACTCCGACCACAGGTACTCGGCATAGGTCGCGAAGCCCTCGTTCAGCCAGATCTCGTGCCAGTCGTGCACCGAGACCGAGTCCCCGAACCACTGGTGCGCCATCTCGTGCGCCACGACCGAGGTGTTCGTGCCGGCCTGGAAGAACCCGACGTCGTACACCGGACGCGTCTGGGTCTCCAGCGCGAAGCCGAGCGAGGTGTCGACGATGCCGCCCTGTGCCTCGTACGGGTACCGGCCGAAGGTCTCCTCGAGCACCTCGACCACCTCGGGCGTGCGCTCCACCGACGCCCGCGCGGCCGGGCCGCTGGCCCCTAGGTCGTCGCCGTAGGCGTTGATCACCGGCTGCCCGTTCGGCGCGGTCGACTCGCGGATCTCGTACTGGCCGATCGCGAGGAAGGTCAGGTAGGGCGCCTGCGGCCGCACGCTGCGCCAGTTCCACCGCACCATGCCGGCGACGGTCTGCTGCTGGCTCACGAGCACGCCGTTGGACAGCGCCTCGACTCCTTCGGGCGCGGCGATCGACACGTCGAAGGTCGACTTGTCCCGCGGGTGGTCGTTGCTGGGGTACCACCACGGCGCGATCTGCGGCTGGTTGACGGCGAGCGCGCCGGTCGGGGTCTTGGTCCAGCCCGGGAAGCCGTACAGGCGGTACGGCTCGGGGTTGTCGGAGTAGCGCACGACGACCGTGAGCTCGGTGTTCTTCTTCAGCGCCTTCTTCGGCTTGACGGTCAGCTCGCCGGCGTTCGTGGCGAACGTGGCAGGCTGGTTGTTGACCCGGACCGACGACACCTCGAGCAGGAAGTCGAGGTTGAACCGCGAGAGGTCCTGGGTGGTGCGCGCCAGGATCGTGGTGGTGCCGGAGAGCAGGTCGGTGGCCGGCTGGTAGCTCAGCCGGATGTCGTAGTGCGACACGTCGTAGCCGCCGTTGCCGTCCAGCGGGTAGTACGAGTCGCCGAGCCCGGGGGCGCCGGGCGCCGGGGCCGCGCTCGCGGCGGTGCCGGCGAGCACGGTCACCAACGTGGCCACCGTGCCGACGACGAACGCGCGGGATCGCCGCTTCATGGTGCACACCTCCAATTGCGTTTGGACCGCAGAGACCATAGGCCGGCAGGCGACCGCGCGGCACCCGACATTCGGATCACGAAGCCGTACCGAGTCCGCACAGCCGGCCCGACCTTCGGTGCGGGACGAACGGCCCAGCGAACGCGCGCCGCTTGGCCGACGTGCCGGCGGCGGCTCCGTGGCACAGTTCTGAAGATCATCAGCCGTCGAGGGGCCAGTCGGGGAGAAGTCATGGGAGACAACGCGTTCAGCCGCCGCCGGTTCGGGGTGCTGGCGGCCGGGGCCGGGCTCGCCGCGGCGGCCGCGCCGCTCGTCACCACCGGGTCGGCCAGCGCGGCGATCGACAAGTTCCACGGGCCGCTGCTCACCGCGGGCTGGGAGGAGTTCAAGGCGGCCGTCGCGCAGGGGCGGCACAACCTGACCAAGGTCGTGGCCACCTGGGGCGCGCCGTGGGAGAACCCCGACTTCCAGCTCGCCCTCGCGAACCTCACGCCGTACACGATCGTGCGCACCGGTACCGGCGACACCGACCGCCTGCTCGACCCGGCCGCGGTCGTCAATGAGATTCGGCCGTTCTACCAGTACTCCACCCAGGTCCGCCCCGCCGACCGGCTGATCATCGAGCTCGGCAACGAGCCGAACCTCAACCAGGCCACCGACTTCATCCAGCCCTACGCCGACTCCCTGCACGCCTCGATCGACGCCGTGGCCGCCAACTTCCCCGGCGTGCAGCTCTGCAGCCCCGGCATCGCCCCGGGCGGCGCGTCCAGCTACCACGACTGGTTCCACGACCAGCGCTTCAAGGACGCCGTCAACCGCTGCCACTTCGTCGGCTTCCACTTCTACGGCGCGACCGAGTTCGACCCGGTCGTCTACGACATCGTCGGCGCGCTGGCCGGCCACTTCCCCGGCAAGCTGTGGATCGCCACCGAGTACGGCCTCAACTTCCCGTACGACGGCGACCCGAGCGCGCAGAAGCAGGCCAAGTGCCGCGCCTACAGCGACATGATCCACCGCAACGGTCACGTCGACATCCAGAACCTGCTCTGGGGTGCGACCTACTTCCACATCGACACGTCCTCGCCGGACCCGCTGTTCCAGGCATACAACGTCGCCCCGGACGGTCCGCTGGGCTACCAGGCCTGAGCCGGAGGATCATCGGGGTGTGCGGGACTGGTGGACGGGGCTGAGCCGGCGGCGGCGCGGGCTGCTCGCGGTCCTCGCGTTGGCGCTCGTGGCTGGGGCGGCCGCTGTGGTCAGCCAGCTCGTGCCGGCCGGCGACCCGCCCGCCCGCGAGGGCGAGGGACCGGTGCTGCTGGTGCCCGGGTACGGCGGATCGCGTGGCTCACTGTCCACATTGGCCGACCGGATCCGGGCGACCGGCCGGGAGGCGAACGTGCTGACCTTGCCGGGGGACGGCATGGGTGACCTCCGCGCGCAGGTGCGGGTGCTCGACGACGCCGCCCGGGACGCCCTCGACGGAGGTGCGCCGTCGGTCGACGTGATCGGGTACTCGGCGGGCGGGGTGGTGGCCCGGCTCTGGGTGGCCACCGAGGACGGCGCGCGGGCCGTGCGCCGGGTGGTCACGCTCGGCTCGCCGCTGCACGGCACGCGGGTCGCCTCCGCGGGCGGCGTGCTGG
>NZ_JBOHGA010000099.1:0-21777 GCF_050699915.1 Actinophytocola sp.
GCTCGCGGCCACCGCGGCCGCGGGTGAGCGGGGCACGGTGCTCGTGCTGCCGGACTACCGGGACGTGGCGCGGGTGCACGCCGCGTGCGTGGCGCTGGCCGGCGAGGACGCGGTGGTGGCGTTGTCCGCGGACGCCGGGCCGGCGAAGCGGTACCGGCGATGGCTCGCGGTGCTGCGGGGCGGGGCGCGGATCGTCGTTGGCACGCGGGCGAGCGTGTTCGCGCCCGTGCACCGTCCGGGCGTGTTCGTGGTCTGGGACGACGGCGACGACCTGCACGCCGACCCGCATGCGCCCTACCCGCACGTGCGGGACGTGCTGATCCAGCGGGCACACGCGGCCGGCGCGTCGGTGGTGGTGGCGGGCTTCGCGCGGACGGCCGAGGCGCAGCTGCTGGTCGACTCGGGGTGGGCGCCGGAGATCATCGCCGGCCGCGAGGAGCTGCGCGCGGCCGCGCCGCGGATCGTGGCGCTGGGGGAGAGCGACGTCCAGCTCGCGCGGGACCCGGCGGCGCGGGCGGCCCGGATCCCGTCGGTGGCGTTCGAGGCGGCCCGTGCCGCGCTGGGTGCCGGGCGGCCGGTGCTGGTTCAGGTGCCGCGTGGGGGTTACGTGCCCGCGCTCGCGTGCCAGCAGTGCCGCACCCCGGCCCGGTGCCGGCGCTGCGCGGGACCGCTCGGCCTGCCGACCGACCGGCCGCCTCCGAGCGCGCGGAACGGCGGCGCCGACGGCCCGGACCGCTCACGGGGCGCCGGCCGGACCCGGTCCGACAGCGCGGACCGCCCGTCCCCGGCGGCCCGATCGGGGGCCGCGTCGGCGCAGTCGCGGATCGGCGGGTCGGACGGCTTGTTCGCCGCGCCTGCCGGGGAAACTGCCGGGGCGGCGCGACAGGGTGGTGCCGGCGACCTGTTCGGCGCGCCGTCGAACACCCCGGCCTCGGCCGGGCGAGGTGCCGACTCGGCCGGGCCGAACAGCCCGCGGAGCGGCGGCAGTGACGGCAGGCGTGCCGGGGCGGATGCTGGGCCGGATGGCTCGCGGGGCGGCCGTGCTGACGGCCCGCCCACCGGGCAGGGTGCGCTGCCGGCCGCGACGTCGCGGCACAGGGGATCCGGCGGTGCAGCGACGGATCGTCAGGTTGTGACCGCGGACGTGCGGGACGGCGGGTCGGCCGCGGCGCGGCCGCCGACCTGCCGGTGGTGCGGGGTGTCGGACACCGCCTTCCGTTGCGGTACCTGCGGATCGCGGCGGTTGCGGGCCGTTGTCGTCGGGGCCAAGCGGACCGCCGAGGAGCTCGGGCGGGCGTTCGCGGACGTGCCGGTGCTCGGCTCCGGCGCGAGCGAGGTGCTCGCCGAGGTCGCGGACCGCCCGGCGCTCGTGGTCGCCACGCCGGGCGCCGAGCCGGTCGCCCACGGCGGGTACGGGGCCGCCCTCCTGCTCGACGGGTGGGCGATGCTCGGGCGAGCGGACCTGCGGGCGGGCGAGGAGGCGGTGCGGCGCTGGATGCTCGCCGCCGCCCTGGTGCGGCCCGGCGCGGACGGCGGCCGGGTGGTCGTGCTGGCCGAGTCGGCGCTCGCACCTGTGCAGGCACTGGTGCGGTGGGACCCCGTGTGGCACGCCCGTCAGGAGCTCGCCGCCCGCGAGGCGCTCGGCTTCCCGCCCGCGGTGCGGATGGCCTCGGTCGACGGCACGGCCGACGCGCTCGCCACGTTCCTCGACGAGCTCGAGCTGCCACCCTCCGGCGAGATCCTCGGGCCGGTGCCGCTCGGCGACAAGGAGCGCGCGCTGGTCCGTGCCTCCCGAGCCGAGGGCCGGGCGCTGGCCGCGGCACTGACCACGGCCCAACACGTCCGCACCGCGCGGAAGGAGCCGGACCCGATTCGCGTCCGGCTCGATCCGCTGGAGCTGATCTGACGGTCGGTCGCCGTGGCGCCGACCGGCCGGACCAGAGATCTGTGCCGGCCACCGGCACTCCCTCGGTCGTGGTGGTCATATGGTGAGGTGGCCGGTGGCGCACCCGGCGTTGCGTCCCGCGGCACTGAATAGACTGGAGTCCGGCCCCGACGAATTGGAGAACCGTGACAGTCCAGCCCATCCGGCTTTTCGGCGATCCGGTGCTGCGCACCGCGGCCGCGGAGGTCGTGGACTTCGACAAGGAGCTGCAGACCCTGGTCAAAGACCTGTGGGACACCATGGAGTCCGAGGGCGGAGCCGGGCTCGCCGCGCCGCAGCTCGGCGTGGGCCTGCGGGTGTTCACCTACCACTGCGACGGCGCCGCCGGCCACCTGGTGAACCCGACCTGGACCGCGCTGGACGACGAGTACCAGGACGGCGAGGAGGGCTGCCTGTCGATCCCGGGCATGTACTACGACTGCCGGCGCCACCTCAACATCGTCGCCCGCGGCTGGAACATGCACGGTGAGCCGGTGGAGATCGAGGGCAGCGAGATGCTGGCGCGGTGCCTGCAGCACGAGACCGACCACCTGGACGGCGTCCTGTTCCTCGACCGGCTCACGCCGGAGACCCGCAAGGCGGCGATGAGGGAGATCCGCCAGGCCGAGTGGTTCGACGGCGGCACGCCCACGATCAAGCAGAGTCCGCACTCGATCTTCGGTGGGGCCGTCTGACGATGCGTCTGGTCTTCGCCGGAACCCCCGAGGTGGCGCTGCCCTCGCTGCGCGCGCTGCTCGGGCATGGCGGCCGGCACGAGGTGGCGGCCGTCGTCACCCGCCCGGACGCCCCGGCCGGTCGCGGTCGGCACCTCGTCCGCTCGCCGGTCGGCGCGCTCGCCGACGAGCACGGCATCGAGGTGCTGACCCCGCACAAGGCCTCCGACCCGGACTTCCTCGACCGGCTGCGTGCGATCGCGCCCGACTGCTGCCCGGTCGTCGCCTACGGCGCGCTGCTGCCCCAGTCCGCGCTCGACATCCCGTCACACGGCTGGGTGAACCTGCACTTCTCGGTGCTGCCCGCATGGCGCGGCGCGGCGCCGGTGCAGGCGGCCGTGCGGGCCGGCGACGAGATCACCGGCGCGAGCACGTTCCAGATCGTCAAGGAGCTCGACGCCGGCCCGGTGTTCGGCGTGCTGACCGAGGCGGTGCGGGCCGACGACACAGCGGGCGCGCTGCTCGACCGGCTCGCCGAGGCGGGCGCCGGGCTGCTGGTGTCGACGGTCGACGGCATCGAGGACGGCACGCTACGCGCCGAGGAGCAGCCGCCCGACGGCGTGACCTACGCGCCGAAGGTGACCACCGAGGACGCGAAGGTCGACTTCACCGCGCCGGCCGTGGCGGTCGACCGGCAGGTGCGCGCGGTCACCCCGGATCCCGGGGCATGGGCGGAGTTCCGCGGCGAGCGGATCAAGCTCGGCCCGGTCGTCCGGTTGGGCGCGGAGACGCTCGAGCCGGGCGAGCTGCGGGTCGAGCGCAAGCGGGTGCTGACCGGGACCGCGACCGGGCCGGTCGCGCTCGGCGAGGTGCAGGCGCCCGGCAAGAAGAGGATGGCGGCGACCGACTGGGCGCGTGGCGCGCGGGTCGAACCAGGAGAGCGACTGACGTGACGCAACAAGGACGGCGCCCGGCGAGATTCTCCCGGCCACGGACTCCCCACCCGCCCAAGCGGCGCAACGGACCGAGCCGCCCGCCGGTGGAGGACCCCGCGCGGCAGGTGGCGCTGGACACGCTTCGCGAGGTCCGCGTCCGGGACGCCTACGCCAACCTGCTGCTGCCGCAGCTGTTGCGGGAGCGCCGGATCACCGGTCGGGACGCCGCGCTGGCCACCGAGCTGGCCTACGGCGCGTGCCGCTGCATCGGGCTGCTGGACCAGGTCCTCGACGCCTGCGTCGAGCGCCCGCTGTCCAAAGTGGAGCCTGGACTGCTGGACGTGCTGCGGCTGGGGTGCTACCAGCTGCTGCGCACCCGGATCCCGCCGCACGCGGCCGTCGACTCCACGGTCGACCTGGTTCGCGCCGAGCAGGGCTCGCGGGTCACCGGGTTCGTCAACGCCGTGCTGCGCAAGGTTTCCGAGCGCGACGAGGCGGGGTGGATGGACGAGCTCGCGCCGGACCCGGCGGCGGACCCGATCGGCAACCTCGCCATGCGTGAGGCGCACCCGCGTTGGGTGGCCCGGGCGTTCGCCGACTCGCTCGGCAACACCGGTGACGAGCTGAAGGACGCGCTCGCCGCGGACAACGTGCGACCGGCCGTCCATCTGGTGGCCCGGCCCGGCGAGGTCACCGCGGAGGAGCTGGCCGCGATGACCGGCGGCGAGGTCGCGCCGTACTCGCCGTACGGGGTGCGGCTCGCGGCCGGCGCGGGCGACCCGGCCGGCCTGGAGCCGGTGCGCGAGCGCCTCGCCTCGGTCCAGGACGAGGGCAGCCAGCTGTGCGCGATCGCGCTGACCCGGCCACCGGTGGACGGGACGGACGAGCGGTGGCTCGACCTGTGTGCCGGTCCGGGCGGCAAGTCCGCGCTGCTCGCCGCCGTACTCGGCATCTCCGGCGGGCGGCTGGACGCGGTCGAGAAGGCCCCGCACCGGGCGCGGCTGGTCGAGCGGTCCACCGAGGGCCTGCCGGTCACCGTGCACGTCGGCGACGGCCGCCAGCCCGCCTCGATGGGTCTCGCGTCGGGCTCGTTCGACCGGATCCTCGTCGACGCGCCGTGCACCGGGCTCGGGTCGCTGCGCCGCCGTCCGGAGTCGCGCTGGCGGCGCCAGCCCTCCGACGTGGGCGAGCTGACCAAGCTGCAGCGCGAGCTGCTGCTCACCGCCGTCGACCTGGTGCGCCCCGGCGGCGTGGTCGGCTACGTGGTCTGCACGCCGCACCTGTCCGAGACGGTCGGCGTGGTCGCCGACGTGGTCCGCAAGACCGGCGTCACCGCGCTCGACGCCCGCGAGGCGTTCCCCGACATGCCCGCCCTCGGCGACGGCCCGCACGTACAGCTGTGGCCGCACCGGCACGGCACCGACGCGATGTTCTGCGCCCTGCTGCGCCGATGATGGTGTTCGCACGACCCGCGTGGCCGCCGACCGCACCTAAGGGGAACGGGACGCGACCCAGCCACCGGTACCTGCCCGAACTGGACGGCAGCAACGCACGGTGACCACAAGTTTTAATTCCGGGGAGGCGGACACGCGCCGCGTCGCCGTGATCGGGATGGGCGGCACGATCGCCATGGCGCCCAGCGCCTCCGGCGGCATCGTCCCCTCGCTGGGCGCCGGCGATCTGGTCGCCTCCGTGCCGGGCCTGGCCGACCTCGACGTCACGGTCACCGCGACGACGCTGCGGTCGCTGCCCAGCCCGTCGCTGGGGTTCGCCGACCTGGTCGCGCTGTCCGACCGGGTCCGCGCGGAGATCGCCGCGGGCGCGGCCGGCGTGGTGATCACCCACGGCACGGACACCATCGAGGAGACGGCGTTCTTCCTCGACCTCACCGTGCCCGAGGCCGCCCCGGTCGTGGTGACCGGCGCGATGCGCCACCCCGAGGCGGCCGGCGCGGATGGGCCGGCGAACCTGTACGCCGCCGTCCGTGTGGCGTCCTCGCCGGCCGCGCGTGGGCTCGGCTGCCTCGTCGTGATGTCCGACGAGGTGCACGGCGCGCGCTTCGTTCGCAAGAGCCACACGTCGAGCACGGGCGCGTTCGTCTCGCCGGGCTTCGGCCCACTCGGCCTGGTCGTCGAGGGCGACCCGCGCATCCGTGGCGCCGCCCGGGTCGGCCTGACCCTGCCCGCCGACCCGCGAGTCAGCGAGCGCCGCGTGGGGATGGTGACGATGGCCCTCGGCGACGACGGAACGCTGCTGCGCCTGGCCGGCGACGCCTTCGACGGGCTGGTGATCGCCGGGCTCGGCGCGGGCCACGTCCCCGCGGACCTGGTCCCGCTCGTCGCCGAGCACGCGGCGCGCGTGCCGGTCGTGCTGTCCACCCGCACCGGCGCCGGCTCGGTGCTGCGCCAGACCTACGGCTACCCGGGCTCCGAGCGCGACCTGCTCGAGCGCGGGCTGATCCACTCGGGGTTCCTGGACCCGGCGAAGGCGCGGATCCTGCTGCAGCTGCTGCTCGCCACGGGGGAGTCGACGGCCGGCATCGCCGCCGCGTTCGAGCGGTTCCGGTGAGCCCATCACACGACGCCGCGCAACTCCGCACGGCACGACTCGGCGTGCGCGGGATCGGGGAATAGGCTTGCGACCGTGTCCCGTACGCCGATGATCGCGCCCAGCCTGCTGTCCGCCGACTTCGCCCGGCTCGCCGACGAGGCGAACGCCGTGCGCGGTGCGGACTGGCTGCACGTGGACGTCATGGACGGGCACTTCGTCCCGAACCTCACCCTCGGTCTGCCCGTGGTGGAGGCGTTGCTGGCGAGCACCGAGATCCCCGTCGACTGCCATCTGATGATCGAGGACCCGGACCGCTGGGCGGTCGGCTACGCCGAGGCCGGCTCGTACAACGTGACCGTGCACGTCGAGGCCGCGCGGGACCCGGTGCGGATCGCCAAGGACCTGCGGGCGGCCGGCGCGAAGGCGGGCCTGTCGGTCAAGCCGAAGACCCCGATCGAGCCGTACCTGGAACTGCTGAGCCACTACGACACGTTGTTGGTGATGTCCGTCGAGCCGGGGTTCGGCGGCCAGGCGTTCATGCCCGAGGTGCTCGACAAGGTGCGGGTCGCACGCAAGCACGGGCTGCGGGTGCTGGTCGAGATCGACGGCGGCATCAACATGGACACCATCGAGCAGGCGGCGGAGGCCGGCGTGGACTGCTTCGTGGCCGGTTCGGCCGTCTACGGCGCGGACGACCCCGCCGCTGCCGTCGAGCGGCTGCGCGCACGAGCGACGAGGGAGAGCTGAGTGTTCACCGGGATCGTGGAGGAGCTCGGCGAGGTCGTCGCCGTGGCGGACCTGCCGGACGCGGCGCGGATCACCGTCGCCGGGCCGCTGGTCACCGGCGACGCGGCACTCGGTGACTCGATCGCGGTGAACGGCGTGTGCCTGACCGTGGTCGACGTGTCCGGCGGCGCGTTCACCGCCGACGTCATGCGCGAGACGCTCGTGCGCAGCAGCCTGGACAAGATCGCCACGGGGGACCGGGTGAACCTGGAGCGCGCGGCGGAGGTCGGCAAGCGGTTCGGCGGGCACATCGTGCAGGGCCACGTCGACGGCACCGGGGTGATCCTCGCCCGGTCGCCGTCCGAGCACTGGGACCTGGTCCGGGTGGGCCTGCCCGCGCAGCTGTCCCGGTACCTGGTCGAGAAGGGCTCGATCACGGTCGACGGGGTGTCGCTGACCGTGGTCGAGGTGACCGACACCGAGTTCACCGTGAGCCTCATCCCGGAGACGCTGCGGGCGACCACGCTGGGCACCAAGCAGCCCGGTGACCTGGTGAACCTGGAGGTGGACGTGGTCGCGAAGTACGTGGAGAGGTTGGCCGCGCCACACTTGTCCGCCGCCCGTCCCGGTCCGGCGCACAATGGACGCTCTAACGAGGAGGCGTCGTCGTGAGCGAGCTTGCGAGCGATCCAATGTCACAGGGCGACCGCGAGCGGCGGCACCGAGCCTGCGAGGGGGCGTCGTGAGCGATATCGGCGGCATCGAGCGCGCGGTAGCCGACATCAAGGCCGGCCGGCCCGTCATCGTGGTCGACGACGAGGACCGGGAGAACGAGGGCGACCTCATCTTCGCGGCCGAGATGGCGACGCCCGAGCTGATCGCGTTCATGGTCCGCTACACGTCCGGCTACATCTGCGTGCCACTCACCGAGGCGGACTGCGACCGGCTCGAGCTGCCGCCGATGTTCCACACCAACCAGGACGCCCGCGGCACCGCGTACACGGTCACCGTCGACGCCAAGGACGGCGTGACCACCGGCATCTCCGCCGCCGACCGCGCCCACACGATCCGCACGCTGGCCGACGAGTCGGCCTCCCCGCGCGACTTCAACCGGCCCGGCCACGTGGTTCCGTTGCGCGCCAAGGAAGGCGGCGTGCTGCGCCGGCCCGGCCACACCGAGGCGGCGATCGACCTCGCGGTGATGGCGGGGCTGCGGCCGGCCGGCGTGCTGTGCGAGATCGTGTCGCAGAAGGACGAGGGCGACATGGCCCGCCGCGACGAGCTGGAGGTGTTCGCGGCCGAGCACGAGCTGACGATCATCTCGATCGCCGACCTCATCGACTACCGCCGCCGCACCGAGGTCCAGGTCGTCCGCGTCGCGGAGGCGCGCATCCCGACCGCGGCCGGCACGTTCCGCGCGGTGGGCTACGACTCGAAGCTGGACGGCATCGAGCACATCGCGCTCGTCTACGGCGACATCGCCGACGGCGAGAACGTCCTGGTCCGGGTGCACTCGGAGTGCCTGACCGGCGACGTGTTCGGCTCGCTGCGCTGCGACTGCGGCCCGCAGCTGGACGCCGCGCTCGAGGCCGTCGCGGCCGAGGGGCGGGGGATCGTGCTCTACATGCGCGGGCACGAGGGCCGCGGCATCGGCCTGATGCACAAGCTGCAGGCCTACCAGCTGCAGGACGACGGCCACGACACCGTCGACGCCAACCTCGCGCTGGGGGTGCCCGCCGACGCCCGCGACTACGGGCAGGGCGCGCAGATCCTCGTCGACCTTGGCGTGAAGTCGATGCGGCTGCTGACGAACAACCCCGCGAAGCGAGTCGGCCTCGACGGCTACGGACTGCGCATCGTCGACCGGGTGGCGCTGCCGATCCGGCCCAACGCGGAGAACCTGCGCTACCTGCGCACCAAGCGCGACCGGATGGGCCACGAGCTGGGCGACCTCGACCTGCTCGAGGGCTTGTCGTGAGTGGTGGCGGGCGGCCGGACGTCGAGGTGCCGCGGTGCGAGGGCATCCGGCTCGCGATCGCGGCCACCCGCTGGCACGCCAGGATCACGGACACACTGCTGGAGCGGGCGCTCGAAGCGGCGCGAAAGGCCGGCATCGAGGAGCCGACCGTGGTGCGCGTGCCGGGTGCGGTCGAGCTGCCGGTGGTCTGCCAGGCGCTGGCGCGCAACCACGAGGCGGTCGTGGCGCTGGGCGTGGTGATCCGCGGCGGCACCCCGCACTTCGAGTACGTGTGCGACGCGGTGACCGCCGGGCTGACGAGGGTGTCGCTGGACGAGTCGACGCCGGTGGGCAACGGCGTGCTGACGGTCGACACCGAGGAGCAGGCGCTCGACCGGTGCGGGCTGCCGGACTCCACGGAGGACAAGGGCTTCGAGGCGTGCGCGGCCGCGCTGGACACCGCGATGGTGGTGCGCGGGCTGCGCCAGCCGTGGACGGACAGGACTTTCAAGTGAGTTTCGTGGTGCGTCCGCGTCGGGTGCGGTTGTTCGCCGGGCTCGGTGCCGTGGTGCTGTTCGCGATGTTCGCCGTGGCTGGGGTGTTCCTGCGGGAGAGCGACACCGGCGTGAACTTCCGGCTGTCCGACCAGATCGCCATGGTCGGCATCGGGCTGTTCCTGGCGCTCGGTGCGCTGTGGTTCACCCGCCCGCGGGTGCGCGCGGACCGCGACGGCGTGGAGGTGCGAAACATGCTCGGCGCGCGCCGGTTCTCGTGGTCGGAGATCGAGCAGGTGAGCTTTCCGGACGGCTCGCCATGGGCCCGGTTGGAGCTGCCGCACGACGAGTACGTCCCGATGGTCGCGATCCAGGCGCTGGACGGGGAGCGGGCGGTCGCCGCGATGCGCGAGCTGCGCCGGGTCCGCCGTGAGGCCACGGAGTCGCCGCGGTCGCCGCGGTAGCCACCCGGGTAGCACCACAGGTAGCATCGTTGGTGTGAAGCTCAGTGTCAGCCTGTCCGCGGAGGACGTGGCGTTCGTCGACGAGTACGTCGAGCGCACCGGCGAGCCGTCGCGCTCGTCGGCGATCCAGCGCGCCATCGGACTGCTGCGCACGTCCGAGCTCGAGGACGAGTACGCCGCGGCCTTCGACGAGTGGTCCGACGCGGCCGAGGCCGCGGACTGGGACCGCACGGCCGCCGACGGGCTGGTCGATGAGGCGCGGTGAGGTCTACTGGGTCGACCTGGAGCCGGTCCGCGGCTCGGAGGCCAACAAGATCCGCCCCGCGGTGATCGTCAGCAACGACGCGGCGAACCGCGCGGCACGACGCACCGGACGCGGCGTGGTGACGATCGTGCCGATCACCTCGAACGTCGGCCGCGTCTACCCCTTTCAGGTACTGCTCCGCGCCGCCGACTGCGGGCTCGCCGCGGACTCGAAGGCACAGGCCGAACAGGTGCGCACGATCGCGACGGACCGGCTGCGCAAGAGGCTCGGCAGCGTGCCGCCCGACGTGCTGGGCCGGCTGGACGGTGCGCTGCGCACGCACCTCGCTCTCTGAGCGAAGTTGACGGTTGAACCTCCTGCCCGGCGGGCGCGTAAGGCCTCGTGTACCTTGCTGCTGCCGAGTTCAGGAGGCGCTGGCGTTGACTGCCGTCCATCCCACCACCGGTCCCACCCAGGAGCCCGAGCGGGAGCGCTCCCGCCGTGACGTGCTGTGCGGGCTCGCGGTCGCGTTGATCGCGCCGGGCGCGCTGGTCGCCGCGTGCGGCAGTGAGTCCGAGGACGGAGGCGAGAGCGGCGGCGGCGGACCGACGCCGCTCGCCGACATCCCCGACGGCGGCGGACTGATCGTCGACAACCCGACCGGTGGCAAGGCGCTGCTCGTGCGCGAGGGCCAGGACGTCAAGGCGTACAACGCGTCCTGCACCCACATGGGCAGCATCGTCGGCGTGCCCAAGGACGGCGTGTCGACCTGCCCGAACCACGGGAGCAAGTTCAAGACCGACACCGGCGACGTCGTCAACGGGCCGGCCACCAAGCCGCTGCAGAAGCTCGAGGTCAGCGTCGAGGGCGACCAGGTCACGCTGGCCTGAGCAGACCCGTCCCCCGGGGTGAGCCGAACGGCGAAAGCTGAGGGCCATTCGGGTTATAGCCTCACAAGTTACCGCCTGGTTAGGTGATTTTCGTCAAGTCGAACCAGGCGGTAACTCACCGTCGTGCTCGGGGAGAAGGCCATGCGATCGATCCCGACGAGAGTGCGCATCTTCGGCGCGGCGCTGGCGGCGCTGCTGGTCGGCGGGTTGGCGGTGCTCGTGCCGGCGGCCAGCGCGGACCAGGAGGCCGCCGACGACCGGCAGACCGCGATCGTGTCGCTCGGCGACAGCGCGATCTCCGGTGAGGGCGCGGGGGACTACGAGCCGGGCACGAACGGCGAGAACGGCAACTGGTGCCACCGCTCGGCGAACGCGCTCGTGCACAAGACGACCCTGGCCGACCGCAGCTTCAACCTGGCCTGCTCGGGCGCGGACTCGGCGAACGTCTCGCTCGCCGACACCGAGCACTACACCGAGGGCAGCCAGGCCCGGCGGCTGATCGACATCGCCCGCGAGTACCGGGTCACCACCGTGCTCGTCCAGGTCGGCGCGAACGACGACCCGGCGTTCGCGGACACCATGGTCGACTGCATCCTCGCCTGGTTCGACCCGTTCGGCTCCGGCTGCCGCAAGAAGCTCTCGACGGAGTGGCCGCAGCGGCTGACCGCGATGGCGCCCAAGGTGGAGACGGCGATCGCGGACGTGAAGTCGGCGATGAGCCAGGCCGGCTACGCCGAGGGTGACTACGACTTCGTGCTCACCTCGTACGCCTCGCCGCTGACCGAGAAGATGGACGAGATCCTGCACGGCCCGCAGGGCTGCCCGTTCAAGCTCAAGGACGCGCAGTTCGGCCGGACCGTGGCCGTGCCTCAGTTCTCCGAGGCGCTGCGCGGTGTCGCGAACCGGTCCGGCGTGAAGTTCCTCGACTTCTCCCGCGGGTCCGAGGGCCACGAGGCCTGCAGCGGCGGCGGCGACTCGTCGTCGGAGTGGCAGAACCGCGTCACGGTCGACCCGTGGGCGTGGGTCACCGGCGGCCTCGACGCGATAGGCATGCACATGGCCCAGCAGTCCTTCCACCCGAACGCCCGCGGCCACGCACAGCTCGGCGGTTGCGTGACGGAGTTCGTGAGCTCCGGCGCGGGCTCGGCCGCATGCGTCGTCGGCGGGGACGGCAACCTGCACGCGGGCTGACCCATAGCGAACCGGCCGGGTGCCCCACGCGGGCACCCGGCCGGACCTGTCGGTGCCGGGCCGTAGGCTGGCGGAGTGGCAGATCCGTCGACATATCGTCCGTCGCCGGGCACGATTCCCGATGCGCCTGGGGTCTACCGGTTTCGCGACCCCGGCAGCCGGGTCATCTACGTCGGCAAGGCCAAGAGCCTGCGCAGCCGGCTGAACTCCTACTTCGCCGACGTCACGCTGCTGCACCCGCGCACCCGCCAGATGGTGACCAGCGCCGGCAGTGTCGAGTGGACCGTCGTCGCCACCGAGGTCGAGGCGCTCCAGCTCGAGTACAACTGGATCAAGGAGTTCGACCCGCGCTTCAACGTGCGCTACCGGGACGACAAGTCCTACCCGGTCCTCGCGGTCTCGCTCCACGACGAGTACCCGCGGCTGCACGTCTACCGCGGGCCGCGCCGCAAGGGCGTCCGCTACTTCGGCCCCTACGCGCACGCCTGGGCCATCCGCGAGACTCTCGACCTGCTGCTGCGCGTGTTCCCCGCACGCACCTGTTCCAACGGCGTCTTCAAGCGCCACGGGCAGATCGGCCGGCCGTGCCTGCTCGGCTACATCGGCAAGTGCTCGGCCCCGTGCGTGGACCGGGTCAGCGCCGACGAGCACCGCGACATCGTCGATGACTTCTGCGACTTCCTCGCCGGCCAGACCGACAAGATGATGCGCCGCCTCGAGAAGGAGATGAACGCCGCCGCCACCGAGCTCGAGTTCGAGCGGGCCGCGCGGCTGCGCGACGACCTCGCCGCGCTCCGGCGGGCGATGGAGAAGCAGGCCGTCGTCCTCGGGGACGGCACCGACGCCGACGTGGTGGCCTTCGCGCACGACGACCTCGAGGCCGCCGTCCAGGTGTTCCACGTCCGCGGCGGCCGGGTGCGCGGCCAGCGCGGCTGGGTCATCGACAAGATCGACGAGATCGACGAGGCCGGCCTGGTCGACCAGTTCCTCTCCCAGTTCTACGGCGACCAGGCCGAGCTGGCCGAGGAGGGGCAGGCGAGCCCGGTCCCGCGCGAGCTCCTCGTCCCCGCCCTGCCCGAGGACAGCACCGCGGTCACCGACTGGCTCACCGGCCTGCGCGGCGCTCGCGTGGCGCTGCGGGTCCCGCAGCGCGGCGACAAGCGGGCGCTGATGGAGACCGTCGAGCGCAACGCCAAGGACGCGTTCGCCCAGCACAAGCTGCGCCGCGCCGGCGATCTCACCGCCCGCTCGGCCGCGCTGCAGGAGCTGCAGGACGCGCTCGGGCTCGACACCGCGCCGCTGCGGATCGAGTGTGTCGACATCAGCCACATCCAGGGCAGCGACGTCGTCGCCTCGCTCGTCGTGTTCGAGGACGGGCTCGCCCGCAAGTCCGAGTACCGCCGCTTCGCGATCAGGCAGGCCGCGACCGAGGGTGACGTCGCGTCGATCGCCGAGGTGGTCCGGCGGCGGTTCCACCGGTACCTGGCGGAGACCAACGGCGCGACCAACGGCGCGACGAACGGCGAGGCCACCGACGCGCCGAGCGGTGAGCCGGGCGGTGAGCCGGTCGCCGCGCCCGAGTCCCCGCCGGGGATCGACCCGGAGACCGGCCGGCCCAAGAAGTTCGCCTACCCGCCCAACCTGCTCGTCGTGGACGGCGCCGGCCCGCAGGCCAACGCCGCCGCCGACGTCCTCGCCGAGATGGGCATCCAGGACGTCGCGGTCATCGGCCTCGCCAAGCGCCTCGAGGAGGTGTGGTTGCCGGCCGATCCGGAGCCGACGATCCTCTCCCGCACCAGCGAGGCGCTCTACCTCCTGCAGCGGGTCCGCGACGAGGCGCACCGGTTCGCCATCGCCTACCACCGCAAGAAGCGGTCCAAGCGCATGATCACCTCCGCGCTCGACGGCATCCCCGGCCTCGGCCAGAGCCGCAAGGCCGCCCTGCTCAGGCACTTCGGGTCGGTCAAGCGGTTACGCCAGGCCAGTGTGGACGACATCAGCGGTGTACCGGGAATCGGCGCGCACACGGCGGCGCTGATACACAGTGCACTCGCCGGCGAGACGGCAGGGGAAGTCGAGAAGGGGAGAACGACGTGACGCAAGCTCCGGAGGACCACGTGCAGGGCGTGGAGGTCACGGTGGTGACCGGCCTGTCCGGTGCCGGCCGCAGCACCGCGGCCAAGTGCCTGGAGGATCTCGGCTGGTTCGTGGTCGACAACCTGCCGCCCGAACTGATCTCCACCATGGTCGAGCTCGGCGCCAAGGCGCAGGGCGCGGTCACCAAGGTCGCCGTGGTGATGGACGTGCGCAGCCGCGCGTTCACCGAGGACCTCGCCTCGATCATCCGCGACCTCGACGCCAGCGGGTACAAGCCGCGCGTGCTGTTCCTCGAGGCCACCGACGAGGTGCTGATCCGCCGCTTCGAGCAGGTCCGCCGCGGCCACCCGCTGCAGGGCGACGGCCGGCTGATCGACGGCATCAAGGCCGAGCGCGACCTGCTCGCCCCGCTGCGCTCGGACGCCGACCTCGTGCTCGACACCAGCACCCTGTCCGTGCACCAGCTGCGCGCCAAGATCGAGGACACGTTCGGCACCGAGGCCAGCACCACGACCCGGGTCACCGTGCTGTCCTTCGGCTACAAGTACGGCATCCCGATGGACGCCGACCTCGTGATGGACGTCCGCTTCCTGCCCAACCCCTTCTGGATCCCCGAGCTCAAGGACCTCACCGGCCGCGACACCGACGTGCGCAACTACGTGCTCACGCAGGAGGGCGCCGAGGAGTTCCTCGACCGCTACCACGAGCTGCTGCGGCTCATCGGCGCCGGCTACCGGCGGGAGGGCAAGCGGTACCTGACCCTCGCGATCGGCTGTACCGGCGGCAAGCACCGCAGCGTGACCATCTCCGAGGAGCTGTCGCGCCGGCTGGCGGACGAGGACCGGATGGCGGTCAAGGTCGTGCACCGCGACCTGGGGAGGGAGTAGGAGTGCCCGTGCGGGCCGTTGCGCTCGGCGGCGGGCGAGGGTTGCACGCGACTCTCGGTGCGCTGCGCCGGATCACCGACGACGTGACCGCCGTGGTCACGGTCGCCGACGACGGCGGCTCGTCCGGCCGGCTGCGTCGCGAGCTCGGCCTGCTGCCGCCCGGCGACCTGCGCAAGGCCCTGGCCGCGCTGGCCGGCGAGGAGGACGAGAACTCCTTGTGGCGCATGGTGTTCGAGCACCGGTTCGGCGGGTCCGGCGCGCTCGCCGGACACGCGGTCGGCAACCTCGTGCTGGCCGGACTGCTCGAAGTCATACCCGATCCGGTGACGGCGCTCGACCAGGCGGCGCGGCTGCTGGGCCTGCGCGGCCGGGTGCTGCCAATGTGCACCGAGCCGCTCGACATCGAGGCTGATGTCGTCGGACTGGACGAGGACGCCACGGCCGTGCGGCGCATCCGCGGACAGGTCGCGATCGCCACCACGCCGGGGCAGGTGCGGCGGATTCGTCTGCACACGGCGGGGATGCCGGACTCGGTGCCCAGCGCGTGCCCGGCCGCGGTGCGCGCCGTGCTCGACGCGGACGTCGTGCTGCTCGGGCCCGGGTCGTGGTTCACCAGCGTGCTGCCGCACCTGCTGGTGCCGGAGTTGCAGGAGGCGCTGATCGAGACGGCGGCGTCTCGGATAGTGGTACTGAACCTGGTCCCCCAACCGGGGGAGACCGCCGGGTTCTCGCCGGAGCGGCACCTGGACGTACTCTGCGAGCACGCACCCCGCCTTCGGGTGGACGCGGTGATCGCCGACGCCGACTCGGTGTCCACGCCGGACCGGCTGCGACGAGCGGCGGAGTCGCTCGGGGCGAGCACGCGGTTGGACGGGGTGGCGTCCGTCAAGGCTCGGGAACGGCACGATCCGCAGGCGCTCGCGGATAGCCTGCGGGATGCACTGGCGGCCGTAAACGTGCGATGAAGGGGCGCGCGACCGGCGTTGATGGTGGGATGAGCGAACACTTTTCAAAACACTCCGCATCAGCAGCGCCCGTGCGCGCCGTGGACCTGTTTTGAATAGTGTTCGGTGGCGGCGAGCACGGCGACTCCGGTGGGAGGGATGTCGTCGGCGTCTTCGCCGTGTCGTTCTTGGAGAGGAGGGGCCTCGTGGCGATGACCGCGGCGGTCAAGGACGAGCTGAGCAGGCTGGCGGTGTCGAAGACCTGTTGTCGACGGGCGGAGGTGTCGTCGCTGCTGCGCTTCGCGGGCGGGCTGCACATCGTCGGCGGGCGGGTCGTCGTCGAGGCGGAGCTGGACACGGGTGCGGCCGCGCGGCGGCTGCGCAAGGAGATCCACGACCTGTACGGGCACAACGCGGACGTGCACGTGCTCGCGTCCGGCGGACTGCGCAAGGGCACCCGCTACGTCGTGCGGGTGGTCAAGGACGGCGACGGGCTGGCCAGGCAGACCGGGCTGCTCGATCTCCGTGGTCGGCCCGTGCGCGGACTGCCGGCGCCGGTCGTGTCCGGTGGGGTGTGTGACGCGGAGGCCGCGTGGCGCGGGGCGTTCCTCGCACACGGCTCGCTGACCGAGCCGGGTCGCTCGTCGGCGTTGGAGATCACCTGCCCGGGCCCGGAGGCGGCGCTGGCGCTCGTGGGGGCGGCGCGGCGGATGGGCATCCAGGCGAAGTCCCGCGAGGTGCGCGGGGCGGACCGGGTCGTGGTCCGCGACGGCGACGCGATCGGCGCGATGCTGACCCGGCTCGGCGCGCACTCGAGCGTGTTGGCCTGGGAGGAG
This sequence comes from Actinophytocola sp., assembly GCF_050699915.1. Lineage (GTDB taxonomy): Bacteria > Actinomycetota > Actinomycetes > Mycobacteriales > Pseudonocardiaceae > Actinophytocola. Next base: position 16,814 of record NZ_JBOHGA010000099.1, read on the forward strand.
CGGCGGATGCGCCGCGAGGTCCGCGCGACCGCGAACCGCCTGGCCAACTTCGACGACGCGAACCTGCGCCGCTCGGCCCGCGCCGCCGTCGCAGCGGCCGCCCGGGTCCAGCGGGCGATGGAGATCCTGGGGGACACCGCGCCGGACCACCTGAGCGCGGCGGGCAAGCTGCGCCTGGCGAACAGGCAGGCGTCGCTGGAGGAGCTGGGCCAGCTGTCGGATCCCCCGATGACGAAGGACGCGGTCGCCGGCCGCATCCGCAGGCTGCTGGCGATGGCCGACAAGCGTGCGAAGGAGCTGGGCCTCCCGGACACCGAGTCCGCGGTGACGCCCGAGATGCTCGAAGCCGAGGTGTAAGCGGCGAAAACCGTGAGCGAGAGCGACGGAGCGTCCGCCGTCTGGACTGACGAGCGCGCGCAGGCGCGCCAGCGCCGAGCACGCGAGGAGGGAAGACGGCGGGTAGCGGAGGAGCGAAGCGAACCAAAGATACGAACCCGCCTGACTGACCCCCACGCAGTCAGGCGGGTTCCTCCATCGGGTGCCGCATCCCCTCGGGCGGTGTGCCGTCCCCCGTCGCACCGCCCGTTCCAGCGCCCCCTACCCAGACAAGAGCGGGCGCCCGCTCCCCAGATACGCGGCCGGTCGGAAAATCCTTCGGTGCTACGGCGAAAAGTGGGTATCCGCAGGAAGGCGGCCCCGCACCCACTCGGGAGCATGATCCATCTGATTCGATACAGTTAGGTCGCTCCCACGAACCGCGACCATGGTGCGGTGGGCGATAGGGTGACTGGGCGGTCCAACAACACGAGCACGAGGAGACGCACGGTGACGGTTCGAGTAGGCGTCAACGGGTTCGGTCGCATCGGCCGCAACTTCTGGCGCGCGGTCCAGGCGAGCGACCACGACATCGAGATCGTGGCCTTCAACGACCTCGGCGACGTGGCCACCATGGCGCACCTGCTGAAGTACGACAGCGTCCTCGGCCGGCTGCCCCACGAGGTGACGGCGACCGACGAGGGCATCCAGGTCGACGGCAAGACGATCAAGGCGCTGGCCGAGCGCGACCCGGGCAAGCTGCCGTGGAAGGACCTGGACGTCGACGTCGTCATCGAGTCGACCGGCTTCTTCACCAAGGCCGACGACGCCCGCCGGCACGTCGACGAGGGCGGCGCCAAGAAGGTCATCATCTCCGCGCCGGCCAAGGGCGAGGACCTGACCGTCGTCATCGGCGCGAACGAGCACCTCTACGACGGCTCGCAGACGATCATCTCCAACGCCTCCTGCACCACCAACTGCCTGGCTCCGCTGGCCAAGGTCCTCCACGATGCGTTCACCATCGAGAAGGGCCTGATGACCACGATCCACGCCTACACCCAGGACCAGAACCTGCAGGACGGCCCGCACAAGGACCTGCGCCGCGCCCGCGCCGCCGCGCTGAACGTCGTCCCGACGTCCACCGGCGCCGCCAAGGCCATCGGCCTCGTCCTGCCCGAGCTCAACGGCAAGCTCGACGGCTACTCGCTGCGCGTGCCGGTGCCGACCGGCTCGATCACCGACCTCACGGTCGACCTCGCCCGGGACGTCACGGTGGACGAGGTCAACGCCGCGTACCGCACGGCCGCCGACGGGCCGCTCAAGGGCGTGCTGCGCTACAGCGAGGAGCCGATCGTCTCCAGCGACATCGTCACCGACCCGGCGTCGTGCATCTACGACGCGCCGATCACCAAGGTCATCGGCAACCAGGTCAAGGTGTACGGCTGGTACGACAACGAGTGGGGCTACTCCAACCGCCTCGCCGACCTGACCGCCCTCGTCGCCGGCAAACTCTGAGGACCGCATCGTGAAGACTCTCGACGATCTGCTCGCCGAGGGTGTCTCGGGCCGGCGCGTGCTCGTGCGCGCCGACCTGAACGTCCCGCTGGACGGCGCCCGCATCACCGACGACGGCCGCATCCGCGCGTCGCTGTCGACCATCGCCCGCCTCACCGAGGCCGGCGCCCGCGTGGTGGTCACCGCGCACCTCGGCCGGCCGAAGGGCGCGCCCGACCCGAAGTACTCGCTGGCCCCGGTCGCCGCGCGGCTGGGCGAGCTGCTCGGCGCGCCGGTGTCGTTCGCCGGGGACGTGGTCGGCGTGTCCGCGAAGTCCACTGTGGACGGACTCGCGGACGGCGGGGTGGCGCTGCTCGAGAACGTCCGCTTCGACCCTCGCGAGACCAGCAGGGACGACGCCGCGCGGGGTGAGCTGGCCGGCGAGCTGGCCGCCCTGGTGGGGGAGTCCGGGGTGTTCGTGTCCGACGGGTTCGGCGTGGTGCACCGCAAGCAGGCCTCGGTTTTCGACGTGGCGCGGGTGCTGCCCGGCTACGCGGGCGGCCTGGTGCTGACCGAGCTCGAGGTGCTGCGCCGGCTCACCGGCACCCCGGACCGGCCCTACGTCGTGGTCCTCGGCGGCTCCAAGGTCTCCGACAAGCTCGCCGTGATCGAGTCGCTGCTGCCGAAGGTGGACCGGCTGCTCGTGGGCGGTGGCATGTGCTTCACGTTCATGGCCGCGGAAGGGCTCGGCGTCGGCGACTCGCTGCTCGAGGCCGACATGATCGACACCTGCAAGCGGCTGCTGGCGGAGTCCGGCGAGAAGATCATGGTGCCCGAGGACGTGGTGACCGCCGACGACTTCTCGGCACAGGCCAACACCCACACCGTGCTGGCCGCGCAGATCTGGGAAGGCTGGAAGGGTCTGGACATCGGCCCGATCACGGCCGGACGGTACGGCGACGCGCTGGCCGAGGCGGGCACGGTGTTCTGGAACGGGCCGATGGGCGTGTTCGAGCTGGCGCCGTTCGCCGAGGGCACCCGCGCGGTCGCCCAGTCCATCGTGGACTCGAAGGCGTACAGCGTGGTCGGCGGCGGGGACTCCGCGGCCGCGGTGCGCGCGCTCGGGCTGCCCGAGGACGGCTTCTCGCACATCTCCACCGGCGGCGGTGCGTCGCTGGAGTACCTGGAGGGCAAGGACCTGCCAGGCATCGCGGTTCTGGAGCAGCCATGACTCGCCAGGTTCTCATCGCCGGCAACTGGAAGATGAACCTCAACCACCTCGAGGCTCTCTCGCTGGTGCAGAAGATCGCGTTCTCGTTGCCGGAGAAGTACTTCGCCAAGGTCGAGGTTGCGGTGCTCCCGCCGTTCACCGACATCCGCAGCATCCAGACGCTGGTGGACGGCGACCGGCTGCTGCTTCGGTACGGCGCGCAGGACGTGTCCCGGTACGAGTCGGGCGCGTACACCGGCGAGGTGTCGGGCGCGATGCTCGCGAAGCTCGGCTGCACGTACGTGACCGTGGGCCACTCCGAGCGCCGCGAGTACCACGGCGAGACCGACGAGCTCGTCAACGCCAAGGTCAAGGCCGCGCTCAAGCACGACGTGGCGCCGATCCTGTGCGTCGGCGAGCGGCTGGAGGTCCGCGAGGCGGGCGACCACGTCGAGCACACGACCGCGCAGCTGATCGCCGGCCTCAAGGGGCTCAAGACCGAGCAGGTCACCAAGGTCGTGCTGGCCTACGAGCCGGTGTGGGCGATCGGCACCGGCCGGGTCGCGACGCCGGCCGACGCGCAGGAGGTGTGCGCGGCGCTGCGGGCCGGCCTCGCGAACAAGTACGGCCAGCAGGTCGCCGACGAGGTGCGGGTGCTCTACGGCGGCTCGGTGAAGTCGGGCAACATCGGCGACCTGGTCAAGCAGGACGACATCGACGGCGCCCTCGTGGGCGGCGCGAGCCTGGACGCCGACGAGTTCACGAAGCTCTGCGCCCTCGCCGCCGGCGGCCCCCTCCCGTAAGCCAGGAAGGACGCCTTGCTGACGTTCAACGTCAGCAAGGCGTCCTTCCAGGCACGTCAGAACGGGGTGATCGCGACGGTCATCGATCCCGGTGACGGGTCCTCGATGTAGGACGCGTGCTCGCACACGTCGTCGAACGCGAAGCCGTAGGCATGGCCGTCCACGGTGTTCTCGTGCATCACCCGCGAGTAGTGGTTGGTCACGCCGTCCCGGTAGTACTGGCCGGCGTCGGCGAGCGGCTGCGCTCCGGTGTCGGTCAGCACGGTGCGGTTGAAGCCCGCGCCGAGCGTCGCGGCGACCGGGCCGGTGACCCCGTCGTTCGGCGCGGACAGCGCCCCGTCGCAGAACAGCACGTCGCGGGTCGACGGCTTGTCGAACGCGCGGACCCCGCCGGAGAACACGAACTGCTCGCCCTGCACCTGGCCGGTGAACGTGTTCGCGCCGGCGGTGACGGTCATCGAGTTCGACCGGTAGTGGTTCCACACCTGGTCGATGTACGCGGCGAAGTAGTCCCCGGCGAACCGGCCCGAGTCGAGGCCGTGGCCGGGTGCGATGACCCGCAGGTCGTTCTCGAGCACGAGCCCGCCGAACCCGGCCTGCCCGGACATCGCCGAGAACACCGCGGCCCGGCCGCCGTCGCGCAGCCGCCCGGTGGTCTGCTGCTGGGCGCCGCCCAGCGTGATCGCGAGCGGCACGGACAGCATGTCGACCATCGTCGTGTTGCAGTGCATCCCGGCGCCGTCGTAGGTGAACTCCGCGCAGTCGTGCAGGATCGGGTAGTTCGGGTCCGAGCTGACCCAGCCGGCGGGATAGGCGAGCGCGTTGCCCGGGTTGCAGCGGAACTTGAGCTTGTCGCCGATGGCCAGGTAGATGCGGCCCGACATGCCCTGCGGCAGCGACAGCGTGGTACCGCCGCCCTCCACCGGGATCGCGTAGTCGGTGAAGCCGTCCGGCCCGTTGTCGGCCTCCGACACCGCAACGAGCTGGCCGTCCGCCGACAGCCGGCACTGCTGGCCGGTCGCCAGGTTCGTGCCGACCACGTAGGTCCAGACCGGGCCGCGCCCGGACTCGTTTGCGAGCGTCAGCGACATGGCCGCGCGCGCGGCCGGCTGACCGCCGGCGGCAAGGGCGCTGACCCCGGT
>NZ_JBOHGA010000100.1:0-21741 GCF_050699915.1 Actinophytocola sp.
TCGCCCGGGTGACCGGCGCCGACACCGAGACCGACACCGACGCCCGCCGGGTCGGCGCCCCGGTGGCCGACCGCGTGAGCGCGCTGACCGAGACGGCCCGCGCGCTGCAGGAGGCAGGCGTCGCGGTGGAGGACATCGCCCTGCGCCGGCCGACCCTCGACGAGGTGTTCCTCCACCTGACCGGCAACCGCACGGCGGACAAGACCGAGACGGAGGTGCCCGCATGACCTCGCGCCAACCGGACCTGAGGGGACCGGGACGCAACCCAGCCACAAGTACGCGCCAGACCGGACCGCACCAGCTCGAGGCGACCAACAGGGTTAATTCCGGGGAGGCGGGACTGGCCCGCGTGACCACGCTTCGCTGGGCCGTTGCGGACGGCTGGACCGTCACTCGCCGCGACCTGCTGCACTGGGTCCGCCAGCCGGCGCCGGTGATCGTCGGCCTGCTGTTCCCCGTCCTGCTCGTGCTCATGTTCGGCTACCTGTTCGGCGGCGCGATGGCCGTGCCAGGCGGCGGGGACTACAAGGAGTTCCTGCTGCCCGGCATGTTCGCCATGACGATGGCCTTCGGGCTCGAGGCGACCATGATCGCGGTCAGCACCGACATCCAGCGCGGTGTCACCGACCGCTTCCGGTCCATGCCGATGGCGCCGTCGGCCGTCGTGGTCGGCCGCTGCGGAGCCGACCTGCTCAACTCCGCCGCCGCGCTCGCCGTGATGATCGTCTGCGGCCTGTTCGTCGGCTGGCAGGCGCACAACGGGCCGGGCGCCACGCTGGCCGCGCTCGGGCTGCTGCTCCTGCTGCGGTTCGCGTTGCTGTGGATGGGCATCTACCTCGGCCTGGTCGTGCGCAACCCCGAGGCGGTCATGGCCATACAGATCCTCGTCTGGCCGGTCGGCTTCCTCGCGAACACGTTCGTCGCGCCCGGCACGATGCCCGGCTGGCTGGGCACGATCGCGGAGTGGAACCCGTTGTCCTCCACGGTGGCCGCGACACGCGAGCTGTTCGGCAACCCGGGTTGGGGCGGCGACTCGTGGATCGCCCAGCACGCGATCCTGATGGCGGTGGTCTGGCCGCTGTTGCTCGTGGCGATCTTCTTCCCGCTGTCCGTGCGCCGCTACCGGAGGCTGAGCCGTTGACCGAGCCCGACGAGACGTGGACGCCGGCGGACCCGCCCCGCGAGGGGCGGTTCGCCGGCGTGCCCGTCGCCGAGGCGCTGCCGGCACTGCTCGGCCGCGACTCGTTCTGGTCGGCCGCCGCCCACGAGGCCCTGCACCTCGTGGCGCGCGGCCGGCTGCGGCCGGCGGTCACCGAGGCGGGCCACGACGCCTGGCGGGTCGGCCCGCTCGAACCGTCCGATGTGGACCGACTGCGCCGGCTGGCGGGTGACCGGGTGGCACACGTCCGCACGTTCCTCGACGCCGTCGCCGACGTCCTCGCCCGCGAGCCGGACGGGCCCGCCTTCGTCGGCATGGCGGTGCGGCGGGTGCCCGAACTTCGCGAGTGGGCCGGCAACCTGTCGCGGGAGACCCGGGTGTCGCTGCGGCTGGAGGTGCCCGGCGAGGACTTCGACTGGGACGTCGACACCGGCTCCTTCACCGCCGTCGTGCAGGTACACCAGGACACCGCGATCCTCGACGCGGCCCAGCTGTGGGCCGGCACCGGGATCGACGCCGGGCTCGACGAGCGCGCCCGGCTCGACGCGATGGTCGCCGTCCGCCGCGCCGCCCAGGCCTGGCCGCCGCTCGCCCGCCTGCTCGACCTCGCCGTGCCGGACCGCGTCGAGCTCGGCGACGACGAGGTACTCGATCTGCTCGGCCCGGGCGGCGACGCGCTGCGCGAAGCAGGCGTCGAGGTGCACTGGCCGCGGGAGCTGGCCCGCGACGTCACGGCCCAGGCGACCGTGCCGAGCGGCGTGGAGTCGTCCGGCACGTTCGGCACCGAGGCCCTGTTCGACTTCCGCTGGCAGCTGGCCGTCGGCGGCGAGGCGCTCACCGGCGAGGAGATGGACCGACTCGCCGAGGCGCACCGCCCGGTCGTGCGGCTGCGCGACCGGTGGACGCTCGTCGAGCCGGACCTGGCCCGCCGGGCGCGCGAGCGGATCCTCAAGCCGCTCACCGCGATCGACGCGCTCGGTGCCGCGCTGACCGGTACGGCGCACGTCGACGGCGAGTGGGTCCCGGTCGTGCCGAGCCCGCCGCTGGAGCGGCTGCGGGAGCGGGTCGAGGCGGACTCACCGGTCCAACAGCCGGCCGCGCTCGCCGCCACGCTGCGCGACTACCAGCTGCGCGGCCTGCGCTGGCTCGCCCGGATGACCGACCTGGGCCTCGGCGGCTGCCTCGCCGACGACATGGGACTGGGCAAGACGATCACGCTGATCGCCCTGCACCTGCACCGTGGCTCGACGAACCGGCCCGGCCCGACGCTCGTCGTCTGCCCGGCCTCGCTGCTCGGCAACTGGGAGCGCGAGATCCACCGGTTCACGCCCGGCACGCCGGTCACCCGGTTCCACGGCACCGAGCGGGATCTCGCCACCGAAGGGTTCGTGCTGACGACGTACGGCACGATGCGCGTCGACGCCGAGCGGCTGGGCCGCGAGCACTGGGACCTGCTGGTCGCCGACGAGGCCCAGCACGTGAAGAACCCGCGCTCGGAGACCGCGAAGGCGCTGCGCCGGATCCCCGCGACCGCCCGCGTCGCACTCACCGGCACGCCCGTGGAGAACAACCTGACCGACATGTGGGCGATCCTCGACTGGACGACGCCCGGTCTGCTCGGCTCGCTCGACACGTTCCGTTCGCGGTGGGCGCGGCCGGTCGAGGCGGGCGGGAACGCCGAGCGGCTGTCCCGCCTGGTGCGCCCGTTCCTGTTGCGGCGCCGCAAGAGCGACCCCGGCATCGCGCCCGAGCTGCCGCCGAAGACCGAGACCGACCAGCCGGTGTCGCTGACCCGCGAGCAGGCCGGGCTCTACGAGGCCGCGGTGCGCGAGACGATGGCCGAGATCCGGGAGGCCACCGGCATGCGGCGGCGCGGACTCGTGCTGAAGCTGCTCACCGGTCTCAAGCAGATCTGCAACCACCCCGCGCAGTTCCTCGGCGAGCCCGGCCCGCTCGCCGGCCGGTCGGGCAAGCTCGAGCTGCTCGACGAGCTCGTCGACACCATCCGCGCGGAGGGCGGCGGCGTGCTCGTGTTCACCCAGTACGTCGCGATGGCCCGGCTGCTGGAGAGCCACCTCGGCGGCCGCGGCGTACCGACCCTGCTGCTGCACGGCGGCACCCCGGTCGGCCGGCGGACCGAGCTCGTCGAGCGGTTCCAGGGCGGCGACCCGCCGCCGGTGTTCCTGTTGTCGCTCAAGGCGGCCGGCACCGGCCTCAACCTCACCCGCGCCGACCACGTCGTGCACTACGACCGCTGGTGGAATCCGGCCGTGGAGGCGCAGGCGACGGACCGGGCGCACCGGATCGGCCAGGACCGGCCGGTCCAGGTGCACCGGCTCATCGCGGAGGGCACGGTGGAGGACCGGATCGCCGGCCTGCTCGCGGCCAAGCAGGACCTCGCCGAGGCGGTGTTGGGCAGCCGCGACGACCTCGCCGAGCTGACCGAGCTGTCGGACGCCGAGCTCGCCGAGCTCGTGGCCCTGCGGGAGGAAACGTGAGCGGAGCTTGCGGAGCGAACCATCAAGCACAGGGCGAGGCGTTGGGCTTCCCCGCGTTCCCGGCGAGCAAGCGCCGGCCCGGGCGGTTCGCCCGCACCTGGTGGGGCCAGGCCTGGCTGCAGGCGATGACCGACACCTCGCTCGACCCGGAGCCGCTCAAGCGCGGCCGGCGCTTCGCCTACGCCGGGCGGGTCGGGCCGATCACGGTCAGCCCCGGCCGGCTCGCCGCGCAGGTGTACGGATCCGACGGCGAGATCCACGACACCGCCGTGCTCGTCGACCGGCTGTCCGAGCGGCAGTGGCGCCGGTTCCTCGACGAGGTCGCCGCCAAGGCCGGGCACCTCGCCGCGTTGCTGGACGGGGACGTGCCGCGCGAGCTGGTGGCCGCCGCCACGGACGTCGATGTGCCGCTGCTGCCCGGCATCGGCGACCTGCAGCCCGAATGCGACTGTCCTGATTACTCACTGCCCTGCGTCCACGCGGCCGCCCTGTGTTTCCAGGCCGCCTGGCTGATCGACGCCGACCCGTTCGTCCTGCTCCTGCTGCGCGGCCGCGGCCGGCGGGAGGTGACCGGGGACCTGCGGGCAAGCACACCGGCGACGCCGGTGTCAAGCCCCGCCGAGGCGACCGGACCGCCGCCGCCCCGCGAGCCGCCGAGCGGTCCGGCTCCGCCGCTGACGGTTCCGCCGGCGCCGGGAGTCGACCCGGAGGCGCTCGCCGCGGCCGCCGAGCGCGCCGCCGAGCGGGCCCGGGACCTGCTGCTCCGCGATCGATCGGGTGCGGAGAGTAAGATTACGGCGATGCTCGGTCGGCTGTTGCGGGAGTGAGCTCGGCACTGCTGGTGACCGGTCGAATCCCCACGGTGCTCGTGCGCAATTCCGGGAACACTGGGAAAAATCGTGAATCGCGTTTGCAAAACGGGTCTTCACCTGGTAGGTGCCCGGTCCAGCGACCGCGACACGCGACCATCCAGACCTTCGCAGGCTGGTGTGTCCCACGGGCCGGGTGCCAGGATTCGAGGTGGCCGGGTTCCCCCGGCGGGCCGTGCCAAACGAATCCCCCGAATCCTTCCGTCTGGCACGGATCGCGATGACTCGGCGATGACGCTGCCGCGTGGCGCGCGCCGGCGCGGTCGGCCGAGCGATGGAGAAAGGTTCCGCATGACCTGGGCACGACACGCCAGCCCGACCATTGAGCAAGGCCGCTTCGCCGAGGCACGGGCGAGCGAGAAGATCCACTACGCGGTACAGAACCGCAAGGCAGCGCGCACCGTCGCGATCCACTCCGCCGACGCGCAGGACTGCATCAACCTGCTCGCCATGCTCGGACTGGACTCGCTCGACGACGCCGCCGTCAAGTCCGCAAAGGACTGACTGCTCGAGGCCGGAACCCCGACGCTCGCCTTGGCCGGCGAGCGCGGGTCCGGCCAACTCTCTTCTCAGCCCACCGAATACTCGGCCACGCCGTCCACAGTGGATGATCGAAGCTCGCCGCGGACGACGAGGACCTCCAGGTGTGCGGCGGTCTCCCCGGTCGCGAGGGTCTGGTTGAACAGGTCGAGCTCGTCGAAGCGGCGGTGGCGACGGGTCCAGCCCAGCCGCCGCGCGGCCTCGTAGGCGGTGCCGGCACCGTCGCGGACCGCGTCGAGCGTCGCGGCGAGCCGATCGTCGTGGTGGGCCAGCAGCTCGTCGACCCTGACGTGCACGCTCGGCGCGACCGGGCCGTGCGCCGGCAGCAGCCGCAGGTCCGGGTACGAGCGCACGAGCCGCAGGCTGTCCAGGTAGTCGCCGAGCGGCAGCTTCGCGGGCTCGGGCTCGAACCCGATCGACGGCGTGATGTGCGGCAGCACGTGGTCGCCGGCGAACAGCACGCCCGCCTGCTCGTCAACGAACACGACGTGGCCCTGGGTGTGCCCGGGCGTGGGCAGCGCGACCAGCGTGCGGTCGCCGAGGTCGATCTTGGTGGTGCCGTCGAGCCACTCGTCGGGCGGCTCGTAGTACTTGCGGCCCTCGTTCTCGTCCCGCGCACCGTACTCGTCGCGCCATCGCTCGATGAGCCGCAGCGCGCCCCACCGGATCATCTCGGTGAGCTTCGCGGTGCCCTGGCCGGCCAGCACCCGGTCCATCGACGGCTGCTCGCCGATGCCGAGCGCGATCTTCGCGCCGAACGTGCGGCGCAGCGCGACGGCCATGGTGAAGTGGTCGCGGTGCATGTGGGTGACCAGGAACCGCTGGATGTCGCCGAAGTCGTGGCCGAGCGTGCCGAGCGCCTGCTCGAGCTGGTCGCGGGCCACGTCGAGGGCCCAGCCCGAGTCGATGAGCACGAGGCCGTCGGCGCTCTGCACGGCGTAGACGTTCACCGCGCGCAGACCGTCGGTCGGCAGCGGCAGCGGGATGCGGTGCACACCGGGCGCCACCTCGAACGCACCCGGTTCGGTCCAGGCGTCCTTCGACATGAACCAGACGTTACGTCTTCGGGCGACGGTCTCCCGAGTTCCCTTGCTCACACCAGGACGCCCCCCGCCGTGGCGAGGGGCGCTCCGAGGTCCGGGTCAGGCTGGGACCATGTTGTGGGGATCGATCACGTACTTCCTTGCCGCGCCGCGGTCGAAGTCCTGGTAGCCCGTCGGGGCCTCGTCCAGCTTGATCTTCGTGGCGTTGACCGCCTTCGCGATCTGCGCCTGGCCGCTCAGGATCAGGTTCATCAGCTGCCGGTTGTACCGCTTCACCGGGCACTGACCGGTGGTGAGCTGGTGCGACTTCGCCCAGCCCAGGCCGATCCGCACGCCGAGCTGGCCGACCTTGGCGTTCTCGTCGACACCGCCCGGGTCCCCGGTCACGTACAGGCCCGGGATGCCGATCGACCCGCCCGCGCGGGCGATCGTCATCACGTCGTTCAGCACGGTCGCCGGCTGCTCGCCCGCGCCGCGGCCGTGGCCGCGCGCCTCGAACCCGACCGCGTCCACCGCCGCGTCGACCACCGGCTCGCCGACGACCTGCTCGATCATCTCGGCCAGCTCGCTGTCCTGGGTCAGGTCGACGGTCTCGCAGCCGAAGCTGCGCGCCTGCTCGAGCCGCTCGGGGATGAGGTCGCCGACGACCACGACGGCCGCGCCGAGCAGCTGGGCGGCGTGCGCGGCGGCGAGGCCGACCGGTCCCGCGCCGGCCACGTACACGGTCGAGCCGGTGGTCACGCCCGCCGTGTAGGCGCCGTGGTAGCCGGTGGGGAAGATGTCCGACAGCATCGTGAGGTCGAGGATCTTCTCCAGCGCCTGCTCCCGGTCGGGGAACTTGAGCAGGTTGAAGTCGGCGTAGGGCACCATCACGTACTCGGCCTGGCCGCCGACCCAGCCGCCCATGTCGACGTAGCCGTAGGCCGCGCCCGGGCGCGCCGGGTTCACGTTGAGGCAGATGCCGGTCTTGCCCTCGTTGCACATCCGGCACCGCCCGCAGGCGATGTTGAACGGCACCGAGCAGATGTCGCCGATCTGGTGGAACAGCACGTCGTCACCGGTCTCGACGATCTCGCCGGTGATCTCGTGGCCGAGGGTCTGGCCGACCGGCGCGGTGGTGCGGCCGCGGACCATGTGCTGGTCGCTGCCGCAGATGTTGGTGGTGACGATCCGTAGAATGGCTGCGTGCGGCGCCTGCTTCGCCACCCCGAGCCCCCGGACGACCTCCTCGGGCAGTTCGAGCTTCGGGTAGTCGATGCCTTCGACGGACACCTCGCCCGGCCCCTGGTAGACGACTACGCGGTTTCCTGTCATGTCGTTCACTTCCCTTCCCGCACAACGAAACTACGAGCCGAGACGAGCGCGACGTAACTGCCCGGGCGGGCAGCCCGCACCTACCCGAACGGTCAGGTACTACAGGATCCCGAGCCTGGTGGCGGCGTAGACGACCTCCGTGCGGTGGTGGACCGACAGCTTGCGCATGATGCCGCGCACGTGGAACTTCACCGTGCTGTCGCTGATTAGGGCGGCGCGGCCGATCTCCCGGTTGGTCAGCCCGCGGGCGAGCAGCCGGACGATCTCCAGCTCACGCGGGGTCAGCCGCGGCGCACCGTCCTGTTCGGACTGCGAGTGAACCATGAGGGAGCCGCCGCGGACGGCGCGGATGATCTTCAGCAGGTCGTCCACGTCGACGTCCTTGAGGACGTAGCCCTTGGCACCGCGGCGAAGCGCGTCGAGCACCAGGGTCTGGTCGTGGAAGGTCGTCAGCACGATCACGCCCACCCGCGGGTGCCGGGCGACGATCTCCTCGCACAGCTCCAGGCCCGTCGCCGGGCCCGCGGCGCTCAGCTTCAGGTCCAGCAGCACCACGTCCGGCCCCGTCGCGGCGATCGCCGCCAGCGCCTCGGCCGGCCGCGCCGCGTGCCCGACGACCGAGATGTCGCTCTCCAGCTCCAGGATCGACCGCAGGCCCTCCCGCACGATCGTGTGGTCGTCGACGATGACCACCCGGATGCCGTCAGCCATCCCCGACGTCCTCCACAGTCACCGGCACCGTGACCCGCACCCGGATCCCGCCGTCGCGGCGGGGCAGCACCCGCGCGACGCCGCGCAGCTCCCGGGCGCGCTCGCGGATGTTGACCAGCCCGCCGGGCGCGACCGCGCGGGTCAGCCGGCGCTGGATCGCGGCTGGGTCGCCGGTCCCGTCGTCGGCGACGGTCAGCACCACCGAAACCGGGTGGTACACCAGCGAGACCCAGATCCCGCGGGCGGCGGCGTGCCGGACCGCGTTGAACATCGCCTCCTGCGCGATGTGGAACAGCGCGTGCTGGGTCGCGAGCGGCAACGCGGCCGGCTCCCCGCACACCCGCAGCCGCACCCGCAGCGGCGTGATCGCCCGGAACTCGCGGGCCAGGTCGAGCAGCACGCCGCGCATGCCGCTGCGCTGAGTGTCCAGTTCGGACAGCTCGAAGATCGCCGCGCGCATCTGGGTGAGCGCCGAGCGGGCGAGCTCCTTGGTCACCGCCACCTGGCGGCCGACCGCCGGGGAGGGTTCCTGCTTGCGGCACCACTCCAGGTTCATCCCGATGCTGATCAGGTGCTGGGCCACGCTGTCGTGCAGCTCGCGCGCGATCCGGTGGCGCTCCTGGCTGAGCAGCTGCCGCTGCCCCGCCTCGCCCAGCCGGCGGTGGGCGACCTCGAGCTGGCGGTTGCGCTCCTCCAGCTCCCGGGTGCGCTGGTGGGCCTCCTCGTAGAGGCAGGCGTTCTCCAGCGCCACCGCGAGCTGGTTGGCCACGATCTGCAGGATGGGGACGTCGCTCTCGTCGGCCTCGTCGCGCAGCGCCACGAGCAGCGTGCCGGCCTGGGGCACCGGCACCCCGACCATGCCGGGCAGCGCGACCGGCGCGCCCTCGGCACACGTGCGGTGACGCAGCCCGGCGAAGCCGTCGGGCGCCGCGCCCCGGCGGAACTCCCGGCGCGCCACCAGGGTCAGCGACACCGCCGGCGCGCCGAAGTGCCTCGCGAGCGCGCCGACGACCGCGTCGCACAGGGCGTCCGGGCCGCTGGTGGTGGTGCACAGCGCGGCGGAGATGGCCCGCAGCGCCTCCACGGCCCGGTCCAGCCCGTGGCTGGTGCGCCGCCACTCCGCGTAGAAGGACGGCTTGGACGACCGCACCCCGGTGAGCCGCTCGAGCCATGGGTCAGAGTGCGGCAAGGCAGAGCTGTTCGACATCTTCCTTGCTCACCGCCCTCGGGTTGGTCGTGAGGTAGGCGTCGTGCAGGGCGTTCTCGGCGAACCGGCCGAGGTGCTCGCGACGCACGCCGACCTGGGCGAGGCCCGCCGGGATGCCGACCTTCTCGCGCAGCCGCTGCACCACGGCGATCGCCGCGTCGGCGGCCTCGGCCGGCGTGAGGCGGGCGGTCTCCACGCCGAGTGCGGCGGCCACGCCGACGAAGCGCTCCGGGTCGGTGGCCGCGTTGAAGCGCATCACGTGCGGCAGCAGGATGGCGTTGAGCAGCCCGTGCGGCACGTCAAGGTAGCCGCCGATCTGGTGCGCGATCGCGTGCGTGGCGCCGAGCAGCGCGTTGGTGAACGCGATCCCCGCCTGCAGGCTCGCCCGGGCGATGCCCTCGCGGGCGCGCAGGTCGGCCGGGTCGTCGAGGGTCGCCAGCAGGTGGTCAAGGACGCCGCGAACCGCGGCGAGCGCGTGGCCGTCGGACAGGAAGCTCGCCGCCTTGGACACGTACGCCTCGATGCCGTGGCTCAGCGCGTCGAGCGCGGTGTGCGCGGACAGCTCGGGCGACATCGTGGTGAGCAGCCTCGGGTCGGTGACCGAGATGTCCGGCACCAGCGCGCGGCTCGCGATCGTGGCCTTGAGCCGGCGGCGGGTGTCGGTGACGACGCAGAACTGGGATACGTCCGCGCCGGAGCCGCCGGTGCTCGGGACCATCACCATCGGCGGGATCGGCCTGGCGACGGTGTCGATGCCCTCGTAGTCGAGGATGCTGCCGGCGTTGCCGGACAGCACCGCGATCGCCTTGGCCGCGTCGATCGGGCTGCCGCCGCCGATCGCCACGAGCACGTCGCTGCCGCTCTCCCGGTAGGCATCGAAGCCGGCCTCGATCTCGTGGTCCTTGGGGTTCGGGGTCACGTCCGACCAGATCCGCCAGGACAGCCCGGCCGCCTTCAGATGCGGCGCGGCCCGGTCGACCCAGCCCGCGGCGAGCACGCCCGGGTCGGTGACGACGAGTGCGCGGGAGCCGCCGGCGCGCCGGACCGCGTCGCCGACCTCGGCGAGGCTGCCGACGCCGAAGATGGTCTCCGGGATGAGGAACTTCTCCAGCTTGCCCCGCGGTTCCATCGCGCCACCTCGCCGACCAGCGTAATCGGGGCACCGACTTTGGCCAGTTGGTACAGACCTCTTGACGCAACGTGGTCTAGACCACATAGTTGTCGTGTATCTCCGTTTGGCTAACCCTGCACCCATCTAGGAGAACCATGTCCGGCAATCGATGGCGCCTGCCGGTGCTCGTGGCCGCCGTGGCCACGGCGATCGGCCTGGTGGCCGTACCCGCCGAAGGCGCTGAGACCGATTCGAGCCCCGCCGTGTCGGTGGCGGCGGGGAACATCAACCTCGGCTACTTCGTCAACTGGGGCGTCTACCAGCGCAACTACCACGTCAAGAACATCCAGACGAGCGGGTCGGCCGACAAGCTGACCCACATCAACTACGCGTTCGGCAACGTGACCAACGGCCAGTGCGCGCTCGGCGACTCCTACGCCGACTACGACAAGTTCTACGACGCCGGGGCCAGTGTGGACGGTACGCCGGACACCTGGGACGCCGGCGCGCTGCGCGGCAACTTCAACCAGCTGCGCAAGCTCAAGGCCATGCACCCCGGGCTGAAGGTCCTGTTCTCCTTCGGCGGTTGGACCTGGTCGGGCGGCTTCGGCCAGGCGGCGCAGAACGCCGCCGCGTTCGCCGAGTCCTGCCACCGGCTGGTCGAGGACCCGCGCTGGGCGGACGTCTTCGACGGCATCGACATCGACTGGGAGTACCCCAACGCCTGCGGTCTGACCTGCGACAACAGCGGGCCGGCGGCGTTCGGCAACCTGATGGGCGCGCTGCGGTCGAGGTTCGGCTCCGACTACCTGGTCACCGCGGCGATCACCGCGGACGGCTCGGACGGCGGCAAGATCGACGCGACCGACTACGGCGGCGCCTCGCAGCACCTCGACTGGTACAACGTGATGTCCTACGACTACTTCGGCGCGTTCGACGCGGACGGTCCCACGGCCCCGCACTCGCCGCTGACGTCGTACGAGGGCATCCCGGCGGCGGGCTTCAACTCGGACGCGGCGATCCAGAAGCTGAAGTCGAAGGGCGTCCCGTCGTCGAAGCTCCTGCTGGGCATCGGGTTCTACGGGCGCGGCTGGACCGGCGTGACGCAGGCGGCGCCCGGTGGCTCGGCCTCCGGCGCGGCGCCGGGCACGTACGAGCCGGGCATCGAGGACTACAAGGTGATCAAGGACCGCTGCCCGTCGAACGGCACCGTGGCCGGCACGGCGTACGCACACTGCGGCAACCAGTGGTGGAGCTACGACACCCCGTCGACGATCGGCGGCAAGATGAGCTACGCCGGCCAGCAGGGCCTGGGCGGCGCGTTCTTCTGGGAACTGTCCGGCGACACGACGAACGGCGAGCTGATCACGGCCATGGACAACGGCCTGAACTGATCACGAGCCGACTGCCTCCGTGCTGTGGTGGCGGCCGATCGGGACTACGAGCGGGGTTCCGCTCACCGGGTCGGCCGTCACCTGGCAGCGGAGGTCGAAGACGTCCTCGACCGTGGCCGGGGTGATCACCTCGGCGGGTGCGCCCTGGGTGACGATCTCGCCGGCCTTCATCGCGATCACGTGGTCGGCGTAGCGGCACGCCTGGTTCAGGTCGTGCAGCACCATCACCACCGTCCGGTCCTCGCGGCGGTTCAGGTCCACCACCAGGTCCAGCACGTCGATCTGGTGCGCCAGGTCCAGGAACGTCGTCGGCTCGTCGAGCAGCAGCACCGGCGTCTCCTGCGCGATCGCCATCGCGATCCACGCGCGCTGTCGCTGCCCGCCGGAGAGCTCGTCCACCGGGCGGTCGGCCAGCTCGGACAACGACGTGGCCGCCAACGCCGACCGCACCGCCGCCTCGTCCGCCGCCGACCACTGGCGCCACCAGCTCTGGTGCGGCGACCGGCCCCGGGTCACCAGGTCGATCACGGTCAGGCCCTCCGGGGCGACCGGCGCCTGCGGCAGGATCCCCAGCTGCCGCGCGACGGAACGGGTCGGCAGCGAGTGCACCGACCGGCCGTCGAGCAGCACCGAGCCGGCCCGCGGGGTCAGCAGCCGGGCCAGCGCACGCAGCAGCGTCGACTTCCCGCAAGCGTTCGCGCCGACGATGACGCTGATCCGGCCGGGCGGTACCAGCAGCGACAGGTCCGGCACCACCACCCGGTCGTCGTAGGCGAGCCGCAGCCCCTCGGCACGAAGCTCCACAGTCATCCTCCCGAACCGGCCCGGTTGGCCCTGGCCAGCAGCCAGAGCAGGAAAGGCGCGCCCAGCACCCCGGTGACCACACCGACGGGCAACGGGAACGACCGCGCGACCAGGTCACTGCCGAGCACGATCACCGCCCCGGCGCACGCGGACGCGACCAGCGGCGGGGCCGGCACCCCGGCGAGCCGGCGCGCGATCTGCGGCGCCGTCAACGCCACGAACGCCACCGGCCCCGCGGCCGCCGTGCCGAACGCCACCAGCCCGACCGCGACGAGCAGCAGCACGAGCCGCGCCAGCTGGACCGGCGTGCCCAGTCCGACCGCCACCTCGTCGCCGAGCTGCAGCGTCCGCAGCCAGCCGCTCAGCACCACCGCCATCGGCACCAGCACGGCGAGCGAGATCACCAGCGGCGCGGCGTGGCTCCACGTCACGTTGGTCAGGTTGCCGACCATCCACCCGACGACCTGCTGCGCCTCGTGCAGCTTCGCCCGCGCCAGCAGATAACCCGTGGCGCTCGTGCACATCCACGACACCCCGATGCCGACGAGGATGATCCGGTACCCGGTGGTCCCCCGCTTCCAGGCCAGCAGATAGATCGCGAGCGCGGACAGCACGCCGCCGGCCAGGCCCAGCGTCTGCGTGCCCAGTCCGGCGCCGAAGCCCAGCACGATCCCGCCGACCACGGCCACGGTCGAGCCGGCGGAGATGCCGATGATGTCCGGCGACGCCAACGGGTTGCGGGTGATCGTCTGGAACAGCGCCCCGGACATGCCGAACGCGACCCCGACGAGCAGCCCGGTGAGCGCGCGGGGCATCCGCCAGTCGTAGACGACGACCTGGTCGTAGTAGTCGCCCCGGCTCACCAGTGCGGCGAGCACCTGGCCGACCCCGAGCGGGTAGTCGCCGACCGTCATCCCCAGACAGAACAGGAAGAACGCGAGTATCCCCAGCACCACGCACACGGCGAGCAGCCGCGGGCGCACCACGCCGGACACCGGCGGGACGGACAGGCGGTAGCGCACGGCGGTCACGGCCATCTACAGCTCCGCCAGCCGGCGCCGGCGCACCAGCGCGATGAAGAACGGCGCCCCGAGGAAGGCCACGACGATGCCGACCTCGGTCTCTCCCGGCCTCGCGATCAGCCGCCCCACGATGTCCGCCGCCAGCAACATGACCGGCGCGAGCAGCATCGAGAACGGCAGCAGCCACCGGTTGTCCGGCCCGGTGATCGCCCGCGCCACGTGCGGCACCACCAGCCCCACGAACACGATCGGCCCGACGACCGCCACCGCCGCACCGGTCAGCAGCGTGATCGCCGCCGCCCCCTGCAGCCGAACCAGCCCGACCCGCCGGCCGAGCGCGGCCGCCACGTCGTCGCCCAGCGCCATGCTGTTCAGCGCCGGCGCCGACGCGAGCGCCAGCACCACCCCGGCGAGCACGAACGGCAGCACCCGCAGCACCACGCCCTCGTCCTGGCCCGCGAGCGAACCGGCGGCCCAGAACCGGTAGCGGTTCAACGCATCCGGGTCGATCAGGGAGATGCCGCTCGTCAACGACGTCAGCAGCGCGGTGACCGCGACCCCGGCGAGCGCGAGCTTCACCGGCGTGGCGCCGCCTCGCCCGGCGCTGCCCAGCAGGTACACCACGACGCTCGCGACGAGCGCGCCGCCGAAGGCGAACCCGATCAGGCCGTACAGCGAGGCGACCCCGGCGAAGGCGACCCCGACCACGATGGCGAACGCCGCACCCGCGCTGATCCCCAGCAAACCGGGGTCCCCCAAGGGGTTGCGGGTCAGCGCCTGCATCACCGCGCCCGCGAGTCCCAGCGAGACGCCGACCAGCAGGGCGAGCAGGGTGCGCGACAGCCGCGCGCCCCAGACCAGCGACTCGACGTCCGGCGCGCCATGCCCGACCAGGGCAGGCAGCAGGTCGCCGGGCGGCACGGGGCGCGTGCCCAGCGCCAGCGACAGCACGCACAGCACCAACAACACGCCTGCCGAGACGAGAAGCAGCGTCGCGCGGCGGGAAACCGCGGTCGGCCGCGTCCGGGTCTCGATCACCTGAGTCACGATACCTGCACCAACTTAGGGTAGGGATACCTCACCTCGCCCGGTTGTGTTAGGTTCGCCTAACTTAACGAACCCTGTCGATAGAGGAGCCCATGTCTCTCGCGCGGCGCCCGCTGGCCACGATCCTCTCCTTACTCGCAGCACTGGCCCTCGCCGGTTGCGGCGTTTCCGAGCAGCCGTCGGGCGAGCAGGACGCCGGTGCCGAGAAGACCGGGGCCTCGGCGTTCCCGGTGTCGGTCGAGCACAAGTACGGCACGACCGAGATCCCGAAGGAGCCGAAGCGGGTCGTCACGCTCGGGCTCTCCGACCAGGACGCGGTGCTCGCGCTCGGCGTCAAGCCGGTCGGCGCGGTCGACTGGTTCAAGGAGCGCCCGTACGGCCTGTGGCCGTGGACGAAGGACCTGTGGGGCAAGGAGACTCCGGAGATCGTCGGCGAGCGCGACGACTTCGACAAGGAGAAGGTGCTGAACCTCAAGCCGGACCTGATCCTCGCGCTCTACTCGGGGATGACCGAGGAGCAGTACGGCGAGCTGTCGAAGATCGCGCCGACCGTCGGGCAGCCCAAGGACTTCCCCGACTACGGCGCGCCGTGGCAGGACATGACGCGGCTGGCCGGCGAGGCGCTGGGCAAGGCGGACGAGGTCGACAAGCTGATCTCCGGCATCGACGACCAGTTCGCGAAGGTGCGCGAGGAGCACAAGGACTGGCAGGGCAAGTCGGTCGCGGTCGTCGACCCGTTCCAGCCGGGCAAGTACGCGGTGTTCCAGAAGACGGACCCGAAGGCCGTCTTCATGACCGAGATGGGCTACACCGTGCCGGACGCGATCAACGAGGCGGCCGGGGAGAACAACGCGGCGGAGATCTCCGCCGAGCGCGCGGACCTGATCGACACCGACCTGTTGCTGTTCCTGACCGCAGACCCGTCCGCCGAGCAGCGGGTGCAGGCCGACCCGGTCTACAAGGGACTCGCCGCCGCCCGCGAGGGCCGCGCGATGTTCGTGCCGTACGCGCAGCCGCCAATCGGCGCCGCCCTGTCGTTCAACACCGTGCTGAGCATCCCCTACGCGCTCGACGAGTTCGTGCCGCTGCTCGACAAGTCCTAGCCACCGAGGACGACACCGAGGACACCGGGGGTCGGGGATGAGTACTGCTCTGCCGCTCACCGGCGCGCAGGCCGGGGTCTGGTACGCCCAGCAGGTCGAGCCCGACGGCACGGCCTTCAACGTCGCGACGTACCTGGACATCCGCGGGCCGATCGACATCGAGCGGCTGGCGGCGGCGATCGCGGGCACCCTGTGGGATGCCGAGTGCCTGCACGTGCGCGTCGAGGACGGCCCGGACGGGCCGATCCAGGTCGTGGTGCCGCCCGAGCAGGTCACCGTGCCGGTGCTGGACTTCCGCACCGAACCGGACCCGGCCGCCGCCGCGCTCGCGTGGTCGCACGCGGACCGCGCGCGACCGATGGACCTCGCGCGAGGCGCGCTGTTCGGCCACGCGCTGCTGCGGGTCGCCGACGACCGGGTGTGGTGGTACCAGCGCTACCACCACATCGTCATCGACGGCATCAGCGTCGCCCTGCTGGTCGAGGTCGCCGCCGAGCGGTACGGGGGCGCGGGCGAGCCAACGCTGGCCTGGCCGCTCTCGCGGCTCACCGATGCGGACGAGGCGTACCGGGCCGGCGCGCGCCACGGCGTGGACCGGGCGTACTGGCTCGAACGGCTGGCCGGGGCGCCCGAGCCGGCCCGGCTGCTGGAGCCGGCGAGCGAGCAGCCCACCCGACTCGTCCGTCGCAAGTCCACTGTGGATGGTCGGGTGCTGCGCGCGTTCGCGGACCGGACGGGCCTACGGCCCTCCCGGGTGCTGATCGCCGCGGCGGCCGGCTACGTGCAGCGGGTCACCGGGGCGCCCGAGGTCGTGCTCGGGCTGCCGGTGACCGGCCGCACCACCGCCGCGCAGCGGTCCGTGCCGGGGATGATGTCGAACGTCCTGCCGCTGCGCCTCGCCCGGCGCGAGACCGCGACCGAGCTGCTCGCCGCGGTCGGCACCGAGGTGCGCGAGGTCGTGGCGCACAGCCGGTTCCGCGCCGAGGAGCTGGCGCGAGAGCTGGGTGAGGCGGGCGGCGTCGCGGGGTTGACCGGGCCGACCGTGAACATCATCGGCTTCACGCCCGACCTGGTCTTCGGCGAGGCGACCGCGACGTTGCAGGACATGTGGCCCGGTCCGGTGTCCGACCTGACGATCACCGCGATCGAGCAGCCGGGCGGGGACTTCGTGGTGGAGATCGACGCGGACGCCGCCGTGTGCGGGCCGGAGGAGCTCGCGACGCACGAAGCCGGCCTGTTCGCGATGCTCGACGCGATCCTCGCGAACCCGGACGTGCGGCTGTCCGACGTCGAGCTGGTGCCGGACACATCGCGGATGCTGGCGCTCGGCAGCGCGCCGCGGGAGACCGAGGACGTCACCTGGCCGGCGGTGTTCGAGCGGCAGGCGCGCCGCACGCCGGACGCCGTGGCGCTGGTGTGCGAGGACGTCTCGCTGACCTACGCGGAGCTGAACGCGGCGGCGAACCGGTTGGCACGCCTGCTGATCGCCCGGGGCGTGGTTCCCGAGGACGTCGTCGGGGTGGCGCTGCCCCGGTCTACCGACCTGGTCGTGGCGCTGCTCGCGGTGCTGAAGGCGGGCGCGGCCTACCTGCCGCTGGACCCCGACCATCCGGCGGAGCGGCGGGCCGCGCTCGTGGCCGACGCGGGCGCGCGGCTGGTGCTGACCCCGGGCGAGCTCTCCGCCACCGGGCCCGACGAGTCCGATGTGGACGTCACGGTGCCGCTGCAGGGGGCGGCATACGTGATCTACACGTCGGGCTCGTCGGGGCGGCCCAAGGGCGTGGTCGTCCCCCACGACGGTGTCGGCAGCCTCATCGCGACGGCGGTGGACCGGCTCGGCGTCGACGCGTCGAGCCGGGTGGCGCAGTTCGCGTCGGTCGGCTTCGACGTGGCCGTGTGGGACCTGTGCATGGCGCTGGGCACCGGCGCGCGGGTGGTGCTCGTGCCGGAGCACCGGCGGGTCGCGGGACCCGAGCTGACCGACTACCTCGCCGAGCACGGCGTGACGCACATGATCCTGCCGCCGTCGCTGGTGGCCGCGCTGCCACCGGAGTGCCGGCTGCCCGAGGGCGGCGTGCTGGTGGTCGGCACGGAGGCGGTGCCCGCGGAGCTCGTGGCGCGCTGGTCGCCGACGATGCGCGTGGTGGTCGCGTACGGACTGACCGAGGCGACGGTGAACTCCACGCTGTGGCTCGCCGAAACCGGCTGGACGGGCCCGGTGCCGATCGGCGGGCCGGACCCGAACACGCGGCTGTACGTGCTGGACACGGCCCTGCGGCCGGCTGGCGTCGGGGTGGTCGGCGAGCTGTATGTCGGCGGCCGCGGCCTCGCGCGCGGGTACGCGGGCCGGCCGGGTCTCACGGCGACGCGGTTCGTGGCCGATCCCTTCGCCGGGCCCGGCTCGCGGATGTACCGCACGGGCGACCGGGTGCGCTGGCGGGCGGAGTCAATGCTCGACCCTGCAAGCAGGTCTTCGGTCGGCAGCCTCGAGTTCCTCGGACGGTCGGACAGTCAGGTGAAGATCCGCGGGCACCGGGTCGAGCCGGGCGAGGTGGAGAGCGCGCTGCTGCGCCACCCCGGCGTCGGGCAGGCGGCGGTGGTCGCGCGGCCGGACCAGCGCGGCGGTGCCCGGCTGGTGGCCTACGTCGTCGGTACTGCCGTGGGCGAGGCCGGCGGGCTCCTGGATCATCTCCGCGCGGAGCTGCCGGACTACCTCGTGCCGTCGGCGATCGTGCCGGTCAAGGGCCAACTGCCGTTGACACCCAACGGAAAGCTGGACGTCCGCGCGCTGCCCGAGCCGGACTGGGCCGGCCTCGCCGGCGACGCGGCGCCGACCACCGAGGTCGAGCGGGTGCTCGCCACGGCGTTCGCGGAGGTGCTCGGCCTGCCGGCGGTGGGCGTGCACGACAGCTTCTTCGCCCTGGGCGGCGACAGCATCGTCGCGATCCAGCTGGTGAGCCGGGCTCGCGCGGCGGGGCTCGCTATCACGCCGCGCGAGGTGTTCCGGCAGCGCACGGTGGCCGCGCTGGCCGCGACCGCCCGCCACCTGGACACCGTCGCCCGGCCCGCGGACGACAACACGGACGACGGCACCGGGACCGTGCCGACCACTCCGATCATCGGCTGGCTGCGCGACCTCGACGCACCGGTCGACTCGTACTTCCAGTCGCTGCTGCTGGACGTCCCGGACGCGAGTCGGCTCGCCGACTCGCTGCGGCGCCTGGTCGACCACCACGCGCTGCTGCGGGCCCGGCTGACTCCGGAGTGGACACTCGAGGTGCCGCTGCCCGGTCCGGTCGATCTGCTCGACGAGGCGGGCCCCGGCGCGGAAGTGGCGGTCTGGGAGCAGCGCGCCGCGGCCCGGCTCGACCCGGCGCACGGGCGGATGCTGCGCGCGGTGTGGTTCCCGGCGGAGCGCAAGCTGCTGCTCGTCGCGCACCACCTGGTGGTCGACGGCGTGTCGTGGCGGATCCTCGCCGAGGACCTCGCCGCGTTGCTCGCGGGTGGCGAGCCGGCTCCCGTCCGTACGTCGTTTCGGACCTGGGCCGAGGGCCTGCGGGCCCTCGACCGGACCGGTGAGCTGCCGTTCTGGCGCGACCAGACCGTCGCCGTCCGTCCACTCGGGACGCGACGGCTCGCGCGGACCGACACCGCGGCCACCGCCCGCACGCACACCGTCTCGTTGCCGCCGGACGTGACCGAGCCGCTGCTGACCACGGTGCCCGCCGCGTTCCACGGCTCGGTCAACGACGTGCTGCTCGCCGCCCTCGCGCTGGCGGTCACCCGCTGGCGCGGCGGCGACGAGGTCCTCGTCGACCTGGAGGGCCACGGGCGCGAGGAGCACCTGGCGCCGGGCGCCGACCTGTCGCGCACGGTCGGCTGGTTCACCACCACGTTCCCGGTCCGGCTCGACCCCGGCCCCGGCGACCCGGCCACCGCGGTCAAGCGGGTCAAGGAGCGGCTCGCGGCCGTGCCGGACAACGGGATCGGTCACGGGCTCGTCCGCGACCGGCTGTCCGGGCCGGCACCGGAGCTGCTGTTCAACTACCTCGGCCGGTTCGCGGGCGAGGAGCTGCGCGGCGGGGCCGACCCGGCGATGCCGCTGGGTCACCTGCTGGAGATCAACGCGCTCGTCCGGGACGGCGCGTTCACGGCCACGCTCACCTGGCCGGCGGGCGCGCTCGACGACGCCGACGTCGACCGGTTCGCCTCGCTCTGGCAGGCGGCGCTCACCGAGGTGTCCCGTGTGGACGGTGGTGGGCACACGCCGTCCGACTTCCCGCTGGTGGTGCTCGACCAGGCGCAGGTGGACGAGCTGGGCCAGGAGGTGGCCGACGTGCTGCCCGCCTCGCCGCTGCAGGAGGGCTTCTACTTCCACGCCCAGGTCGAGGACGTCTACGTCGTGCAGCAGACGGTCGAGCTGCGCGGCGAGGTCGACGCGGCGGCGCTGCGCCGGGCCGCGCAGGCGGTGCTGGACCGGCACGCCCCGCTGCGCGCGTCGTTCCGGCAGCTGCCCGACGGCCGCCTCCTCCAGGTGATCGCCGACGAGGTCGAGGTCGGCTGGCGGGAGGCCACCGGCGACCCCGAGCGAACCGCGGCGCAGGAGCGCGCGGCCGGGTTCGACCTGGCGCGGCCCCCGATGCTGCGAGTGGCGCTGGTTCGCGCCAGCTCGAACACGGCCGGACGGACCTGGATGGTGTTGACGCTGCACCACATCGCGACGGACGGCTGGTCCGCGCCGCTGCTGATCCACGAGCTGCTCGCGCACTACACGCCGACCGGACCGGCGCCACGGCTCGCGCCGGTCACGCCGTACCGCCGCTACCACGAGTGGCTCGCCGGCCGCGACCACGACGCCGCCGAGGCCGCCTGGCGGGCCGCACTGTCCGATGTGGATGAACCGACGCTGCTGGCCGGTACGACACCGACGGCCGCCACGCCCGCCTCGATGACAGTCGAGGTGCCGGCCGAGGGGCTGGTCGCCGCGGCCCGCGCGCACGACCTGACGCTGAACACCGTCGTCCAAGGCGCTTGGGGGCTGGTGCTGGGCCGGCTCACCGGCCGCGAGGACGTCGTCTTCGGCACGACCGTGTCCGGCCGCTCGTCCGAAGTGGACGGTGTGGACGCGATGATCGGCCTGTTCGCGAACACGCTGCCGGTGCGGATGCGCTGGCGCCCCGACCAGCCGGCCGCGGCGGCCTTGTCTGCCCTGCAGGCAGAGCAGTCCGAGCTGACCGACCATCACCACGTCGGGCTGGCGCGGCTGCACCGCCTGGCCGGGCTGGGCGAGCTGTTCGACACGCTGCTGGTGTTCGAGAACTATCCGCTCGACGCGAAGCTCACCGACCCGGCCGGGACGATCGAGGTCGCCGGGGTGTCGGCGTACGGCGCGGGCCACTACCCGCTGGCGCTGATCGTGGTCCCCGGCGAGCGGCTGACGATCCACCTGGAGTACGACGCCGCCCGGCTGACCCGCGAGACGGTCGCCCGGATCGGCGCGAACCTGACCCACCTGCTCGCCGGGCTGGCGGCGGACCCGGGCCGGCCGGTGGCCCACCTCGACCTCGCCCCCGCACCGGCCGCGACCGGCCCGGCCCTCGACGTCCCGGCGGCGACGCTCACGGATCTCGTCGACGCCCAGGCCGCGCGGACGCCGGACTCCTTGGCAGTGCTCGGAGACGAGTCACTCACCTACCGCGAGCTGGTCGAGTGGTCCGCGGCCGTGGCGAACCGGGTGAGCGGCGACGTGGTGGCCGTGGAGATCTCACGGTCGGTCGAGCTGGTGGTGGCGCTGCTCGGCGTGCTGCGCTCGGGCGCCGCCTACCTGCCCGTCGACCCCGGCTACCCCGCCGATCGCCGCGACTTCATGCGCACCGACTCGGGTGCGGCCACGACGCTGACCGCCGCCGACGTCCGGGC
>NZ_JBOHGA010000101.1:0-21200 GCF_050699915.1 Actinophytocola sp.
GCGGCGAGCCGCTCGAAGCGGTGCAGGTCGACGGCCTCGGGCGGGACGGCCAGCCGGTAGCCGGCCGGGGTCGACTCGACCACCGGCTCGGGCAGGACGCGACGCAGCCGGGACACCAGCGCCTGCAGCGCGTTGGTGGCCTCGGCCGGCGGCTCGGTGCCCCAGACGCCGTCGATGAGCCGCGCGGTGGTGACGACCCGCCCTGGATCCAGCGCCAGCAGGATCAGCAGCGTGCGCAGCCGCGCACCGGTGATCTCCACCGGCGCCCCGTCGTCGGCCTGGACTTCCACCGGACCGAGCAAAGTGATCCGCACGTGTCGATTCTGCCTTCTCCCGCGGGCATGGCAGGCTGGCGGCCGTGAGTGGTCACCTTGCGCTGCTGGACTCGGCCAGCCTGTACTTCCGCGCCTACTTCGCGACCGTTCGGTCGCTGCCCGATGCGATGACCGCCCCGGACGGTACGCCGATCAACGCCGTCCGCGGGTTCGCCGACATGATCGCCCGCATCCTCGCCGAGCGGAAGCCGTCCCGGCTGGTGGCCTGCCTGGACGCGGACTGGCGCCCGGCGTTCCGGGTACAGGCACTGCCCTCGTACAAGGCGCACCGCGTGGCCGATCCGAAGAACAACATCGAGGAGGTGCCCGACACGCTGACGCCGCAGATCCCGATCATCCTCGACCTGCTCGACGCGGTCGGGATCGCCACCGCCGAGGCCGACGGCTACGAGGCCGACGACGTGATCGGCACGCTCGCGCACCGCGAGGCGACCGACCCGGTGGAGGTCATCTCGGGCGACCGGGACCTGTTCCAGGTCGTGCGCGACGAGCCGACGCCGGTGTCGATCGTCTACGTCGGGCGCGGCTGGGCGAAGGCCGAGGTCCTCGGGCCGCGCGAGCTCGCCGCGCGCTACGACCTGCCGCCGGCCAACAGCGGCCCGGCCTACGCCGACATGGCCCTGCTGCGCGGCGACCCGTCCGACGGGCTGCCCGGCGTGGCCGGCGTCGGCGAGAAGACCGCGGCGAAGCTGATCACCCGGTTCGGCTCGCTGGAGGGCCTGCTCGCCGCGGCGGCCGCGGGCGACAAGATGGTGCCGCTGCGGGTGAAGGAGGCGCTCACGGACGCCGCGAAGTACGTCGCGGCGGCGCCAGTGGTGGTCCGCGTGGCGACGGACGCCGCGGTGGTGATCGACCGGCCCGACGCCGTACCGACCGAACCGCGCGACCTCGACCGAGTGCGGGCGCTGCAGGAGAAGTGGGACCTCAGCACGTCGGTGGACCGCCTGCTCGCCGCCCTCCCGGCGGCGCACGCCTAGCGCGCGGGTCAGAACAGACTGCCGCACCAGGACGGGCGGTCCGTCGCGAACAGGTGGTCGGCGGAGGCGAGCGCGGTCGGGTCGTGCGCGGTGAGCCGGCCGACCTCGGCGAGCTTCGACGGCCGCCACTCGCCGAGGTAGATCATCGCCAGGGTCTCGACATCCATCGTGAGCGCGGCCGGCGCGGACGTCCGTTCCGTCCCGTGTGGACTGATCAGGTAGCGGCCGGAGTTGGCCGGCAGCAACGGATCCGCGACCTCGATCACCACCTGGTCCGCCGACCCGTACGCGCGGGCGGCGAGCGCGCGGGGCACGTCGACGATCCGCAGCCACAGCTCGTCGTCGCGCTCGCTGCGGATCGCGAAGAAGTCGACCAGCATCGCCTCGAGCGGGTCGTCCACCGGTCGGGAGTAGACGGTCACCTCCTCGACGAGGTCGATGTCGAGCAGGAAGCGCCACAGGTCGTTCTCCACGCCCTGGTTCGCCGCGACGAAGTCGAGCACGGCGATCGAGGCACCGACGCGCGGGTCGTCGGACGGGAACGGGCCCGGCCGGTAGCCGACGAACCCGTCGATCTCACCGTGCTCGTCGTAGTGCGCGGCGGCGCGGAAGTGCCCGTGCGTCATGCGGTTCTCGTAGCCGAGGACCCACCAGGCGGGCGAGCGGCCCATCATCCCGGGCCGGGTCCGCAGCCGCTCGTACACCGCCGGCAGCAGCGACATCGCCTCGTCCATGGTGATCAGCCGGACGGTGCCGGCGGTGGGCACCTCGGGGCGCAGGCCGGCGCGGGGCGAGCGGATGCGCAGAGTGCGCACGCGGGTGGCCAGGCCGTAGCCGTAGCGGCCGTAGATCGTCGTCTCGGCGGCGTGCAGCGCGGCGAACACCTCGCCGGCGGCGGCGAACTCGGCGAGCTGGCGCCGCATCAGCCCGGTGAGCGCCCCGCGGCGGCGGTGGTCGGTCCGCACGCCGACCGCGGTGACACCGGCCATCGGCAGGATCGCGCCGCCGGGGACGGTCAGGCCGGACGACAGTGAGGCGGCGGTGCCGATCAGGGTCGTGCCGGCGAAGGCGCCGAGGGCGCGGCCGGGCTCGTAGACCCTCCGCATCGTGGCCCACTTCTCGTCGTTCAGCGGCTCGTCGTGCATCGCCTCGCGGAAGACGTCGCTAGCCACCCGCAGCTCGTCGTCGTCGAGCGTGCGGAACTCGAACGCGGTGGCCCGCGTCAGGGTGTCGGTCACCAGCAGATCATGCCTCGTCCGACCGCGAGTCGGCGACCGATTACCGCGCTACTTCGGGGGGCTGACCTCGAACTCGCCGTTCTCGTTGAGCACGCTGACCGTGACGGTCTTCTGCTCCCCCGCGACCGTCACCGCGCAGTCGAACTCGAGCGCGAGCTCGGCCGGGCAGTCCACGTTGCCGATGTCGGTGAGCTGGTACTCGCGCTCCAGGACCTGCTTCACGCCGTCGGCGCCCTCGAGGAGCTGCTCGTTGAGCGCGTCCGGCGAGGGCAGCTCCACGTCGACGTTGATGTCCGGCACGTCCTCCCCGCACCCGGCGAGCAGAAACATCGGTACCGCAACGATTCCCACGACCAGTCGACGCACACGCACCCCTTCGACACCCGGAAATGTCCGGATCGAGCCTACCGGCCGACGGGCCGGACGCCGGCGCCCGGGGGCTACTTGCCTGCCGGCGTGGAGACCTCGTACTGCCCGTCCTCGTTGACGACGGTGATCCTGACCGTCTGCTCCTCGCCGCGAATGGTCACCTTGCAGTCGAAGGTGCTGCCCTGCTTGACCTCCTGGTCCGCAGGGCAGTCGACGGACCAGATGTCCTCGGCGGGCTCGTTGTAGTTCTCCACCAGGATCTTCCGCACACCATTGGCACCCTCGAGCACCACCTCGTCGAACACCAGCCTGCCCGTGTCGACCTCGGCCGGCGCCGCTTCGACGGTCTCGGTGACGGTTTCGGTGACCGTCGGCGCTACTTGCCTGCCGGCGTGGAGACCTCGTACTGCCCGTCCTCGTTGACGACGGTGATCTTGACCGTCCGCTCCTCGCCGCGGATGGTCACCTTGCAGTCGAAAGTGTTGCCCTGCTTGACTTCCTGGTCGGCCGGACAGTCGACACCCTCGATGTCCTCTGCGGGCTCGTTGTAGTTCTCCACGAGGATCTTCCGCACGCCGTTGTCGCCCTCGAGCGCGCCCTCGTCGAAGACCTTCTTCGTCAGGAAGCCCGGCGTCACGAAGCCCAGCACGCCGAACACGCCCGCCGCGAGCACGACCACCACGACCACGACCCAGATCCACGCGCCGCCGCCCTTGCGCGGGGGCGGACCGTACGGCGACTGGCCCGGGTAACCCGGCTGCTGCCCGTAAGCGCCGTAGGGCTGCTGCGGCTGCTGCCCGTAGGGGTACTGCTGCTGCCCGTAGCCGCCGTAGGGCTGCTGCGACGGATCCGGCTGCCCGTAAGGCGGTTGCTGCCCATAGCCCTGCGGAGGCTGCGCGGGGAACCCCCCGGACGGCGTGCCCGGGGTCGGACCGCCGCCGTAGGGCTGCTGTCCCCACTGCTGCTGGGGGTCGTTCCCACCGGGAGGCCCGTAGGGGCTGCTCATCGTTCGCCTCCGCAAGTCGGCTCTGGTCTGGGCGCGATCAAACCATATATCGGCCGGTGCGCATCCCGTGTGCTCCGCCACGCGATTCCAGCCGTCTGGCCGATGGTCCTGCCACCGGCGTCATGCGGTGCCAAGTGCGACGACGCCGCGGCGCATGCCGCGCACCGCCTCGTCCGCCGCGGCGCCCACGGGATGGGCGCGGCCCATCACGTCGCGTAGCTGGTCGAGCAAGTCGATCACCTGCCGGCACCATCGCACGAAGTCGCCCGCGGAGATCTCCGCACCCGCGGACTCCGCGGCGGTCATGACCCGCTCCAGCGACTCACCGCGCGCCCAGCGGTACACCGTCCACGCGAACCCCGCGTCCGGCTGGCGGGTGCGCTCCAGCTTGTGCCGCCGCTCGTCGGCCTCCAGCGACGCCCACTGCCGCGCCGTCTCGGCCAGCGCGTCGGTCACCGCCCCGGCCGGCACCCGCGGCTCGCTCGGCCCGTCCCGGCGCGCCTCGAACACCAGCGCGGACACCACCGCGGCCAGCTCGGGCGCGCCGAGCGAGTCCCACACGCCCTGGCGCAGGCACTCGGCGGCGAGCAGGTCCGACTCGCTGTAGAGCCGGGCCAGCCGCCGGCCGTCGTCCGTGATGCCATCCTCACGGTCGAGGTAGCCGCGCTCGGTCAGCAGCGCGCGGATCCGGTCGAAGCCGCGAGCGAGCGAGTGCGTGGTGGCCGCGACCTTCTGCTCCAGCTGCTGGGTCTCCGTCCGCAGCCGGCGATGCCGCTCCGCCCAGCGTGCGTGCACCTCACGGTCCGTGCAGCCCTGACAGGGATGCGCGCGCAGCGCCCGGCGCAGCGCCGCCAACTCCCCGTCCTCGCCGGTTTCGGTGGCCCGGCGCCGGTTGCGGCCCGGCGCCTCGATCCCGGTGTTGCGCAGCGTCGACGCCAGGTCCCGGCGCGAGCGCGGCGAGCGCAGGTCGACCTGCTTGGGCAGCTTTACCCGGCCGAGCGCCTCGACCGGCGCCGGGAAGTCGGCCACCGACAGCCGGCCGGACCACCGGTCCTCGGTGACCACCAGCGGCCGCGGCTCACCCATCGGGTCCAGGCCGGGGTCGACGACGATCGCGAGCCCCGCCCGGCGTCCGGACGGCACGGCGATCACGTCACCCCTGCGCAGCGCCTCCAGCGACCGCGCCGCCTCGGCCCGCCGAGCCGAGGCGTTCTTGCGGGACAAGGACCTCTCCCGCTCCGACAGCTTCGCCCGCAGCTCCATGTACTCCGCGAAGTCGCCGAGATGGCAGGTCATCGGCTCCTGGTAACCCTCGAGCGCCTCGCGGTTTCGCTCGATCCGGCGGGCGAGCCCGACCACCGAGCGGTCGGCCTGGAACTGCGCGAACGACTGCTCCAGCAGCTCGCGGGCGGCCTGCGCGCCGAGCCGGGCGACGAGGTTGACGGCCATGTTGTAGGCGGGCCGGAACGACGAACGCAGCGGGTAGGTCCGCGTCGACGCGAGGCCCGCCACCGCCTTCGGGTCCACACCAGGGCCCCAGACGACGACCGCGTGCCCCTCGATGTCGATGCCGCGCCGCCCGGCCCGGCCGGTGAGCTGCGTGTACTCCCCCGCCGTCAGCTCGACGTGCGCCTCGCCGTTGTACTTGACCAGCCGCTCCAGCACGACCGTGCGGGCCGGCATGTTGATGCCCAGCGCCAGCGTCTCGGTCGCGAACACGACCTTCACCAGGCCGCGGACGAACAGCTCCTCGACGGTCTCCTTGAACGCCGGCAGCAGCCCGGCGTGGTGGCTCGCGAACCCGCGCTCCAGCGCCTCCCGCCACTCCCAGAAGCCCAGCACCCGCAGGTCGGCGTCGGCGAGGTCCTTGGTGCGCGCGTCGATGACGCGACGGATCTCGGCGACCTCGGCCTCGGTGTTCATCCGCAGGCCGGCGCGGACGCACTGGCCCATCGCGGCGTCGCAGCCGACCCGGCTGAACACGAACACGATGGCCGGCAGCAACCCCGCGCCGTCGAGCCGGGAGACGACGTCGACCCGCGACGGCGGCCGGAACCCCGGGCCGCGCGGCGGAGGCCGCCGACCGCGGGTGCGCGGGCCGCGCCACGGCACCTGTTCACGCGTCGCGTTCTCGGTGCGGCGCAACAACTCCGGGTTGATCTTCGGGTCGCCCTCGACGTCCTCGCCGGCGAACAGGTCCAGCATCCGCCCGGACACCATCATGTGCTGCCACAGCGGCACCGGCCGGTGCTCGTCGACCACGACGGTCGTGTCGCCGCGGACCTCGACGAGCCAGTCGCCGAACTCCTCCGCGTTGCTGACGGTGGCGGACAGGCTAATCAACCGCACCCAGTCCGGCAGGTGCAGGATCACCTCCTCCCACACCGCGCCGCGGAACCGGTCGGCGAGGTAGTGCACCTCGTCCATCACCACGTAGCCGAGGCCGTCGAGCGTCGAGGAACCCGCGTAGAGCATGTTGCGCAGCACCTCGGTGGTCATCACGACGATCGGCGCGTTGCCGTTGACCGACGAGTCGCCGGTGAGCAGGCCGACCGACTTCGAGCCGTACCGCTCGACGAAATCGGCGTGCTTCTGGTTCGACAGCGCCTTGATCGGCGTGGTGTAGAAGCACTTGCGGCCCTCGGCGAGTGCGAGGTGCACGGCGAACTCGCCCACGACGGTCTTGCCGGCCCCGGTCGGCGCGCACACCAGCACGCCGTGCCCGTCCTCCAGCGCGGCGCACGCCTGGTCCTGGAAGGGGTCGAGCTCGAATGGCAGCTGCTCGACGAACTCGGTCAGCTTGGGATGGCTGGACCGGCGCCGCGCCGCCGCGTAGGCCTGGGCCGGAGACGGAGATGGGCTGCTGGCCACACCTCCAAGACTGTCACACCTCGCCGGTGCTCACGTGGTCGACCCGACCACCGTGAGAGCGTCGGGCACGCAGCTGACCTCGACCGGGAGCGGTCCGATCCGTTCGCCGTCGGCGTAGGCGACCCAGCCGTTGGCCTCGCCGAGACGAACCTGCCGGGCCCGCGAGCAGCTGACGATCGGGTTGTGCACATGGTTGCCGGTGCGCAGCCCCGGCAGCATCTTGACCATGTCGAGCCGGCTGGCGCGGCCGACCAGCGTGATGTCGAACTGCCCGTCGGTCGGGTCGGCGTCGGGGCAGATCGGGATGCCGCCGCCGTAGTGCGGGATGTTGCCGATCGCGATCTGGGTGGCCTCGTGCTCGGCCCGGGTGCCGTCCTCGACGACCGTGAGCGGTCCCGGCCGCAGCCGGGCCAGCTCGGCGAGGATCGCCAGGTCGTAGCGCCGTGGGCCGGAGGGCCAGCGCATCCGGTTGGCCCGCTCGTTGACCGCGGAGTCGAACCCGGCGCACAGCACGCCGGCGAACCACGGGCCGCCGCTCACCCGGCCGAGGTCCATCCGGGTTCGCTCGCCGGCCTTGAGAGCCGCGACGAGCGCGTCGGTCGCCGCCAGCGGGTCCTTCGGCGCACCGAGCGTGCGGGCGAGGTCGTTGCCGGTGCCGGCGGGAACGACGCCGAGCGCGACGCCGGTGTCCGCGCAGAACTGCACGCCCTGGTGAGCCGACCCGTCACCGCCGACGACGACCAGCACGTCCAGCTTCGCGCCGTGCGCCTGCTCCATCAGCCGGCGCGACTCCTCGACCGTGCTCGCCGCGACCGTGACCAGGTCGTCGACCGCGCCGCGCAACCGGTCGGCGACCGTGTCCGCGATCCGGCCCGCCCGGCCGAGGCCGGACGCCGGGTGTACCACCATGGCGGCCCTCATGTGCAGCGGCGTCCCGTCAGGTCACGTCGTCGAAGCCGGCGGGCGACTCCGACTTCTTGGGCCGGTCCGGCACGTCCTCGGGCTTGAGGTCGTAGTCCTCCGGGTCACCCCAGCCCTCGGCGACCGCCTCCCGGTCCTTCTTGCGGTCGTGGACGCGGGCGATCTGCACGGCGACCTCGAACAGCACGGTCATCGCGACGGAGAGCGAGAGCATGCCGATCGGGTCGGTGCCCGGGGTGGCGACCGCGGCGAAGACGAACAGGCCGAAGATGATCCCCCGTCGCCACTTCTTGAGGTTGCGGTAGGGCAGCATGCCGATCCGGTTCAGCATCGTGATCAGCAGCGGCAGCTCGAAGCTGACACCGAAGATCAGCAGCATCACCAGGACGAACGAGATGTAGTCGTTCGCGGCCAGCGCCGTGATGAACGTGTCACCACCGAAGCTGACCAGCACCTGCAGGCCCTTGGGCACCACGAAGTAGGCCAGCACGGCGCCCGCGGCGAACAGGATCGAGGCCAGCACCACGAAGATGCGGGTGAACTTCTTCTCGTTCGTGTACAGGCCCGGGGTGATGAAGGCCCAGATCTGGTACAGCCAGAACGGGCTGGTCAGCACCGCGCCCGCGGCGAGGCCCACCTTGAACTGGATGAGGAACGCCTCGAACGGCTGGGTCTGGAGCAGCTGACACTTGCCCGGGATGGGCTCGAAGCGGACGCCGGCGGGCAGCGCGCAGTATGGGGCGGTGAGCAGGTCGCCGAGCGACGAGACCGGACCGATCCGCCACTGGAACCACAGGAACCCGGCGATGCAGCCGACCAGCAGGGCCAACAGCGCCAGACCGAGCCGGTGCCGCAGCTCGTACAGGTGATCCCGTAGGGACATTGTGCCGTCGGGATTGTGCCGGCGGCTGCGAAGTTTCTTCTGCTCCCGGCGGCCATCGTCCCGGCGGAGCGATTTGCGCGCCACCGTCTAGGAACCGTTCTCTCAGCTGGCGTTCTTGTTCTGCTGCTCGACCGGCTGGGCTCCGTTGGTCTGCGCGGTGTTCGGTGCCGACGTCGGAGCCGGCGTCGGCGGCTGAGCCTCCGGCAGCTGCTGCTGCACGACCGGCTGGGCCGGCGGCGCCTCGGGCTTCTCGGCGTCCTTGTCCTCGCCGCGCATGCCCTTGGTCTCTTCCTTGAAGGCCTTGGCGGACTTGCCCAGCGAGCGCGCCATCTCCGGCAGCTTCCGTGCTCCGAAGAGCAGGATGATCACACCAGCGATGATCAACAGCTCGGGTACACCCAAGTTACCCACGGTCATCCTCCTGTCTCCCCCGGCGCCTCGATGGTACGGCAGCCGGGGCATGCTTCACCCGCGCGCGGGTCTCCTTCATCGCTACCCGCAAGGCGGCGGTCCGTGCCCGCAGCGTGCCCGTCCGGTCCTCGATCCGGGCTCCCGCCACCGCGGCCGTCGCGTTGAACCGGCGCACGCCGTGCAGTGCCCGAACGAGCACCAGCACGAGCAGCCCCAACCCCACGACGACCACGATCCAGGTCGGCAGGTACGACATCACGTTTCCTACCGTAGTGGGCATGTGGTCCCGGTGGGGTCGACGGCACCCGGCAGCCCCGCGATCACGGGGTTACCGAGAGCTGTCCGGCCCGTGACAACGCTCGCCTTGCTCGTTCCCGCAGACCCACGGCCAGCTCCGCCGGTTCCTCGACGGTGACGTCACCACCGAGGCCCAACAGCAGCCGGACCATCCACGACAGGTCGGCATAACGCATCCTTATTCGGAGCCGACCGCCGTCCAGTTCGGTCAGCTTCTCCACCGGGTAGTACTCCGACACCCAGCGCGCGTCCGGCTCCAGCACCAGCTGGGCCACCTCCTGGTCCGGGCGCTCCCGGAACAGGCCGGCGGTGGTGTCGGTCTGCTCGGCGTAGGGCGGCGGCGCGCCGGGCTCGTCGAGCTCGGCGACCTCGTCGATGCGGTCCAGCCGGAACAGCCGAACCGCCTCGGCCCGCCGGCACCACGCCTCGAGGTAGCTGCGCCCCTCGACGATCAGCATCCGCATCGGGTCGACCGTGCGCTCGGTGATCTCGTCCTTCGACGCGGTGTAGTAGGTCATCCGCAGCGCCCGCCCGGCCTTGAGCGCGCCCTGCACGACCTGCCGCGCCAAGGCGGTGTTCTTGCCCTCGCGCACGCCGAGCCCGACGGCCACCCCGACCGGCTGCGCCTGTCCGGCCGCGGCCTCGATCTTGGCGACCGCGCGGCGTACCGCGTCCGCGTCGGCCACGCCGGGCGCCTCCAGCAGCGTGCGCAGCGCGACCAGCAGCGCGGTGGCCTCGGCGCCGGTGAGCCGCAGCGGCCGGTTCATGCCCGCGTCGAAGTTGACCGAGATCGTGTCGCCCTCGAAGGACAGGTCGATCAGGTCACCCGGGCCGTAGCCCGGCAGCCCGCACATCCACAGCAGCTCCAGATCCTTGCGGAGCTGCTTGGCGGTCACGCCGAAGTCGGCGGCGGCCTCGTCGACCCTGATGCCCGGCCGCGCGATCAGGTAGGGCACCAGCGCCAGCAGCCGAGGCAGCCGGTCCTGCGATGTACTCACTCACTCCCCCTGCTTGCCGCCCACGACCGCGAGCAGCCGCTCGTGCACCGACTTGCGCAGCACCTCCGGCTCGAGGACCACGGCGTCCTCGCCGTAGCCGGCTATCCAGCTGGCCGACGAGTCGGTGTACAACACCTCCAGCTCGACCACGTCGCCGGCGACGCCGTCGATCGTCTGCTCGTCCACGATCTTGGCCCGGCGGCGCAGTCCCGCCGCCCTGTTCTTCGCCAGCCACAGCCGCACGGTCGACGTGTCCGGCGGCTCGTCGCTGGCGCGCGTGATGAAGTCCAGCAGGTCGACGTCCGGGGGCCGCTGCACCACCCCGGACCGGCCGAACACCTCGACCTCGCCGACGATGCGGGACAGCCGGAAGCAGCGCGGCGCGTCCCGGTCCCGGTCGTGCCCGACCACGTACCAGCGGCCGCGCCAGGACACCACGCCCCACGGCTCGAGCGTGCGCCGGCGCAGCTCGGCGGGGCTGGGCCGGCGGTAGTCGAAGCCGACCGCCCGGCCGGACTGCACGGCGGCGAGCAGCGGCCCGAACGCCGGCTCGGTGGTGCGCACCTTCGGTTCGACGACCGCGGGCACGCCCTGGTCGACGTCCACTCCGGCGGCCCGGAGCTTGAGCAGCGCGCCGGCCGCGGCGCCAGTCAGCTCGGGCGAGTCCCACAGCCGCACGGCCAGCGCGACCGCGGCCGCCTCGTCGGGTTCCAGGTCGATGTCGCCGAGCTCGTAGTCGCGCCGGGCGATCCGGTAGCCGTCGACCGTGTCGAAGGACCAGTTCCGGCCCACCTCCAGCGGCACGCCGAGCTCGCGCAGCTCCGCCTTGTCCCGCTCGAACATCCGGTAGAACGCCTCTTGCGTGGGCGCGTCCGAGTAACCGGCCACGAGGGTCCGGATGTGTTCGGCGGTCAGGTACTGGCGGGTGGACAGCAGACACAGCACCAGGTTGACGAGACGTTCGGCGCGTGCGACGGACACGTTTCGAACTCTAGCCCGACTGACACACCTCAGTCCTCCCAACGCGCCCGGCGATTCGTGCGAACGGTCCGTTCGCTCGGCGTTCCCCCGATCGGGCAGGTCGTCGAGTTGGTCTGACCACTTGACCGTCCGGCCTTCTGCACGGCATGGTGTCTCGCATGGCCCTACAACCCGTCGCCCGCCGGTCCGTGCCGGACGCGGTCTTCGAGCAGATCCTCGCGGACGTGGTGACCGGGGAGTTCGCGCCCGGCGACGCGCTGCCCAGCGAGCGCCGGCTCGCCGAGGTACTCGGCGTGTCCCGGCCCGCGGTGCGCGAGGCGCTACAGCGGGTGGCCGCGGCGGGGCTCGTCGAGGTACGCCAGGGCGACACGACCACGGTCCGCGACTACCGCCGGCACGCGAGCCTCGACCTGCTCCCCCGGCTGCTGTCTCCTCGGGGCGAGCTGGATCTGTCCGTGGCCCGCAGCATCCTCGAGGCGCGGCTGCTGGTGGGTCCGAAGGTCGCCGAGCTCGCCGCCGAACGGGCCGGCACGCGGCTCGAGATCCCGCTGCGGGACATCGTCGACGCGCTCGAGGCCGCGCCCGACGCCGTCGGCCGGCAGCGGCAGGCGCTGGCGTTCTGGGACCAGGTCGTCGACGGCGCCGACTCGATCGCGTTCCGGCTGATGTTCAACAGCCTGCGCGCCGCGTACGAGCCGGCCATCGAGGTGCTCGGCCCGGTGCTGGACGCCGAGGTCACCCGCGTCGAGGTCTATCGCGCGCTGACCGCGGCCATCACGGCCGGCGACGCGGCGCGGGCACGGCGCCTCGCCGAGAACCTGCTCGGCGCCGGCACCGACGGTCTGCTGACGGTGATCCGGAAGTTGGAGGAACAGGAATGACCGAGGACGTCGACGCACGCGCGCGGGCCCGGGTCCGCGCGGACGAGGCCGCCATCACCGGCTCCCGCCGCCGCTCGACCAGCCTGGCCGGCGCGGCCCGGGCGTTCTGGCGGCACCCGTCGCCGTGGATGCTCGCCGCACTCATGGCCGCCACGCTGACGGCCCGCCTGCTCACCGGCGACTGGCGAACGAGCGACGCGCTCACGCCGGTGGCCATGCTCGCCGTGTTCCCGTTCTTCGAGTGGGCGGTGCACGTGTGCGTGCTGCACTGGCGGCCGCGCCGGGTCGGCCGCGTCACGATCGACCCGCTGCTGTCCCGCAAGCACCGCGCGCACCACGCCGACCCGCGGGACGCGCCCTTGGTGTTCATCCCGTGGCAGGTCCAGCTGTGGCTGCTGCCGGCGACGACCGCGATCGCGCTGCTGGCCTTCCCCCGGCTCGGCCAGGGGCTGACCTTCCTCCTGACGGCCGCCGCGCTGGGCCTCGGCTACGAGTGGACGCACTACCTCATCCACAGCGACTACCGGCCGCGCACCAAGCTGTACCGGGCGGTCTGGCGCAACCACCGGCTGCACCACTACAAGAACGAGCACTACTGGTTCACCGTGACCACGTCCGGCACCGCGGACCGCGTCCTGGGCACCCACCCCGACCCGCAGACCGTCCGCCTCTCGCCCACGGTCCGGGACCTGCACTCCCGCGAGACGACCGCGAGCTAGCGGGCCGCCATTCGCATCTCGTCGGCGAGCAGGGTCTCCTGCTCCGCAGTGAGGCCGTTGCCGGCCAGGCCGTGGCCCAGGACCAGCATCGCCTTCACCACGGCCTCCTCGCGGACCTCCGCCGGCATGTCGCGCAGCGGGCCGTCGAGCAGCATCGACAGGCCGTGCACCACCGCCCAGGCCGCCACCTCCGCCAACGGGCGCCGCTCCACGCTGAGGTAGCCGACGGCGACCAGCTCGTCCAGCGACTCGAGCAGCATGCCGAACGGGTCGTTCTCGCGGATCTGGTTCAGGTCGCGCACCGGGCCCTCCCACGAGAACACCGTGCGGAACAGGCCCGGCTGCGCCTTCGCGAAGGCGATGTAGCCACGTCCCAGCGCGGAAAGGCTGCCCAGCGCGTAGCGCACCGGGTCGTCGGACTGCGGGCGCGCGGACAGCTCCTTGTGCATCGCCGCCGCCAGCTCGTCCAGCGCGCTGTCCTTTGCCGCCCCCAGCAGCTCCTCCTGGCCCGTGAAGTGTCGGTACGCGGCGGTCGGGGTGACGCCCACCAGGCGGGCCGCCGCGCGGATCGACACCGAGCTGGGTCCGCCCTGCGCCGCGAGCTCCGCCGCCGCGGCGATCAGCGCGTTGCGGAGGTCGCCGTGGTGGTACGCGCGCTTGGCCGAACCTGAGAAACCCATGAGATCGATGTTGACACCAGCCAACATCGATGGCAAGTTAACAGCCGTCAAGTTTACGGATGTACACATTCGCCTCCGCAGGAGCTCTCATGTTCGGTCGCATCGGCCGGTTCACCGCCTCCCACGCACGCGCGGTCCTCGCGATCACCGTGCTGTTGATGGTCGGAGCCGGCGCGTTGGGTTTCACCGCGTTCGGCAAGCTGCAGACCGCCGGCGGGTTCGAGGACCCAGCCGCCGAGTCCAGCCAGGCACAAGAACTTCTCAACTCGAACTTCGGCGGCGGCAACGACGTGGTCATCCTGATGACCGCGGCCACCGGCACGGTGGACGACCCGGCCGTCCGGGCCGCGGCCACCGAGCTCACCGACCGGCTCTCGGCCGATGCCGCGCTGGCCGATGTCACCTCCTACTTCACGACCCAGGCCCCGCCGATGAAGTCGGCCGACGACAAGCACGCGATCGCGGTCGCCAAGTTCGCCGGGGACGACGTCGACGTCGCGGAGCTGCGCGAGACCTACGGGTCGACCGACGGACCGCTCGACGTCCGGATCGGCGGTCCCGAGGCGATCGGCCCGGACATCGGCGAGCAGGTCGGCAGCGACCTCGCGCTCGCCGAGGCGATCGCGGTGCCGATCATCCTGGTGTTGCTGGTGATCGTCTTCGGTAGCGTCGTCGCCGCACTGCTGCCGCTCGCGATCGGCGCGATCGCGGTGCTCGGCACGTTCGCCGTGCTGTCGATCCTCGGCTCGCTCACCGACGTCTCGGTGTTCGCGATCAACCTGACCACCGCACTCGGCCTCGGCCTCGCGATCGACTACGCGCTGCTGATGGTCAACCGGTTCCGCGAGGAGCTCGCCGGCGGACGCGACACACACGACGCGGTGGTCCGCACGGTCGAGACGGCCGGCCGCACGATCATGTTCAGCGCCCTGACGGTGGCGGTCGCACTCGCCGCGCTGCTGGTGTTCCCGCTGTACTTCCTGCGGTCGTTCGCCTACGCCGGCGTCGGCGTGGTCCTCGTGGCGATGATCGGCGCGATCGTGGTCCTGCCGGCACTGCTCACGGTGCTCGGGCCGAAGGTCAACTCGCTGCGGCTGCCGTGGGTCAAGCGCACGCCCAGCTCGGTGTCGGCGGTGTGGGGCCGGATCGCCGGCTTCGCGATGCGCCGCCCGGTGCTGGCCGGCGCGCCAGTGGTCATCATGCTTGCGATCGCCGCGATCCCGCTGCTGCGCGTGGAGTTCGGCACGCCGGACGACCGGGTGCTGACGACCGCCTCGGAGACCCGGGTCGTCGGCGACGTGCTGCGGGCGGACTTCCCGACCGACGACAGCAAGGCGCTGCAGCTGGTCACTCGCGGGCCGGCGGACGTCACGGACTACGCCTCGCGCCTGTCGTCGGTGCCCGGCGTCGAGTCCGTGACCACCAGCTCCGGCACGTTCGCCGACGGGCGGGCGGCCGGTCCCGGCAACCCGGCGATGGCGGCCCGGTCCGGCGAGCAGCGGCTCACCATGCTGACCGACTACGACGCCCACTCGACGGCCGGCCAGGACCTCGTGGCGACCGTCCGCGACGTGCCGACCGGCGGGACGGACGTCCTGGTCGGCGGCGAGGCCGCGCAGCTGGTCGACAGCAAGGCCGCGATCGCGGACCGGCTGCCCCTGGCCGGCGGGCTCATCGCGATCAGCACGTTCCTGCTGCTGTTCCTGTTCACCGGCAGCCTGCTACAGCCGCTGCGGTCGCTGTTGTTCAACGTGCTCGGCCTGTCCGCCACGCTCGGCCTGATGGTGATGATCTTCCAGGAGGGCTGGCTGTCGTCGTGGCTGGGCTTCACGCCGCTGCCGCTCGACACGAGCA
This sequence comes from Actinophytocola sp., assembly GCF_050699915.1. Classification (GTDB taxonomy): domain Bacteria; phylum Actinomycetota; class Actinomycetes; order Mycobacteriales; family Pseudonocardiaceae; genus Actinophytocola. The sequence continues at coordinate 15,422 of NZ_JBOHGA010000101.1, forward strand.
TGTTGGTGCTGCTGTTCTGCATCGTGTTCGGGCTGTCGATGGACTACGAGGTGTTCGTCCTCAGTCGCATCAAGGAGATGCACGACCTGGGCGCCCCGGCGCGCGAGGCGGTCACGCGCGGGCTGTCCCGGACCGGCCGGCTGATCACGATGGCCGCGGTGCTGCTGGCCGTCAGCCTGCTGGCCTTCGGGACGAGCGGAGTCAGCTTCATCCAGATGTTCGGCATCGGCTCAGGGCTCGCGATCCTCATCGACGCGACGCTGATCCGCGGCGTGCTGGTGCCGGTCAGCATGCGGGCGCTGGGCCGGGCCGCGTGGTGGTCGCCGCCGTTCCTGCGGCGGGTGCACGGCCGGGTCGGCCTGAAGGAAGAGAGCGAGCCCGAGCCGGAGCTCGCCCGCGTCTGACGCGCTCGTGAGAGAAGACGCCGCCCCGGTGCCTCGGCACCGGGGCGGTGTTTCGTTCGTGCTCGCCGGCTCAGAGCGAGGCGATCAGGCGTTCCACCCGCTCGTCGACCGCGCGGAACGGGTCCTTGCACAGCACGGTGCGCTGGGCCTGGTCGTTGAGCTTGAGGTGCACCCAGTCGACGGTGAAGTCGCGGCCCGCCTGCTGGGCCGCGGCGATGAAGTCGCCGCGCAACTTCGCCCGGGTGGTCTGCGGCGGCGTGTCCTTGGCGGCCTCGATCTCGCCGTCCTCGGTCACCCGCGCCACCAGGTCCTTGCGCTGCAGGAGGTCGAAGATGCCGCGGCCACGGCGGATGTCGTGGTAGGCCAGGTCCAGCTGGGCGATCCGCGGGCTGGACAGCTCCATCCCGTGCTTGGCCCGATAGCGCTCGACGAGCCGATGCTTGATGGCCCAGTCGATCTCGCGGTCGATGACCGACAGGTCCTGCCGCTCCACCGCGTCCAGCGTGCGGCCCCACAGCTCGATGACGCGGTCGGCGATCGGGTCTGGCGACCGCTTCGCGACGTGCTCGACCGCGCGGGAGTAGTACTCGCGCTGGATGTCCAGCGCCGACGCCTCGCGCCCGCCGGCCAGCCGGACCAGGCGCCGGCCGGTCAGGTCGTGGCTGATCTCGCGGATCGCGCGGATCGGGTTGTCCAGGCTGAAGTCGCGGAACTGGACGCCGTCCTCGATCATCTCCAGGACGAGGTTGGCGCTGCCCACCTTCAGCAGGGTGGTCGCCTCGGCCATGTTCGAGTCGCCGACGATGACGTGCAGGCGCCGGTAGCGCTCGGCGTCGGCGTGCGGCTCGTCGCGGGTGTTGATGATCGGCCGGGACCGGGTGGTCGCCGAGGAGACGCCCTCCCAGATGTGCTCGGCACGCTGGGACAGGCAGTACACGGCGCCGCGCGGGGTCTGCAGGACCTTGCCGGCGCCGCAGATCAGCTGGCGGGTGACCAGGAACGGCAGCAGCACGTCGGCGATCCGGGAGAACTCCCCCGCTCGGGTGACGAGGTAGTTCTCGTGGCAGCCGTAGGAGTTGCCCGCCGAGTCGGTGTTGTTCTTGAACAGGAAGATGTCGCCGCCGATGCCCTCGTCGGCGAGCCGGCGCTCCGCGTCGACCAGCAGGTCCTCGAGGATCCGCTCGCCGGCCTTGTCGTGGGTGACCAACTGGACGAGGTCGTCGCACTCCGCGGTGGCGTACTCCGGGTGGGAGCCGACGTCCAGGTAGAGGCGCGAACCGTTGCGCAGGAAGACGTTCGAGGACCGACCCCAGGACACCACACGCCGAAACAGGTACCGGGCGACCTCGTCCGGGCTCAGCCTTCGCTGCCCGTGAAACGTACAGGTCACGCCGAACTCGGTCTCGATACCGAAGATCCGCCGCTGCATCCTCTTAGCCTAGGCGCTGGAGGCCCGAACGTGGTCGGGCCGCTCCGAGGTGAGATGAACGCGTCATCGGCGCGAATGGCCGCTGAACGGGATCAGTCCTTGTCCGAACCGCCGTTCGAGTCGCCGTTGGGCTCTGCGTCGCCCTTCTCGCCGTCGGACTTCTCCCCGGGCTCGGCGCCGGCCGGCAGCACAGCGGCGAGCGCGGCGCCCTCGATGCGGCGGAAGGCACGTCGCCGGCGGGACCGCTCTAGCACCGCGACCTCGACCTTGCCGATGCCGCCCTGGCCGTTGTCGCTGTTGCCAGACGACGAGCTGGCCGCGTTGCCCGAGGTGGTGCCCGAGGAAAGGGCACGCATCGCGAAGGCCACCGCGTCCTGCAGCGACATGCCGTCCTCGTAGGAGTCCTTCATCGTGTTGACGATCGGCTCGGTCTGCCCGCCCATCACCAGGTACTGCGGCTCGTCGACGATCGAGCCGTCGTAGGTCAGCCGGTAGAGCTGGTCGGACTCCGGCGCGGCGCCCACCTCGGCCACGCAGATCTCCACCTCGAACGGCTTGAGCTGGTCGGTGAAGATCGAGGCGAGCGTCTGCGCGTATACGTTGGCAAGCTGCCGGGCCGACACGTCACGCGGATCGTTGGCGTAGCCCCACAGGTCGACGTGCCGGATGCCGCCGCGGCGCAGGCTCTCGTACTCGCTGTAGCGCCCCGCGGCCGCGAACCCGATGTTGTCGTAGATCTCCGACACCTTGTGCAGCGTGGTCGACGGGTTCTCTGCGACGAACAGCACGCCGCCCGAGTATTTGAGCGCGACCACGCTACGGCCCCGCGCGATGCCCTTGCGGGCGTACTCCGAGCGGTCCCGCATCAACTGCTCGGGCGAGGCGTACAGCGGCATGGTCACGGCGGTGGCTCCTCAGCGTCGTCTCGTGGATCTGTGGTTCGTCAGCCGCGCGGCTGACTGGATCGTTCGGTCACGACCGCCTCGGCCACCGTGGCGGCCTCCTCGTCGGACACGTGCACCGCGCCCTCGGCTCCGGTGATCGTGATGACGCTCGGGTAGATCTTGCGGGCCAGGTCCGGGCCGCCGGTGGCGGAGTCGTCGTCAGCCGCGTCGTACAGCGCCTCCACGGCCTGCCGGATGGCGGCGTGCACGTCGCTGCCCGGGTCGTAGAGCTTCTTGAGCGCCGAGCGGGCGAACAGCGAACCGGAGCCGACCGAGTGGAAACCGGCCCGCTCCTCGTAGCGGCCGCCGACCACGTCGTAGGAGATGATCCGGCCGACGTTCGCAGGGTTGTCCGCGCCCAGGTCGAAGCCGATGAACATGGGCAGCACCGCGAGGCCGGCCATGGCCACGTCGAGGTTGCCGCGGACCAGCGTGGCCAGCTTGTTGGCCTTGCCCTCCAGCGACAGCGAGACGCCCTCGATCTTCTCGTAGTGGGACAGCTCGAGCGTGTAGAGCCGGACCATGTCGATCGCGAGGCCCGCGGTGCCGGCGATGCCCACGGCCGAGTAGTCGTCGGTGACGAACACCTTCTCCATGTCGCGCTGGGAGATGAGGTTGCCCGAGGTCGCCCGGCGGTCACCCGCGATCAGCACGCCGCCGTCGAAGCTGATGGCGACGACCGTCGTGCCGTGCGGCGGCGCCGGGCTCAGCTCCGACACGCTCCGGCGCGCCTGGACCGGGTCGTCCCCGTGCCACCCGCGTTGGCCTCCGGGCAGCAGGTGGGGTGCCTGCACCCGGAGGAAGTCGGTGAACGAGGACGTCTCGGCCGTCAGGTAGGCAGCCGGGAGTGATGCGCCGGGCATGGCGCGAGACGGGATGTGTTCCATGCCTGCTTTCGTTCCTGGTCACGAGCCAACGGGTGTTGGGAAGAACTTACTCGCCACCCTTTTGGACGTACGCGCGGACGAAGTCCTCGGCGTTCTCCTCGAGAACGTCGTCGATCTCGTCAAGGATCGTGTCGACATCCTCGCCGAGCTTCTCCCTGCGCTCCTGGCCGGCCGGAGCGGCGCCGTCGACATCGTCGTCGCCGTCACCGCCGCCTTGCCGTTGCGTCTGCTCCTGGGCCATGTGTCCGCCTCCGGATCTGGATCGTCTGCCTACCAGGCTACCGACCGGGACCGACATAGTCGCGGACCATCCGAGCGAAGATCGTGATCGCCGTCGGTGAACGCGCCGGTCCCGGCGGGTCGACCCGGGTCAGCGGCGGGACCCGCCGGTGAGCGCGTCGACCAACTCCTCGGCGGTCCGCGAGGCCTCGATGAGCTCGCCCACGTGCGCCTTCGTGCCCCGCAGCGGCTCCAGCGTCGGGATCCGGACGAGCGACTCGCGGCCCAGGTCGAAGATCACCGAGTCCCACGAGGCGGCGGCGATCGCGTTCGGGTAGCGCTCGAGGCAGCGGCCGCGGAAGTAGGCCCGGGTGTCCATCGGCGGCGTGGTGATCGCCTCGGTCACCTCCTCCTCGGTGACCAGGCGCTTCATCGAGCCGCGGGTGACCAGCCGGTTGTAGAGGCCGTTGGCCATCCGGACGTCTGAGTACTGCAGGTCGACCAGCTGCAGCCGGGGTGCGGACCAGCCGAGGCCGTCGCGGGCGCGGTAGGCCTCCAGCAGCCGCAGCTTCGCCGGCCAGTCGAGCCGGTCGGCGCACTCCATCGGGTCGCGGGCCAGCGTGTCGAGGATGTCGCCCCAGGTGCTGAGCACGTTCATCGCGACGGCGTCCTGCTCGACGCGGTCCAGGTTCTCGGAGATGAGCTCGTGGTAGGCGCGCTGGACGTCCAGGCCGGTGAACTTCTTCCCGTTGGCCAGCTCGATGGTCGCCTTCAGGCTCGGGTCGTGGCTGAGCGTGTGCACCGCGCGGACCGGGTCGGCCATCTTCAGGTGGTCGAAGCGCAGCCCGCTCTCGATCATGTCGAGGACCATCGCGGTGGTGCCGACCTTGAGGTAGGTGGACGTCTCGGCCAGGTTCGCGTCGCCGATGATGACGTGCAGGCGGCGGTACTTGTCGGCGTCGGCGTGCGGCTCGTCGCGGGTGTTGATGATGCCGCGCTTGAGCGTGGTCTCCAGGCCGACCTCGACCTCGATGTAGTCGGCCCGCTGGGACAGCTGGAAGCCGGCCTCCTCGCCGGCCGCGCCGACACCGACCCGCCCGGACCCGCAGACGACCTGGCGGGACACGAAGAACGGGGTGAGGCCGGCGATCACCGCGGTGAACGGGGTGCTGCGGGCCATCAGGTAGTTCTCGTGGGTGCCGTAGCTCGCGCCCTTGCCGTCGACGTTGTTCTTGTAGAGCTGCAGGCGGGGCTGGCCGGGCACGGTGGCCGCGCGCATGGCGGCCTCCTCCATGATTCGCTCGCCGGCCTTGTCCCAGATGACGGCGTCGCGGGCGTTGGTGACCTCGGGCGCGGAGTACTCGGGGTGGGCGTGGTCGACGTAGAGGCGGGCGCCGTTGGTGAGGATGACGTTTGCCGCGCCCAGGTCCTCGACCTCCGGGTCGGCGGGCGGCATGCCCGGCGCGCCGAGGTCGAACCCGCGCGCGTCGCGCAGCGGCGACTCGACCTCGTAGTCCCAGCGAGCCCGCCGCGCGCGCGGGATGTCCGCCGCGGCGGCGTAGGCAAGTACGACCTGTGTGGAGGTCAGGACGGGGTTGGCGGTGGCATCCCCGGGAACGGCGATGCCGTACTCCACCTCGGTGCCCATGATCCGACGCATGTCGTCAAGCCTACGGGGGCAAGGGTTCAGGACCAGGCCAGGGCAGCTCGAGCCGCCCAGTACTCCGCCGGCTCGACGGCCAGGTACGGCAGGCTCGCCGCCCCGCGCACGGTCAGCGCCGCGAGGTTGCTGCGCAGCTGCGCCGGTCCGGCCGGGCCGAGCAGCACGGTGTCCGCCCACGGCACGGTCAGCACCGCGGCCAGCGCGACCGCGTCCGGCCCGACGTCGTGCCGGGC
>NZ_JBOHGA010000102.1:0-21152 GCF_050699915.1 Actinophytocola sp.
GCCGGTCAGTCCCCGGCCACGCCGGCTTTCCCGGGCCGGCCCGGGAAGTAGCTCAGCCGCCGTTGTCGTCGGCGATGTCGCCGCCGAGGCGCAGCGCGTCCTCCGAGACGTCGTCCAGCTCCGACTCCGAGCCGCCGTCGGAGCTCTGCGGGTCGTAGTCAGACTCGACGATCGTGATGCGACCGCCCTGCACCTGCGACGCGTAGCCGCCGCGCGCGCTCAGCCCGTCCAGCCCGTCGACGGAGATCACCTTCTCCTTGACGAGGTCGCTGACGTTGCCCGTCCCGTCGGACTTGGTCAGCCGCTGCAGCTCGACCGCGAGCTCCTCGGACCCGAAGTCCACGACCGACACCGACGTGTAAACGGTCCGGTCGCCGTCGGCCGTGGTGGTGAACACCGAGCGGGTGAGCCGGTCGCACGGGTTCGCCACGAAGAAGTCCTGAGTCTTGCCGTACGCGTGGTCCTGGCACTCCCGGTCCACCCGCGGCGTGGCGATCTCCGCCTTGAACTCGTACTTGCCCTCGCTCCGCTGCGGGGTCCGGCCGCCGTCGTCATCGGCACCGGTGCCGGGTGTGCCCTCGTTCTGGATGTACCACCACACGGCACCCGAGACCACGGCCACCCCGAGCAGCCCGACGATCCGCAGGATCCATGCGAAAACCGGGTTGCTCCCGGGTTCCTGGTCGTCAGGGCGGAACTGGATAGGCGGCGGCCGGTCCGGGCGCTGCGACTGGTTGTCGGGCCATGGCGTTTGGCCCGGGTGATAGGGAGCCGACACGGCCGACACGGTAACGGCCCACCCGGTCGTTAACCAGGGCGAGGTACCCGTGGCACGGCCTCAGCGCGTTCGACCGGCGACGAGGTCCACGTCGTCCATGGTGTTGTACAGGTGGAAGGACAGCCTGGTGCGGCCCGCCCGGACCGCTCCCACCACACCCGCTTTGGTGAGCATGCTCACCTGCTCGTCGGTCAGGTCGACGGCGACGACGGCGGATCCGCGCGGCGGATGGCCGAGCGCGGCGAGGGTGGCGTCGGCGAGTCCGACGCAGTGGTCGCGGACCGCGGCGAGGTCGAGGCCGGCGAGCCAGGGCACGGTGATGGCGGCGCCGAGCTGGGCGAACCAGACCGGCGAGAGGTCGAACCGGCGGGCGTCGGCCGCGAGACGCAGCGGCAGCCCGTAGATGCCGTCCCACGGCCTGTCGGCGGCATACCAGTTCGCGGCCGCCGGCACGGTCTGATCCAGTGCGTCGCTCCGGCCGCCGAGCCAGGCCGTGCCGCGTGGGGCCAGCAGCCACTTGTAGCCGGCGCCGACGACCCAGTCCGCCCAGCCCAGGTGCAGCGGCAGCCAGCCGGCGGCCTGCGTGACGTCCAGCAGCACGGGCTTGCCGGCCGCCCGCAGGCCGGCCAGGTCGACGACCGCACCGTCGGCCGACTGGACCACGCTCACCGCGACCAGGTCATGATCGTCCACACGGGACAGCAGCTCGTCGGGCGCCACCTCGGTCACCGGCATTCCCTGTGCGGCGAAGGGAAACGTGACGCTGGTGAACTCGCTGCCGACGGCCAGCACGCGCGTCGTGGGCGGCAGGCTCGCCGCGACGAGGCCGACGAGCTGCGAGACGCTCGCGCCGGTCGCCACGTTCGCGACGTCGATCCCGACGAGCCGGGCCCAGCCGTCCCGCGCGACCGCCACGTGCTCGTCGAAGTCGGGCGGCCGGGACGCGCCCCGCCGCCACCGGTCAACCGCGTCGGCGACCGCGTCGGCCGCCGAGGCGGGCGGGATGCCGATGCTCGCGGTGTTGAGATACCCGAGGGGCACGTCGAACTGCTGTCCAAAGGCGATTCGCACGACTCAACTAATACCGTGTCCGGCATGCACACCACGGAGATCGAGGTCGAGACCGGGGATCGCGAGGTCGTCCACGACCTCACCGACGCGTGCCGCCGGTTCGTCGCGGACGCCGGCGCGCGCGACGGGCTGCTGCACGTCTGGGTGCCGCACGCGACGGCCGGTCTCGCGATCATCGAGACCGGCGCCGGCAGCGACGACGACCTGCTGAAGGCCCTGCGCGAGCTGCTGCCCGCCGATGGCCGCTGGCGGCACCGGCACGGCTCGCCGGGCCACGGCCGCGATCACGTGCTGCCGGCGTTCGTGCCGCCCTACGCGAGCATCCCCGTGGTCGCCGGGGAGCTCGCGTTGGGCACCTGGCAGTCGATCTGCCTCGTCGACACCAATGTGGACAATCCGGTGCGGAAGGTCCGGTTCAGCTTCCTGGCCGGCTGAGCACCGGCTCGCGGTCCTGCGCCGGAACCGGCGGCTCGACCTGGTACCGGCGGGGCCACAGCATCACGACCAGGCCCACCACGGCCATGCTGCCGAGCACGAGCAGGCCGGTCCGCACGTCCGGCGCGTCCGGAGCACCGAGCAGGAGGCTGCGCAGTCCCTCGGTGGAGAAGCGGAACGGCGTCCACGACCACAGCAGCGCGCGGTAGGCCGGGTTGAGCATCTCCGGCACCTGGCCGGCCACCGCGGGCGCGATCAGGTAGAGCGGCGCGAGGATCGCCACCGCCCGCAGGTGGAACAGCCGCAACAGCGCGCCCTGCACGGCGGCGAAGGCCACCGCGGTCAGGAACACGAAGCCGAGCACGTCCCAGGTCAGCGGCAGCGACGAGTCCCACAGCCTGAAGAACCCGGCGACGACCGCCGTGAGGACGACGCTCGCGGTCAGCAACAGCGTGGCGCGGGCCAGCGGGCCGGGGCGCATGCCCGCGCGAAGGATGAGCACGGCGAACCCGATCGCGGCGACCAGGCCGCCGATCCAGAGCAGCGCGCTCGCCGCGAGCGGTGCGGTGCGCCCGGCGATGCTCGCCGGCGAGACGATCTCCAGGTGCGGTGGCGCGACCGTGAGCCCCTGCTCGCTCAGTGCCGCCCCGAGGCCCTGCGCGGCGCCGGTCAGCACCTGCTGGGCTGCCTGGGTGCCCTGCGGGTTCACCGCTCCGGAGGTCAGGACCGTCAGCTCGACACGCCGCGGTCCGCCGCCGAGCTCGAGGACGCCGTAGACCTCCTTGTCCGCCAACAGCTCGCGGGCCCGCTCGGGGTCGGTGACCCGCCAGTCGACGGCGTCACCGCCCTGCTGGGCGACGCGCTCGGCGGCCTGGCTCAGCGGCCCGGGCGGGCTGGCGACGGCCAGCGGCACCTCGTGCGGCGCGACCGTGGCCTGTGCGCCGAAGGTGAGGAAGCCGAGCACCGTGGCGACCACGGCGCCGACGACTCCCAGCAGCACGGCGACCAGCACCGGACGTCGGGTGATGGATGCGGCGGCCATTGCGACTCCAAAGTTCATCGAGTGTTGAATTTCTCCCTCAAGGTACGCCCGGCCCACACAGCAAGTCAACCGTTGTTGAAATCACCGTCTGGTCGGCTCGTGTCACGATGGCGGGGTGGAAACGCTGGTTCTCTGGGACATCGACCTGACCCTCGTCGACTACACCGGCCTGGGCCGACAGTGGTACGCCGAGGCGCTGACCAGCGTGGTCGGCAAGGAGCTGGCCCATCTGCCGGTCTTCCCCGGCCGCACCGAACGGTCGCTCGCCCGCGAGCTGCTGCGCGCTCACGACGAACCGCACGAGGACGAGCACGTCGAGCGGCTCTTCGCCGCGCTCGAGGCGATCGGCCTGGCCGCCCGCCCGTCGCTGCCGACGCTGGGGCGGGCGCTGGCCGGGGCGCCGGAGATCCTCGCGACGCTGGCCGGTCGTGAGGGCGTGGTGCAGTCGCTGGTCACCGGCAACCTGCCGGCGCTGGCGGACGTCAAGCTGGCCGCGTTCGACCTCGACCGGCACGTCGACTTCGAGATCGGCGGCTACGGCTCGCTGTCCGACCACCGGCACGACCTCGTCGAGGCGGCCATGGCGCAGGCGTCGACCAAACACGGCGTCACGTTCGCGCCGGCGTCGGTCGTGGTCATCGGCGACACCCCGATGGACATCGCCGCGGGCCGTCACCATGGCACGGTGACGGTCGGCGTGGCCACCGGCCGGCACACCGTGGACCAGCTGGCGGAGTCGGGCGCGGACGTGGTCCTGCCCGACCTCGCGGACACTCCGGCCGTGCTGACCGCCCTACTTCGCTAGTCGGCGTTCCCGCGGCGTCAGCAGCAGGTACGCGGCGAGCATGGGGCCGTCGGTGATCTCGCCGTCGGCCATCATCCGCTCCACCTCGGCCCGCCGGAACCAGCGCTGGCTAGTCCGCCTCCCCGAACTTCAAAGTGTTCGTTACGTCCCGACGAAGGGCGCCGGCGGCCGATCGGATAGTGGCTGGGTGCCGTCACGGTCCCCTGAGGTCACCTTGGTAGGTCACGACCTCGCTCGCTTTGGCCTGCCATGAAACCGGTCTTCTCGGCCAACTCCGCGGCCACGGCCGTCAGCCGCGGACGAGCCCGGTCAGGTGCGCGACGACGTCGTCCACGGCGACCTCGACCCGCTCGCCGGTGGCGCGGTCCTTGACCTCCACGACGCCCTTGGCGAGCCCGCGGCCCACCACGACGATCGTCGGCACGCCGAGCAGGTCGGCGTCGGCGAACTTCACGCCCGGCATGGCCGTGCGGTCGTCCAGCAGCACCGACAGGCCCGCGTCGGACAGCTGCGCGGCCAGCCGCTCGCCGCCCTCGCGGATCGACTCGTCCTTGCCCGCGATGACGATGTGCAGGTCGTACGGCGCGACCTCGCGGGGCCACAACAGGCCCTGCTCGTCGTGGGACTGCTCGGCGATCGCGGCGACCAGTCGGGACACGCCCACCCCGTAGGAGCCCATGGTGATCCGGATCGGCTTGCTGTCCGCGCCGAGCGCGTCGAGCTGGAAGGCGTCCGCGTACTTGCGGCCCAGCTGGAAGATGTGCCCGATCTCGATGCCGCGGGCCGCGACCAGCGTGCCCTGCCCGTCCGGCGAGGGGTCGCCCGCGCGGACCTCGGCGGCCTCGATCGTGCTGTCCGGCGTGAAGTCCCGTCCGCACACCAGGTCCACGACGTGGTGGTCGGCCTTGTCGGCACCGGTGACCCAGGCCGTGCCGGGCACGACGCGAGGGTCGACGAGGTAGCGGACTCCGTTGTCCTGCAACGCCTTCGGCCCGATGTAGCCCTTCACGAGGAAGGGGTTCGCGGCGAAGTCCGCCTCCTCGAGGATGGCCACCTCGCGGGGCTCGAGCCCGGCCTCCAGGCGCTTGGTGTCGACCTCGCGGTCGCCGGGCAGGCCGACGGCCAGCAGCTCCCACTTGTCCTCGCCGGGCGCGCGCGTCTTGAGCAGGACGTTCTTCAGCGTGTCCGCCGCGGTGAACGTGCGGCCCAGGTTCGCGCCGTTGAGGAAGGCGACCAGCGTCTCGATCGTCGGCGTGTCGGGCGTGTGGTGCACCTGCGCGGCCGGCTTGTCCTCAATGGACTGTGCGGGCGGTACGGTGGTGACGACGGCCTCGACGTTTGCCGCGAAGCCGGACTCCGTGCTGCGCACGAACGTGTCCTCGCCGGTCTCGGCCTCCGCGAGGAACTCCTCGGACTTCGAGCCGCCCATGGCCCCGGACATCGCCGACACGATCACGTACCGCAGGCCCAGCCGGTCGAAGATCTGGATGTAGGCGTCGCGATGCAGCTGGTAGCTGTTCGCGAGCCCGTCGTCGTCGAGGTCGAACGAGTACGAGTCCTTCATCAGGAACTCGCGCCCGCGCAGGATGCCCGCGCGGGGCCGCGCCTCGTCCCGGTACTTCGACTGGATCTGGTACAGCAGAACGGGATAGTCCTTGTACGAGCTGTACTCGCCCTTCACGGTGAGCGTGAACAGCTCCTCGTGCGTGGGGCCGAGCAGATAGTCGGCCTTCTTGCGGTCCTTGAGCCGAAAGAGGTTGTCGCCGTACTCGGTCCAGCGGCCGGTCGCCTCGTAGGGCTCGCGGGGCAGCAGCGCGGGGAACTGGATCTCCTGCGCGCCGATGGCGTCCATCTCCTCGCGGACGACGCGCTCGACGTTGCGCAGCACCCGCAGGCCGAGCGGCAGCCAGGAGAAGCCGCCCGGAGCCACGCGGCGGACATACCCGGCGCGAACCAGCAGCTTGTGGCTCGGCACCTCGGCGTCCGCCGGATCCTCGCGCAGGGTGCGCAGGAACAGCGACGACATCCTGGTGATCACGGCACTTCTCCTTGTCAAGAGGCTGCGGCAAGAGTAGTGACCCGCCACCCGCACACTCCAACGGGTTACGCGGGCCGCTCCCCCAGCGCGGGCCGCACGACCCGGTCCTCGGTGACGATCGCGGTCACCAGGTCGGCCGGCGTCACGTCGAAGGCGTAGTTGAGCGTCGCCGTGCCGGGCAGCCCGCCGATGGCGAGTACCTCGGCGCCGTCGCGGACTTCGATCTCGACCTCGCGACCGGTGGCGGTCGAGGAGTCGATCGTCGACTCCGGCGCGGCCACCACGAACGGCACACGGGCCCGCTGCGCGGCCAGCGCCAGCGGGTAGGTGCCGATCTTGTTCACCACGTCGCCGTTGGCCGTGATCCGGTCGGCGCCGACGACGACCGCGTCGACGAGCCCCCTGGCCAGCACGGTCGCCGCGGCCGAGTCGATGACGACGGTGTGGTCGACGCCCAGCTCGGTGAGCTCCCACGACGTCAGCCGGGAGCCCTGCAGCAGCGGCCGGGTCTCGTCGACGTAGACGTGGCGCAGCCGCTCGCGCTCGTGCAGCGACCGGACGACGCCCAACGCCGTGCCCCACTCCACGCAGGCCAGCGCGCCGGCGTTGCAGTGGGTCTGGACGACGACCGGCCCCTGGACCCGCGCCGCGAGCCAGTCCGCGCCGCGCTCGGCGAGGGCGCGGTTGCTCGCGGCGTCGGCCTCGAGCACGGCCAGCGCCGCGGCGAGCACGGCGTCCGGCCCCTCGGCGCGGCGGGCGAGTGCCTGGTCCACGCCCCAGGCGAGGTTCACCGCGGTCGGGCGGGCGGTTCGCAGGGCGGCCAGGTCGGCGGCGAGGTCGTCGGCGGCGGGCTCGCCGCGGACCGCCATGGCCGCGCCGAGCGCCCCGGCGGCGCCGAGCGCGGGGGCGCCGCGGATGGCGAGCCGCTTGATGGCCTCGACCAGGTCCGCGACGGAGTGGATGTCCAGGAAGGCGAGTTCGCCGGGCAGCTTCGTCTGATCGATCGCGACGATGTGGCCGTCCAGCCAGTCGATGGTGCGCACGACTCCATTTTGTCGGTGCCCCGCTCTAGCCTGCCCGCATGAAGCTCAACATGGGTGGGATCACCATCGACTGCGCCGACCCGCGCTCGCTCGCCGAGTTCTGGACCAAGGCCCTCGACCTCGAGGTCGCCTTCGACGCCGGCGGCTACTTCGTACAGCTGCGTTCGTCGGCCAACCCCAAACAGCCCTACCTCGGCCTGCAGATGGTGGCCGAGCCGCGCGCGGGCAAGAACCGCGTACACATCGACTTCGCCACCGACGACCGGGAGGGCGAGGTCGAGCGGCTCGTCGCGCTCGGCGCCACCAAGGGCGAGGACCACACCGTGCCCGGCCTCACCTGGACGGTGTTACAGGACCCCGAGGGCAACGAGTTCTGCGTGGGCTCGCCACACAGCTGAGTAATTCGGTTGCGTCGCGGCAGCGGGTGCGCTTTGCTGCTGCCATCGAGGTCACGCGTCGGCGGTTCGCCGGCGGACGAGAGGGAGGTGCCTGTGTCTACCGAAGTCTCCTGGACGCAGCACGCCCGCGTCCGCCCGCCCCGCTGAAGTTCGCCTGGCTAAACGTCTTTCGACACCTTGTCGCCACGCGCCGGTGGGGCGCTCATCCATCCCGTTGAGGAGAACCCACCGTGCGCCTGCACGACATCGATGACTACACCGACGACGAGGACGCGTTCGACACCCGACGCGCTCGTTCACGCAAACCGAAGAAGTCCGACCTCGCCCGCACGTTCGAGGGCGAGTTCGACCAGGGGTCGACCCGCGCCGGCCGGCTGACCGAGCACGAGCGCGCCCGCCTCGCCGCGGTGCGAGAGAGCGCGCTCGCGGGCCCGGAGCTGCCGCCGGGCACCGACCGCTGGACCACCTGGGGTGACGGCGAGCAGGGACCGCGGCCGCGGCCCCGCTGGGTCGTCACCGAGCTGGCCGCGGCCGACACCGAGCTGGGCGTGCTGAAGACCGGCAAGGAGGCCGACGTACATCTGATCCGGCGGGAGGTGCCCGAGACCGGGCGCGGCTGTGTGCTGGCCGCGAAGCGGTACCGCAGCAACGAGCACCGGCAGTTCCACCGCGACGCGGGATACCTCGAGGGCCGGCGGATGCGCCGCAGCCGTGAGATGCGCGCGATGGCCAACCGCACGGCGTTCGGGCGGAACCTGATCGCCGAGCAGTGGACGGTCGCCGAGTTCGCGGCACTGTCGCGGCTGTGGTCGATCGGCGCGCCGGTGCCCTACCCGGTGCAGCGCAGCGGGACGGAGCTCCTGATGGAGTTCCTCGGCGACGATCTCGGCACGGCCGCGCCACGGCTCGCCGAGCTGCGTCCCGGCCCCGACGAGCTGGTCGAGCTCTGGCGCCAGCTCGTGGCGGCGCTCGACCTGCTGGCGAGCGAGGGGACGACCCACGGCGACCTGTCGGCGTACAACCTGCTCGTCCACAACGGACAGGTGATGCTGATCGACCTGCCGCAGATCGTCGACGTGGTCGCCAACCCGCGCGGGCCGGAGTTCCTGGCCCGGGATGTGGCCAACGTCATGGGCTGGTTCCGCGCGCGGGGCCTGCCGGAGTCCGTGGCCGATCCCACGGAGGTGACGAACGACCTGCTCACGGCGGCCGGTCTGGAGTAGGGCGAGGGCACGGACGACGGCGCGGTGCCGAGCGAGGCAAGGCCATCGGGTAGTCTTGATCGAGCATCGCGAGCGGTCCGTGCCGCTCCCCGCCCACCGAGGCGGCCAGCGATGTAACCACACCACAGCGCCACGAAGGCGCTGGGCTCGTCCGCGCGAGATTGTTCGCCTGCTGCCAGCAGAGGCCTCCCGAGACGTGCCCCATCGGAGAGGATCTCGTGCCGAACAGCACCGCGCGCCACAACGCGCGCGCCACCAAGCCGCGCCACAAGCAGGCGCGCACCACTCAGCAACACCCGCGCAGCGACGCGGCGACCAAGCACGCCCGCACGAACCGGGACGGCCACCCGCACCAGGCCCCCCGCCGCGACGACCACCGCTCGGCCGCCAACGGCCGGGGCTCGTGGTCCGACAACCACCGCGACGACCGCTCGACCGGCACGCGCCAGGGATCGTGGTCCGACAGCCCTCGTCGCCGCGACGACCGCGACACCCGCGGCCAGGCGCGCGACAACCGCTCGACCGGCAACCGCCGGGGCTCGTGGTCCGACAACCCGCGCCGCCGTGACGACCGCCGTGACGACCGTGGCCAGGGCCGCGACCGCCGCGCGCCCTGGTCGGACGACCGCCACGCCGGCCGGCCGGTGGACCGCCGCGAGCAGGCTCCGAACACTCCCTCGTGGGACGGCGAGATCGTCGAGGACGGGCGCAAGCCGGTCTCCGTCTCGTTCGCCGAGCTCGGGCTGCCCACTCCCCTGCTGAACGCCCTCGCGGACGCCGGGATCAACGAGCCCTTCCCCATCCAGGCGGCCACCCTCCCCGACGCGCTCGCCGGGCGGGACGTGCTCGGCCGGGCGCAGACCGGGTCGGGCAAGACGCTCGCCTTCGGCCTCGCCCTGCTCACCCGGCTCAACCACGGCAAGCCGCGCCCCGGCCACCCGCGCGGCCTCGTCCTCGTGCCGACCCGTGAGCTCGCCGTGCAGGTCACCGAGGCGCTGATGCCGCTCGCCAAGTCGCTGGGCCTCTGGTGCCGGACCGTTGTCGGCGGGATGTCGTTCTCCAAGCAGGCCGACCAGCTCCAGCGCGGCATCGACCTGCTCATCGCCACCCCCGGCCGGCTCTCCGACCACGTCCGGCAGGGCACCTGCGTCCTCGACGACGTCCGCTTCGTCACCCTGGACGAGGCCGACCAGATGGCCGACATGGGGTTCCTCCCCCAGGTCCGCGACATCCTCGACCTCGTGCCGGACGGCCAGCGGATGCTGTTCTCCGCCACGCTCGACCGGGACGTGGCCGCGCTGGTCGACCGCTACCTCACCAACCCGGTGACCCACTCGGTCTCGCCGGCCACCGCCACCGTGTCCACAATGGACCACCACCTGCTGCTCGTGTCCCCCGCGGACAAGGCGGCCGTGGTGGCGGAGATGGCCGCGCGCGAGGGTCGCACGATCATGTTCCTGCGCACCAAGCACCACGTCGACCGCCTCACCAAGCAGCTCCGCGCGGTCGGCGTCCGGGCCGGCGCGCTGCACGGCGGCAAGCCGCAGGGCGCTCGCAACCGGGTGCTCGGCGAGTTCAAGGACGGCAGCCTCCCGGTGCTGGTCGCCACCGACGTCGCCGCCCGCGGTATCCACGTCGACGGCGTCAGCCTCGTGGTGCACGTCGACCCGCCCGCCGACGCCAAGGGCTACCTGCACCGCGCCGGGCGCACCGCGCGCGCCGGCGAGGCGGGCACCGTCGTCACGATGGTCACCCACCAGGAGCGGCGCACGGTGTTCCGGATGACGGAGCAGGCAGGCGTGTCCCCGGAGCGCACCACCGTGCGTCCGGGCGACGCCGACCTCACCCGCATCACCGGTGCACGTGTCCCGTCCGGTGAGCCCGTGATCGACCCCGAGCCGACCCGCCGCCCGCCGCGCCGCGGCAACCGGTTCGACCGGCCCCGCGGGCGCTTCCGCCGCTAGGGGTTCCGCCGCTAGGACGTGCTGGCCCGCTCGGACTCGTCCGGGCGGGCCAGTCCCGCCACCGGCCCGACGACGATGACCGCTGGCGGCCGGATGCCGGCCACCGCGATGTCGTCGGCCACCTTGTCCAAAGTGGACCGCAGGGTTCGCTGACCGCGCGTCGTCCCCTCCTGCACGACCGCCACCGGCGTGTCGCCGGGCCGGCCGCCGGCCACGAGTGCGCCGGCGAACAGCCCGATCCGCTCGACCGCCATCAGCAGCACCAGCGTCCCGCGCAGCGCGGCGAGCGCCGGCCAGTCCACGAGGGACGACGGGTCGCCGGGTGGCACGTGCCCCGACACCACGACGACCTCGTGCGCGACTCCCCGGTGCGTCACCGGCACGTCGGCCACGGCCGGCACCGCGAAAGCCGACGTCACCCCCGGCACCACGGTCACCGGCACGCCCGCGGCGGCACACGCCTGGACCTCCTCGAACCCGCGCCCGAACACGAACGGGTCCCCACCCTTCAGCCGCACGACGAACCGCCCCGCCCGCGCGTGCGAGACCAGCAGCGAGTTGATCGCGTCCTGGCTGGCCGCCCGCCCGTAGGGGATCTTCGCCGCGTCGACCACCTCGACCGATGGCGGCAGCTCCTCCAGCAGCGAGCCCGGCGCCAGCCGGTCGGCCACCACGACGTCGGCCTGCGCGAGCAGCCGCCGGCCGCGCACGGTGATCAGGTCGGGGTCCCCCGGCCCGCCGCCGACCAGGGCCACGCCGACCGGTTTGGCCACCGCCTCGCGAACCGCCCCGCCGCGCAGCGCGGCCAGCACGGAGTCCCGCACGCCCGCTGACCGGCGGTGCTCGCCGCCGGCCAGCACACCGACCAGCAACCCGTCGTGGTTGCCGGTCGCCGGCGTGACCGCGGACCCGGCGGACCCGGCGTCGGCTCGCACGCAGAAGACTCGCAGCCGATCGGCGTCCGCGGAGACCTCGGCGTTGACCTCGGGCGAGGAGGTGCAGCACAGCACGTACCAGGCCCCGTCGAGGTCACCCGGCGCGTAGGGCCGCCGGTGCCAGACGACCGCGCCCGAGTCGGCCAACGTCTGGACCGAGGGCGTCACGGCGGGCGAGACCAGCTCGACCCGGGCGCCGGAGGACACCAGCCGCGGCAGCCGGCGCTGTGCGACGGTCCCGCCCCCGACCACGACCACCCGCCGGCCGGCGAGGTCGAGTCCGGCCAGATAGTGCTGCTCACCTGTCATGCGGACAAGGATGCCAACCCCGCCGAAAGGCGAAGGGCCGCCCCGCCGAAGCGGAGCGGCCCTCGACCAACCCGGGAACTAGCTGTTGATCTGCTCCTGGATCAGGTCCGACATCGCCGAGACCCGGCCGTACACGCCGTAGAAGTTCGGCTCCGCGCAACCCTGTCCCCAGGACACGATGCCGATCACCTTGCGCGTGCCGTCCGCGGCCACGCCCTCCAGCGGACCGCCGGAGTCACCCTGGCAGCTGTCCTTGCCACCCTCGGGCAGGCCGGCGCACACCATCGAGGCGGCGTCGAACTGGTCCGGGTAGGACGTCGCGCACGCGTCGTCGGCGGTCACCGGGATGCTCACCTTGCGCAGCACGTCGGAGGTGTTGCCGTCCTCCGTGACGCCCCAGCCGTAGACCGTGCTGTTGGCGCCCGCGGCGTACAGGTCGCCGTCGGCCGCCGTCGCGATGGGCAGCGGGGCCTCCGCGAGCTGGGTGTCGAGCGTGAGCACCGACGCGTCGTTCTTCAGCGCGGCGGAGTCCCAGTTGGGGTTGATCCAGACGTTCGTCACGTTCGCGGTGGTGCCGCCACCGCCGGAGAGCGACGTCCGGCCCGCGACCACCTTGATGTCGGCCGGCTGCTGCCCCTCGGTGCAGTGCGCCGCGGTGAGGATCTTCGTCGGCGCCACGATCGTGCCGCCGCAGAACTGGAACCCGTCCGGCGACGTCAGCGCCACCATGAACGGGTTCTCCTCGATGGTCGTCTCCTCGCCACCGATGATCATCGGCTGAACGTCCCCGGACGGCTTCTGCTCCGTCGTCTGGTCGGCGTTCGCCATGGTCACCGACGCCGCGACGCCGACCGATGCGAGAACCGCTGCGGCAACCCCGGCCAGGCGGAGAAGGCGCCTTGCCTCAGCCATCTCTCTTCTCCCTTGTTAGGTCCCGCGAGTCAGGTTCCCACGGGCTGACACATAGCTACCCCTCGGTAACGAGCAGCCACAACGCCCATTGGTAGTGGTCCGAACGGGTGAACAGGATCACTATTGACCCGCCAACCTGGGGAAACGCATGCGCTGCGCAGACCCGACTATCGGATGGAATCCGCTGGCCAGGGGTCTACGACCGCGAAAACGGGCTCCGGCGGGCCGGCACCACCAGGTGCGCGACCCGCCGGAGCGGTCAGCAGGGAACCGTCAGAGGTCCGCCTTCTTGAACTCGAACTCCTTCGCGGCGTCGGACTCGAGCAGGTACTTGACCTTGGCCAGGCCGAACGGCTTCGCCGGGTCCACCTTGAAGATCGTGCTCGCCCGCGGCGGGTTGCGCTCCGCGGCCGGGCCGTACTGGTAGTCGCCGGTGAGTCCCTCGAAGCTGACCGTGCCGAGCTGGTTGGAGGCCTCGAGGATGCCGTCGCGGGACAGGTCGCCGTTCTCGACGGCCTTCTCCAGCACGGCCGTCATCGCGCGCGCCTGGTTGTAGCCGAACGCGAAGTAGTAGTCCGGCTTCTCGTCGGGCGCGTACTTGCCCAGTTCGTCGACCATCGTCTTCATGCCAGGCACCGACGTGTCGCCCCACTCGGTGCCCTCGGCCACGATCAGCACCGACTGCTGCATGTACGGCGCGATCGCGGACTGGGAGAGCGCCCCGGTGTAGCTCGGCGACTGGCCGAACCACTGCGGCGCGAACCGGGCCTGTGCGGCGGTGCCCCAGATCTTGGCCGCGTCCGAGGGCGTGCCCACGAGGAACACCATCTCGCACTTGGCACCCGCGAGGGCGCCGATCTGGCCGGCGTAGTTCTCCGTGCCGACCTTGAACCGCTGGGTGTTGGCGACCGAGAACCCGTACTTCTCCGCGGCGAAGTCGATGCCCTGCTGACCCGCCTCGCCGTAGACGTCGTCCTGGATCATCGTGCAGATCACGGAGTCGGTCGAGCCGCCCCCGTCGGTCAGGTAGTAGTCGACCGCGTTGATCGCCTGCACCTGGTAGGGCCCGCCGACCGGCAGCAGGTTGTCCTCCCGGACCCACAGGGCGTCCAGCGACGCCGGCGCGGCCAGGATCTTGTCGGTCCGCAGCTGCGGCAGCACCGCCAGGGTCGGCGCGGTGCCGAGGACCTGGGTGAAGGCCACGACGTCGCCCTTGATCTTGTTGTACTGCTGCACGGCGACGTCGGCCTGGTACTGGGTGTCCTCCTGCACCAGCTCGACCTTGTACTTGCCGCCGATGCCGCCCTTGGCGTTGAGCGCCTCGAACCAGACTTCGTTGCCGGCGGTCAGCGGCTTCCCGATGACCGCGACCGTGCCGGACAGCGGGGTCAGGACGCCGAGCTTGATCGTCTTGCCGTCGAACCCGGCGGTGTTGGCCGGCGCGCCGGCCTCGCCGCCACCGGCGTCCTCGTCCTCCCCCGCACCCCCGCAGGCGCTCACGACCAGCGCCAGACTCACGAACGCGGCGGCGAACCCGAGTCTCCTCCTTGTCACCCGCATCTTGGGTGCCTCCTTCTTCGTGTTCAGTAGGAGAACGGCCAGGCCTTGAAGTAGGCCTTGACCCGGAACCAGATCCCGGCCAGCCCCCGAGGTTCGAAGACCAGGAAGACCACGATCAACACGCCGAAGATGGCCTGGTTGAGCGCGAACACACTGATGAAGCCGTCCCCGCCGGCCGAGCCGGCGACGCCCGGGATCAGCTCGGAGTACTCGTCGATCAGGGCGGGCAGCGCGCCGACGAAGATCGCGCCGAGAATCGAGCCGAAGATCGTCCCGAGCCCGCCGACGATGATGATCGCGATGTACTGGATGGACAGCAGCAGCGTCCACTCGTCCGGGCTGACATGCTGCTGGTAGGACCCGAACAGCGCGCCGGCCATCGACGCGATCGCGCTGGAGACCATGAACGCGCCGATCTTGTACCGGCCGGCCCGCACGCCGATCACCTCGGCGGCCTGGTCGTGGTCGCGCACCGCGCACAGCGCCCGGCCGGGCCGGGTCCGCGCGAGGTTCTTGGCCAGCAGCGCGACGAGCGCGACCAGAACCCAGACCAGCCAGAAGTAGCCCTGGTTGCGCGAGTAGCTCTCGCCGGCGATCTCGAGCGCGCCGAGGTCCACCGGGCCGATCGTGGGCCCGGCGAGCACCGAGGTGCCGTTGTTGCCGCCGGTGACCTCGGTGAGGTTGCGCCACAGGTGCTCGCCGATGAAGACCAGGCCGAGCGTGACGATGGCCAGGTAGTGCCCGCGCAGCCGCAGGGCGAACGGCCCGATGAGCCCGCCGAGCACCGCGCCGACCGCCGCGGATGCCAAGAGCCACAGCGGAAGCGGCAGCCCCAGGTCCCCGCCGACGAGCGCCGCGCAGTAGGCGCCGGCACCGATGAAGAACGCGTGGCCGAGCGAGATCTGTCCACTGTAGCCAGTCAGTAGGTTCAGTCCGATGGCGCCGATCGCGGTGATCCCGGAGTAGATCAGCACCGACAGCCAGAAGTCGTCCTGCACGACGGTCGGCAGCACCAGCAGCACGAGCAGCATCGCCGCGAGGCCGGCCTTGGCCGCGGGCGAGCCGAACAGCCGCAGGTCCTGCGCGTAGCCGCGGACGAGGTTGCGGTGCGGTTTCGGTGCCATCAGATCCGCCTCACGTCCTTCGTACCGAGCAGGCCGTAGGGGCGGAGCAGCAGGATCAGGATCATCAGCAGATACGGCACGATCACCGAGACGTTCGAGCCCGCCCAGGAGAACAGCTGGTCCTGGTAGCCGCGGGTGAGCGCCTCGGCGAGGCCGATGACCAGGCCGCCGAGCACCGCGCCGGCCGGCGAGTCCAGCCCGCCGAGGATCATCGCGGGGAACGCGGCGAACGCGATGAAGCTGATCGACGGGGAGAGTCCGGCGGGTCCGGCGGCGAGCGTGATACCGGCCAGCGTGGCGAGCGCCGCCGCGATCGCCCACGACACGGCGTAGACCCGGCGGGCGCTGATCCCCTGCGCCAGCGCGGCTTCCGGGTCGAACGCGGTGGCCCGCATCGCGAGGCCGAACGAGGTGTAGCGGAAGAACAGGAAGAACGCCACCACGACGGCCGCGGTGAGCCCGATCGTCCACAGGTCGCGCACGCCGAGCACGAGCCCGCCGACCTCGACCGTCTGGATGTTCCACGGGTTGCGGATCGGCAGGTTGTCGAAGCCCCAGATCGCGGTGATCATCGGCTCGAGGACGAACAGCAACCCAATCGTGATCATGATGACCGCGAACGGCGGCTGGCCGACCATTCGCCGCAGCACCAACCGTTCCACGCTCGCGCCGACCACCGCGGCGGCGGCGCAGGCGAGCAGGATCGCCACCCCGAACGCGAGCGCGAGGTCGTTGGCGAACGTGTAGCCGAGGTAGGCGCCGAGCGCGAGCAGCCCGCCCTGAGCGAAGTTAATCACACCGGTGGACTTGTAGATGACGACGAAACCGAGCGCCACCAACGCATACGTGGACCCGAGCGCGAGCCCGGCGAACAAGTTGGTGAGGAACGCGCTCACGGTCGCCACCCCGAAGCCTGGAAGGACGCCTTCCAGACGCCCAGTGCCCGGAAGGACGCCTTCCAGGCATTCCGGGCGGAAGCGAGGAGGGGGCGGGTCATCGGTACATCGCCTCGATCTCAACCGCGAAGCGCTCCGCCATCGCCCGGCGCTTGACCTTCTGCGTCGCGGTCAGCTCGCCGTCCTCGTGGTCGAGCTCCTTGCCGATCAGCGTGAACCTCTTGACCCGCTCGACCTGGGCGATCTTTTCGTTGGCCGCCCGCACCACGCCGTCGATCAGCACCTGCACCTCGAGCTTGGCCGACAGGTCGGCGTAGGTCGTGTACGCGAGGCCGCGCCGCGAGGCCCAGTTGCCGACCGTGTCGAGCTCGATGCCGATCAGCGCGGTCAGGTACTTGCGCCGGTCGCCGACGACGACCGCCTCGCGCACGTACGGCGACACCTTCAGCAGGTTCTCGATCTCCGAGGGCGAGATGTTCTTGCCGCCCGCGGTGATGATGATGTCCTTCTTGCGGTCGGTGATCCGCAGGAAGCCGTCGTCGTCCAGCTCGCCGACGTCGCCGGTGTGCAGCCAGCCCTCGGCGTCGACCGTCTCCGCCGTGGCCGACGGGTTGTCCAGGTAGCCCTGGAACACGCCGGCCGAGCGGGTGAGGATCTCGCCGTCCTCGGCGATGCGCACCTCCACCCCGGGCGAGGCGACGCCGACCGTGCCCAGCCGGATGTCGCCCACCGGGTTCAGCGTGCAGATCGCGGTGTTCTCGGTCTGCCCGTAACCCTCGCGCACCGGGATCCCGATGGCCCACAACCACTCCAGCACCTGGGGCGCGATCGGCGCGGCGCCGCTGATCGGCGCGCGCACCCGCGACATGCCGAGCCGTTCCCGCAGCGCGCGGAACACCAGCAGCTCGCACATCGCGAGCACGACCCGGTCGCCGAACGTGGGCCGGCCGGCCATCCGGCGCGGCGCGATCCGCCGGCCCTGGCGCAGGCACGCCCGGTACAGCGTCCGCTTGAGCCGCGAGGCGTCCGCCATCCGGATCTCCACGGTGGCGAGAATCTTCTCCCACACCCGTGGCACACCGAGGAACACGGTCGGCTGGACGTCGCGCAGGTCGTTCGGAAACGACGGGCCGCCCTCGCCGAAGTTGACCACGAGGCCGGCCCACACGCCGTCGATGACCGAGATCAGCCGCTCGGCCACGTGACACAGCGGCAGGTAGCTGAGCACCTCGTCGCCCCGGGTCGCGCCGAGCACCTCGACGAACGCGCGCCCGGACGCGACCAGGTTGGCGTGCGAGATCATCGCGCCCTTCGGCGGGCCCGTGGTGCCGGAGGTGTAGACGAGGACCGCGGTGGAGTCCGGGTCGAGTGCCGCGACCGACTCGGCGTACGCGTCGCGGGACTCGAGTGCGCGGCCCCGCTCCTCCAGCTCGGCGAAGGTGAGCACGCCGGGCAGCCCCGAGAACCGCAGCCCACGTGGGTCCATCACGACGATGTGGCGCAACAGCGGCAGCCGCTCCCGCACCGCGAGCGCCTTGTCGAGCTGCTCCTCGTCCTCGGCGATCAGCACCTCCGCCGCCGAGTGCCCGAGCAGGTACTCCACCTCGGCGGCCGGCGAGGTCGGGTACACGCCGACCGTGCACGCGCCCAAGCCCTGCGCCGCCAGGTCCGCGATCACCCACTCCGGCCGGTTCTCGGCGTGGACGGCCACCCGCGAGCCCGGCACCACGCCCAACGAGCGCAGTCCGGCGGCCACGTCGGCGACGCGCCCGGCGTACTCGGCCCAGGTCCACTCGCGCCAGCAGCCGCGGTGCTTCTCGCGGATCGCCACCTCGTCCGCCCGACCCGCCGCGTGCTCCAGCAGGCGGGCGACGAGCGTCGCGGTCCGGGTGGGACGCTCGACGGTGGCGGTCATGCTCCGCCGCCCAGGTACGCCTCGATCACCTTGGGGTCCTGCTGGATCTGGCCGGGCGTGCCGGTGGCGATCGGCACCCCGAAGTCCAGCGCCAGGACCCGGTCGGCGAGGTCCATGACGAGCCGCATGTCGTGCTCCACCAGGATCATCGCCAGCTCGAGCTCCCGGCGTACCTCGACGAGGTAGCGGGCCATGTCCTCGGTCTCCTCGACGTTCATGCCGGCGACCGGCTCGTCGAGGAGCAGCAGCGTCGGCGACATGGCGAGGGCTCGGCCCAGCTCGGCACGCTTCGCGACGCCGTAAGGCAGCAGGCCGGCGGGCATGCGGCGGTAGGGCTCGAGCTCGAGCAGCTCCACGATCTCCTCGACCGCGGCGCGGTGGGTGATCTCCTCGCGCTTCGCGCGGCCCCACCAGAACATGCCGGCGAGCATCCCGGTGCGCATCAGGTGGTGGCGGCCGAGCATGAGGTTCTCGATGAGCGTCAGGTTCTCGAACAGGCCGAGGTTCTGGAACGTCCGCGCCACGCCCATCGCGGCGATCGACGCGGGCGAGCGGCCGGTGACTCGCTTGCCCGCCAACGTGATCGTGCCCTGCTGGGGCCGGTAGACGCCGTTGAGGCAGTTGAAGATCGAGGTCTTGCCGGCGCCGTTCGGGCCGATCACGGCGAACAGCTCGCCACGGCCGACGGTGAAGCTCACCCCGTTCAGCGCGGTCACGCCACCGAACCGCAGCGTGAGGTCGCGAACCTCCAGCAGCGGCGCCGGATCCTCGCCTGGCCGGCTCGCCTCCGGTGGGGCCGCGGGAGATTCCTGCTCGGTGGTCAGGCGCTCCATCGCTTCTTCCTCCGGTAGCTCTTGACCTCGGCGAACGAGCGCTTCTCGATGTCCGAAGTGGAGCCCAGGTAGAACTCGCGGATGTCCTCGTCGACGAGCAGCTCCTCGGCCGGGCCGTCCCGGACGACCTTGCCGACCTCCATGACGTAGCCGAAGCGCGCGATGGACAGGGCCATCACGGCGTTCTGCTCCACCAGCAGCACGCTCGTGCCCTGCTCGTTTATCTGCACGATGATCTCGCGGACCTGCTCGACGAGCTTGGGCGCGAGGCCGAGGGACGGCTCGTCGAGCAGCAGCAGCCGCGGGCTCGCCATCAGCGCGCGGCCGATCGCGAGCATCTGCTGCTCGCCGCCCGACAGGTAGCCCGCGGTCGACCGGCGGCGCTCCGCGAGCACCGGGAACAGGTCGAACACCCGGCCGACCGACTCGCGGTACTCGGCTCGCCTGCGGGTGTGCGCACCGGCGCGGAGGTTCTCCTCGACCGTCATCTCCGCGAAGGTCCGCCGGCCCTCCATGACCTGTCCGACGCCCTGGCGCACGACATCGGCCGGGTCGGCGCCGGTGAGATCCGTGCCGGCGACCGTGACCGTGCCCTTGGTGATCTTGCCGCGGTGGGCGATCAGCAGCCCGGTCACCGCACGCAGCAGCGTGGTCTTACCGGCGCCGTTGGCCCCCAGCAGCGCCACGATCGAGCCGTCGGGCACCTCGAGGGACAGGCCGCGCAGGACCAGCACCACGTCGTCGTAGACGACCTCGAGGTTGTTGACCGACAGGATCGACATGGCCACTCCGCTGTGAGCCTGCTGCAACCCCGACCTGGGCCGACGTGACCGCGATCACGTCAGGTCCGGACCGTAACCGCTGGCGGCGAGGGCGAGCAAGGATCATGCCGAACCGTTACCACTCGGGCAAACCGGTCGGTCGACGGCCGGGTTCGGCACGGCCGGGACCGGGCAGGTGTCAGACTCGATCGCGTGACCTCGGCATTCGACTGGCTCGACACCCGCGCCGACGAGCGCCGCCGCGCGGGCCTCGCCCGGCAGCTGCGGCCGCGCCGGCCCGACTCCGACCTGCTGGACCTCGCGGGCAACGACTACCTCGGCCTGTCCCGGGACAAGCGGGTGACCGGAGCGGCCGCCGCCGCGACGCTGCGCTGGGGCGCGGGCTCGACGGGCTCGCGGCTGGTGACCGGAACCATCGAGGCGCATATCGAGCTCGAGCACGAGCTGGCCGCGTTCTGCGGGACGCAGGCGGCGCTGGTGTTCTCGTCGGGCTTCCTGGCGAACCTGGGCGTGCTCACCGCCCTCTCCGGCAAGGGCAGCGCGATCGTCACGGACAAGTACCTGCACGCGTCGCTGATCGACGGCTGCCGGCTGTCCCGGGCGGACGTGGCGGTGGTCGAGCACGCCTCGCCGGCCGCCGTCGCGCACGCGCTGCGCACCCGCCGCACCGAGCGGGCCCTGGTCGTGACGGACTCGGTCTTCTCCGTCGACGGCGACCTCGCACCGCTGCCGGAGCTGTTCGCCGCCTGCCGTGAGCACGGCGCGGCCCTGGTCGTGGACGACGCGCACGGCTTCGGGGTGCTCGGCGAGGGCGGCCGGGGCGCGGTCGCCGAGGCGGGCCTGATCGGTGAGCCGGACGTGGTGACGACCGTGACGCTGTCCAAGGCACTCGGCGCG
Source organism: Actinophytocola sp. (assembly GCF_050699915.1). Taxonomy (GTDB): domain Bacteria; phylum Actinomycetota; class Actinomycetes; order Mycobacteriales; family Pseudonocardiaceae; genus Actinophytocola. The sequence continues at coordinate 20,961 of NZ_JBOHGA010000102.1, forward strand.
CAGGGCGGCGCGGTACTCGGCCCGCGGCGGGTGATCAAGCACCTGGTGGACTCGGCGCGGAGCTTCATCTTCGACACCGGCCTGTCGCCGGCCAGCACGACCGCGGCCCTGGCCGCCCTCGGCGTGCTGCGCGACGAGCCGGACCGGCCCGACCGGGCGCGCGCGGCCACGCTGGACCTGACGGCCCGGTTG